>NZ_JBTLRM010000004.1:143832-184478 GCF_054482755.1 Roseivivax sp. CAU 1761
CCCCCCCCCCCCCCCCCCCGCACGGTCGGGGCATCCTGGCCGAGCACCGCCCCGGGGATCCGCACTGGCCGCGGGCGTGCCAAGAGCAGCCAGGAGCCCCGCAGGCGCCCTATTTGACATCGGCGGCAGCGCTGCGCTCCGGGCCCGGGGGCCTTGGCTCCGCGCGGGGGCATCGCGCAGGGGGCCGGGGCATCCTGACCGGGGACCGTCCCCGGGACCTGCATCCACCGCCAGCGTGCAAAGAGCAGTCGGCAACCCCGCAGGAGCCAAGTGGGACATAGGTGGAAGCGCTGCGCTTCAGAACCCGGGCGCGGAGCCGCGCAGCGCCGGGCCGCGGCGCGGCGATCCCCGGCCGGGGGTGGGCGCTTTATGCCGGCCACGTCCGGGCGACTTCGGAGCGCCGCGCCCAGCGTCACCAGATCGCCGGGCCCGGGGGCGGCCCGGCGATGCGCGGCGGCCTGGCGGCCTTGGCTCCGCGCGGGGCAGCGGACCGTCGACGGCGTGCCAGCGGCTCTTCGTCGGGAGACGGCCAAGGCGGCGCGCCGCACCCGGCGTCTCGACCGCCCGGCGCCCAGTCCAGCCCGCCATCCGGCACGAAAAAGGGCCGCCCCGAACGGGCGGCCCCTGCAATCTGGTGGCCCGGACGCAGCCGGGCCCGGGCGGGCCTCAGGCGGCCAGCGCGCCGCGGGCCTTCTCGACGATGGCGCCGAAGGCGTCGGGCTCGTGCACGGCCAGGTCGGCCAGGACCTTGCGGTCGACCTCGATCCCGGCCAGGCTCAGGCCGTTGATGAAGCGCGAATAGGTCAGGCTCTCGTCATGCGCACGCACCGCGGCGTTGATCCGCTGGATCCACAGCGCGCGGAAATTGCGCTTGCGGTTCTTGCGGTCGCGGGTGGCGTACTGGTTGGCCTTGTCGACCGCCTGGCGGGCAACCTTGAAGGTGTTCTTGCGACGGCCGTAATAGCCTTTCGCGGCCTTCAGGACCTTCTTGTGGCGGGCATGGGTGACGGGGCCGGTCTTCACTCGGGACATGATCTAACTCCTTCTCGCTCGCGGCTCAGCGGTCGTAGGGCATGTAGCCCTTGACGATCTTGGCGTCGGGCTTCGACAGCGTGGTCGTGCCGCGCGCGTCGCGGATGAACTTCGTGGTGCGCTTGATCATGCCGTGGCGCTTGCCCGCCTGGCCGGCGATCACCTTGCCGGTGGCGGACACCTTGAAGCGCTTCTTGGCGCTCGACTTCGTCTTCATCTTCGGCATTTTCGTCTCCTTTGACGTCTGCCCGCGCGACTCGGCATGCCATACCGGCCGGCCGCGCGGCTATTCGAGCCGCCCCGATACGCGGCCCGGGCGGCGATTGCAAGGGGGCGGCACCTAGTTCAGCAGCCGCGCCGCGACGCCGATC
Organism: Roseivivax sp. CAU 1761; assembly: GCF_054482755.1. Classification (NCBI taxonomy): domain Bacteria; kingdom Pseudomonadati; phylum Pseudomonadota; class Alphaproteobacteria; order Rhodobacterales; family Roseobacteraceae; genus Roseivivax; species Roseivivax sp. CAU 1761. The sequence continues at coordinate 145,236 of NZ_JBTLRM010000004.1, forward strand.
ACCGCCTCCGCCGCGTCGGCGGCGCCGTAGCCCCCGGGGCGCCGCGTCCAGGCCCAGGCCAGGAGGCCCAGCGAAGCCGCGGCCAGCAGCGCCGAGAGCCGCGGCGCCCGGCGGTCCGACCAGGCCGCGACCATGGCGGGAACCGCCAGCGCCAGCCCGACCAGGCCGAGCGTCAGGGCGAGATCGGCCGCCACGCGCCCGGCCCCGGCGTCATTCCGGATCGGTGTTGAAGATCAGCCGCTCGTCGCAGGGCGCGACGCGCAGGATGTTGGTGGTGCCGGTGGTGTTGAAGGGCACGCCGGCGGTGACCACGATCTGGTCCTCGGGCCCGGCATAGCCGAGGCTGCGCGCCGCCCGGGCGGCGTTGACCACCGCGCTCTTGAAGCGGTCGAGCTCGGCGGTGCGGATGCACTTGGTGCCCCAGAGCAGCGCCAGCCGTCGCGCCGTGCCATCCTGCGAGGTCAGCGCCAGGATCGGCACCGCGGGGCGCTCGCGCGCCACCAGCAGCGCCGTGGTGCCGGTCTGGGTGTAGCAGCAGATCGCCTTGATGTCGGTGGTCTCGGTGATCTCGCGCGCCGCGGCGACGATGGCATCGGCCACGGTCTCGCGCTTGGCGCCGCGCTGGGCGTCGATGATGGTGCGGTAGTTCGGGTCGCTCTCGACCTCGCGGGCGACGTTGTCCATCGTCGTCACCGCCTCGATCGGGTACTGGCCGGCCGCCGATTCCGCCGACAGCATGATGGCGTCGGCGCCTTCGTAGATCGCGGTCGCGACGTCCGAGACCTCGGCCCGGGTCGGCACCGGGCTCTCGATCATCGATTCGAGCATCTGGGTGGCGACGATGACGGGCTTGGCGACCTGCCGGCAGCGCCGGGTCAGCCGCTTCTGGATCGGCGGCACGTTCTGCACCGGCAGCTCCACCCCGAGATCGCCGCGCGCCACCATGATGCCGTCGGAGACCGCGAGGATCTCGTCGAAGGCGTTGACCGCCGCGGGCTTCTCGATCTTCGAGATGATGCCGACCTTCTTGCCGGCGAGCTCGCGCGCCTCGAGCACGTCGCCGGCGCGCTGCACGAAGGACAGCGCCAGCCAGTCCACGCCGAGCTCGACCACGAAGGCCAGGTCGCGGCGGTCCTTTTCCGACAGGGCGGCCACCGGCAGCACCACGTCGGGCACGTTGACGCCCTTGCGGTTGGAGATCGTGCCGCCGACCACGACCTCGCATTCGGCGAAGTCGGCGCCGCAATCCAGCACCTTGAGGCGGATCTTGCCGTCGTTGACGAGCAGCCGCGCGCCGGGCTCGAGCACCTCGAAGATCTCGGGATGCGGCAGGTTCACCCGGGCGGCGTCGCCCTCGGCGGTGTCGAGGTCGAGCCGGAACCGCGCCCCTTCCTCGAGTTCCTCCTCGCCGTTGGCGAAGACGCCCACGCGCAGCTTCGGGCCCTGCAGGTCGGCGAGGATGGCGATGGTGCTGTCGAGATCCTTCTCGACCTTGCGGATGATGCGGTGCTTCTCGGCGATCTCGTCGTGGCTGCCGTGGCTCATGTTGAGGCGGAAGACGTCCGCCCCGGCCTCGTGCAGCGCCCGGATCGTGTCGTAATCGGAAGAGGCGGGCCCCAGCGTGGCCACGATCTTCACGTTGCGCATCCGTCTCATCGCATTCCCCTCATCCGGTCCTCTCGCCCGGGCCGCCGCGGGGGCGGGCCGGGGCGCGGCTGTTACCGCTAACGGGCGCGCTTATCGCCGATTTGCCCGGCCGCCGCAATTCCCCGCCCGCAATTCCCTATGGCTTGCGCCCTCGCGGCGGCTTGCGCAAGACCCGATCGGGTAGGCGCGGGGCGGAGCCATGGCGTTGCGACCTACCCGCCGCCCTGCCCGTCCGGCGCCGCCGGCTTGAAGCGCGGCGCAAAAGCGCCGATCTGTGTCGGGAGACATTCGCGGAGATTCCCATGGACGACCAGACCCGTATCGAGCTCGAAGCCGCCGCCTTCCGCCGCCTGCGCCAGCACCTGATGGACGACCGCACCGACGTGCAGAACATCGACCTGATGAACCTGGCCGGGTTCTGCCGCAACTGCCTGTCGCGCTGGTACCAGGAGGCCGCGAACGCGCGCGGCATCGAGATGGACAAGGAGACGGCGCGCGAGATCTTCTACGGCATGCCGATGTCGGAGTGGAAGGCCAAGCACCAGACCGAGGCCGGCAGCGACAAGCAGGCCGCCTTCGAGAAGAGCTTCGCCGAGAACGTCGGCAAACCGGACTGAGCGGCATGCGGGCTCCGGAGCGGCTGCAGGGTTTCGTCGCCGAGGCCCTCGCCGCCGGCCATGCGCGCCCCCAGATCGCCGGCGCGCTGGAGCGCGCGGGCTGGTCGCGGGCCGAGATCGACGCCGCGCTCGGGGCCTGGGCGGAGGATGCGCTCGGCCTGCCGGTGCCCCGACCGCGGCGCTCGGTCAGCGCCCGCGAGGCGTTCCTCTACGGGCTGATGTTCGTGGCGCTCGGGGTGAGCGTGGTGCAGATCGTGGCGCTGGGTTTCGCGCTGATCGAGATCTGGCTGCCCGATCCGGGCGAGTTTGCCGGGGCGCGCACCGGCACCATCCGCAACGCGGTGGCGAGCCTCGCGGTGTTCTTCCCGCTGTTCTTCTGGCTCGATGCCCGGATCGCCGCCGCGGCGCGCGCCGATCGCGGCCTGCGGCGCTCGGCGGTGCGCGACTGGCTGGCGCATCTGGCGATGTTCCTCGCCGCGCTGACCCTCCTGGGCGACCTCATCACCGTGCTCGCGGCCGGGCTCGGCGGCGAGCTGACCGGGCGTTTCGCCCTCGAGGCCGGGCTGGTCGCGGTGGTGGCCGGGCTGGTGCTGCTCTATTTCCGCGGCCTCGTCCGCGACCGCGGCGATGCCGGCTGAGCGCCTGAACCGCGGGCGCGGCGCCGCCTGGGGCCTCGCCGCGCTGGCCGCCGCGCTGTCGCTGGCCGGGCTGGTCACCGTGGGCGGCCCCGGCGCCGGGCGGGCGGAGCGCCGCGACGATCTGCGGCTCGGCGATCTCGAACGGCTCTCCGCGGCGATCGCCTGCACGGCGCGAGCCGAGGGCGCGCTGCCGCGGGGGCTGGACCTGACGCCGGGATGCGGCCGCGGCGTGCGGCTTGCCGATCCCTATTCCGGGGCGCCCTACCGCTACGCCCCCGAGCCGGGCGGCGGCTACCGGCTCTGCGCGCCGTTCCGCCGGCCCGAACGGCTGGCGCCGCGGACCGGCGCCGCGCTCGACCCCGCCACCGGCTGCGTCAGCTATCCGCGCAACGAATGACCGGGGGCACCGGCGCGTTCGTTCAGACCGCGGCCTTGCGGCTCTCCTCGAGATAGATCTCGCGCAGGCGCCGCGCCACCGGGCCCGGCCGGCCCGCGCCCAGTTCCACGCCGTCGATCTTCACCACCGGCAGCACGAAGGCCGAGGCCGAGGTCACGAAGGCCTCGTCGGCCGCCTTCGCCTCCTCGATGGTGAAGGGACGCTCCTCGACCACCATCTGCGCCTCGCGCGCGAAGCGCAGCACCGCGGCGCGGGTGATGCCGTGCAGGATGTCGTTCGACAGGCCGCGGGTGACGATGCGGCCGTCCTTGACGATATAGGCGTTGTTCGAGGTGCCCTCGGTCACGGTGCCGTCCTCGACCATCCAGGCATCGTCGGCGCCGGCCTTCTTGGCCATCATCTTGCCCAGCGACGGGTAGAGCAACTGCACCGTCTTGATGTCGCGCCGGCTCCAGCGCAGATCCTCGATGGAGATCACCGAGATGCCGTCGCGCGCCGCCGGGCTGTCGGCCAGGCCCGGCTTCGACTGGGTGAACAGCACGATGGTCGGCGGCGTGGTCTCGGGATCGGGGAAGGCGAAGTCGCGGTCGCCCGGCGCGCCCCGGGTGATCTGCAGGTAGACCAGCCCGTCGCCGATCCCGTTCACGCGCACCAGCTCGCGGTGGATCTCGAGCAGCTCCTCCGTGCTGACCGGGTTGGCCATGTCGAGCTCGGCCAGCGAGCGCGCCAGCCGCGTGGCATGGCCGGCGAAGTCGATCAGCTTGCCGTCCAGCACCGAGGTGACCTCGTAGACCCCGTCGGCCATCAGGAAGGCGCGGTCGAAGATCGACACCTTGGCTTCGGTTTCGGGCAGGTATTCGCCGTTGACGTAGACGGTTCGGGACACGGGGAGACCTCCGGTTTGACTGCCGCGATGTCTCGGGCGCCCGCGCCCCGGCGTCAAGGGGCGGCGGCACCCGCGGCGGCTTAAGTGGCGGCGGAATCGATGTTCGCCACGGCCTCGGGGGCGAGCCGGCCGGCGCCGATCAGGTGGGCCAGCACATGCGCCACCGCCGTCGCGTCATCGACCGCGTCATGGCCGCGCAGCTGCGGCAGGTCGAGCCCGAACTCGGCGGCCAGCGTGTGCGAGCGCAGGGCGTGGATACGCTCCAGCGGCACGCCGGCGCGCTCGAGCAGCAGCGGCGCGTTGCCGAAGCGCGTGGCGGCGATCGGCGGCGCGATCCCGGCGACGTAGCAGCTGATCGCCACGGCGTTGAACTCGTCCTTGCCCCAAGCCCAGAGCGGGGCGTCCCCGGCAAAGGCGGCGAAGGCCGCCAGCGCCGCGCCGAGCGGCCCGCCCTCGGCGTCGAGCCGCGCCTCGGTGAGACCGGTCAGCTGGGTGAAGAGCGGCGCCAGCGCGACCCGGCGCCCGCGGCGGTCGCGCGGCACCACCAGCGCCTCGAAGCGGTCGTGCACGCGGGGCGCGCCGCCGTCGAGGTCGAGCCGCACCGCGCCGAGCTGCACGAGCGTCGGGTCGGGGTCGCGCGGGCCGCACCAGAAGCGCCCGGGCGCGCCGGCATCGGTCAGGAACTCGCAATCCCAGACCACCGCGCGCCGCATCCTCAGCCCCAGAGCGCCGGCTCGGGCGGATGCACGCCCCGCGCGTCGTAGCGCAGCGGCGGGTCGCGGTCCTCGGCCAGGAGCAGCGGGCCGTCGAGATCGGTGATCTCGGCGCCCTGCGCCACCAGCACCGCCGGCGCCATGGCCAGCGACGAGCCCACCATGCAGCCCACGAAGACGCCGAAGCCCGAGGCCCGCGCGGCATCGCGCAGCGCCAGCGCCTCGGTCAGGCCGCCGGTCTTGTCGAGCTTGATGTTGACCACGTCGTAGAGCCCGGCCAGCGCCGCCAGAGAGCCGCGGTCGTGGCAGCTCTCGTCGGCGCAGAGCGGCACCGGGCGGTCGAGCCCGCGCAGCGCCTCGTCCTCGCCCGCCGGCAGCGGCTGCTCGACCAGCGCCACGCCAAGCCGCGCCAGGTGCGGCGCCAGGTCGCGGTAGAGATCGGCGGTCCAGCCCTCGTTGGCATCGACGATGATCCGCGCCTCCGGGGCGCCGGCGCGCACCGCCTCGAGCCGCGGCATGTCGTCAGGCGTGCCGAGCTTGATCTTCAGCAGCGGCCGGTGGGCATGCTTCGCCGCCGCCGCGCGCATCGCCTCGGGGGCCTGCAGCGACAGCGTGTAGGCGGTGATCTCCGGCCCCGGCGCCGGCAGGCCGGCCAGGTCCCAGACCCGCCGCCCGGCCCGCTTGGCCGCGAGATCCCAGAGCGCGCAATCGACCGCGTTGCGCGCCGCGCCGGCCGGCAGCAGGTCCTGCAGCCCCGCCCGGTCGAACGTCCCGGGCAGCGCGGCGATCTCCGCCGCGACGCTGTCCAGCGTCTCGCCGTAGCGCGCATAGGGCACGCATTCGCCGCGTCCCGTCACCCCGTCCTCGGTCACCGTCACCGTCAGCACCTGCGCCTCGGTGCGCGACCCGCGGCTGATGGTGAAGGCCTCGGCCAGACGGAACACGTCGCGCGTCACCTCGATCTGCATGCCGCCCCTCGCTTCTGCATCGCGCCCTCGCTTCTTCTGAGCCGAAATATCCCCGCCGGAGGCTCCCGCCGGCGCCGCCCGCGCCATCGCGGGGCCCGCCGGGCGCGCCCGTCTCACAGCGCCTTCAGCGCTTCGACGATCGGCGCCGTGCCGTGCCGGTAGGGATCGACCGCCGGCAGCCCCAGGCGGTCCTCGACCTGCCGCAGATAGGCCTCGGCCTCGTTGTCGTCGAGCCCCGCGGTGTTCACCGCGACCCCCACCACCTGACACTCCGGGTTGGCCACGCGGGCCAGCGGCAGGGCGGTGTCGCGCAGCGCCTCGAGCGAGGGCAGCGCGTAGCCCGGCAGGCCGCGCATGTGGGTCCGGGTCGGCTCGTGGCAGAGGATCAGCGCGTCCGGCTGGCCGCCATGGATCAGCGCCAGGGTGACGCCGGAATAGGAGACGTGGAACAGGCTGCCCTGCCCCTCGATCACGTCCCAGTGGTCGTCGTCGTTGTCCGGCGTCAGCCATTCCACCGCCCCGGCCATGAAATCGGCCACCACGGCGTCGAGCGGCACGCCCTCGCCGGTGATCAGGATGCCGGTCTGGCCGGTGGCGCGGAAGGTGGATTTCATCCCCGCCGCCTGCATGTCCCGGTCGAGTGCCAGCGCGGTGTACATCTTGCCCACCGAGCAATCGGTGCCGACCGCCAGCACCCGCTTGCCGCGGCGCTTCTCGCCGTTGGCGATCGGGTATTCGACGGTGGGGATGCGCACGTCGTGCAGGCTGCGCCCGGTCTCGGCGGCCTTGTCGCGCAGGTCGGGCTCGTTGCGCAGCAGGTTGTGCAGCCCGGAGGCGAGGTCGAATCCCGCCTCCAGCGCCTCCAGCAGCACCGCCTTCCACGCCGCCGAGATCTTGCCGCCGCGGTTGGCGACGCCGATAACCAGCGTGCGGGCGCCGGCGGCGCGGGCCTCGGCGAGGCTCATGTCGGGCAGGCCCATATCGGCGTTGCAGCCGGCCATGCGGAACTGGCCGACGCAGTTCTCCGGACGCCAATCCTTGATGCCCTGGGCCACCTTGGCGGCCAGCTTGTCGGGCGCGTCGCCCAGGAAGAGCAGGTACGGGGTCTCGATCATCGGCATCTCCTGTTTGCGCGGAGTCTGGCACGGAACGTCGCAAAGACTGTCGCAATCGGGCAGGATTTCCACCCCCCGCGCGAAGATCCCACCAGTCCTCCCGCCCCCGCGCGCAAGGATCGTGCAGGCCGGGGCGCCGCCTTCCGCCTGCCGGCCGCATAGGGCGCGGCTATTTCGCGGGTGCAGAATCGTCTTGCAGGCGGGGCAGTCATTTCCTAACCCGTACGCGACGTCATGCGACACAAAATTACCCCAGGAGGCAAGATCATGTCTTTCCGCATCCAGCCGGCCCCGGTGGCCCGTCTCAACCGCTGCCAGCTCTTCGGGCCCGGCTCGCGGCCGCAGATCTTCGAGAAGATGGCCGCCTCGGAGGCCGACGTGATCAACCTCGATCTCGAGGATTCGGTGGCGCCCGACGACAAGGACGGCGCCCGCCGCAACGTCATCGCCGCGATCGGCGACATCGACTGGGGTCAGAAGACCCTGTCGGTGCGGATCAACGGGCTCGACACCCCCTACTGGTACCGCGACGTGGTGGACCTCCTGGAACAGGCGCCCGAGCGGCTCGACCTGATCATGATCCCCAAGGTGGGCTGCGCCGCCGACCTCTACGCCGTCGACGCGCTGGTGACCGCGGTGGAGCGCGCCAAGGGCCGCTCGAAGCCGCTGGGCTTCGAGGTCATCATCGAAAGCGCCGCCGGCATCTCCCATGTCGAGGAGATCGCCGCCGCGAGCCCGCGGCTGCAGGCAATGAGCCTCGGCGCGGCGGATTTCGCGGCCTCCATGGGCATGGCCACGACCGGCATCGGCGGCACCCAGGAGAACTACTACATGCACCGCGAGGGGACGAAATACTGGTCCGACCCGTGGCACTGGGCGCAGGCCGCCATCGTCGCCGCCTGCCGCACCCACGGCGTGCTGCCGGTGGACGGGCCGTTCGGCGACTTCTCCGACGACGCGGGTTTCCGCGCCCAGGCGCTGCGCTCGGCGACGCTCGGCATGGTCGGCAAATGGGCGATCCACCCCAAGCAGGTGGCGCTCGCCAACGAGGTCTTCACCCCCACCGAGACCGCGGTCGCCGAGGCGCGCGAAATTCTCGACGCCATGGAGGCGGCCAAGCGCTCGGGCCAGGGCGCCACGGTCTACAAGGGCCGGCTCGTCGACATCGCCTCGATCAAGCAGGCCGAGGTGATCGTGCGCCAGGCCGAGATGATCGGCCTCTGACAGAGGCGGCCGGGACGGCGCCCCGTCCCGGCCCGCGCGCGGCCTCAGCCCGAGCGGTCGCGCCGCAGCCGGTCGAAATAGTCCATCCGCTTCTTCAGTTCGCGTTCGAAGCCGCGCTCCACCGGCTGGTAGAAATCCGGGCGCGTCAGGCCGTCGGGGAAGTAGTTCTGCCCGGAAAACGCGTCCTCGGCGTCGTGGTCGTAGGCGTAGCCTTCGCCGTAGCCCTGCTCGCGCATGAGCTTGGTGGGGGCGTTCAGGATGTGCTTGGGCGGCCGCGCCGACCCCTCCTTGCGGGCCAGCCGGCGGGCGGCCTTGTAGGCGCCGTAGACGGCGTTCGATTTCGGCGCCAGCGCCAGGTAGACCAGCGCCTGCGCCAGCGCCAGCTCGCCCTCGGGCGAACCCAGCCGTTCGTAGGTCTGCCAGGCGTCGAGGCACTGCGCCTGGGCCTGCGGGTCGGCGAGGCCGATATCCTCCACCGCCATGCGGGTGATGCGGCGCGCCAGATAGCGCGGATCCTCGCCGCCCTCGAGCATCCGCGCGAACCAGTAGAGCGCCGCGTCGGGATCGGAGCCGCGCACCGATTTGTGTAGCGCCGAGATCAGGTTGTAATGGGCGTCGCCGGACTTGTCGTATTGCGCCGCGCGGCGCATCAGCCGGGTGCGCAGCGCCGCGATGTCGAGCGGCGCCGCCACCTTCCAGGCGGCGACCTGCTCGACGAGGTTCAAGAGCGCCCGGCCGTCGCCGTCGGCCATCTCGCGCAGCGCCGCGCGGGCTTCGGGCGCGAGCGGCAGGTCGCGGCCCAGCTCGGCCTCGGCGCGCAGCGCCAGGCGCTCCAGTTCCGCGTCCGAGAGCCGCTCCAGCACCAGCACCTGGGCGCGGCTCAGGAGCGCGGCGTTGAGCTCGAAGGACGGGTTCTCGGTGGTGGCGCCGACGAGGAGGATCGTGCCGTCCTCCATATGCGGTAGGAAGCTGTCCTGCTGGGCCTTGTTGAAGCGGTGAATCTCGTCGACGAAGAGCAGCGTGCCCTGCCCGGCGCGGCGGCGCTGGCGGGCGGCCTCGAAGACCTTCTTGAGGTCGGCCACGCCGGAGAAGATGGCGCTGATCTGGACGAAATGCAGGTCGGTCTCGTGCGCCAGAAGCCGCGCGATGGTGGTCTTGCCGACGCCGGGCGGCCCCCAGAAGATCAGGCTGCCGAGGCTGCCCGAGGCCAGCATCACGCCGAGCGGCCCGTCCGGGCCGATCACCTGGGCCTGGCCGATCACCTCGGCCAGACGCTGCGGCCTCAGCCGGTCGGCCAGCGGGCGCGGCGCGCGCGGCTCGGGCGCGGCCTCGTCCGGGGCGGGATCGAAGAGATCGGCCATCTCAGAGCCGGAAGCGCAGCACGAGCCCGCGGCCGCCGCGCTCCGCCTCGAGGGCGATGTTGGGCGCCGCGGCGCGCAGCGTCGGGGCGACCTCGTCGGGATGCGCCACGTCGCGGCCGTTGATCCGGCGGATCAGGTCGCCGGGCCGGAGCCCGGCCCGGGCGCCCCAGCGGCCGGGATCGGTCACCACCACGCCCTCGGTCAGAAGCGGCAGCTCCATCTCACCGATCAGCGCCGGGTTGGCGCGCGCCAGCGCGAGGCCGGGCAGCACCTCGCGCGGGCCCAGCGTGACGGCGTCGCGCGGCGGCTCCTCGGGCGCCGCGATCAGGTCCACCGCGAGGCGCTGCGCCCGGCCCTGGCGCATCACCGCGATCTCCGAGCGCGCGCCGATCCCCTTTACCGACAGGCGGTAGAGCATTTCGGCCGGGGTGTTGACCGGCAGCCCGTCCACCGTCGTGACCACGTCGCCGGTGCGCAGCCCCGCCCCGGCAAAGGGGCTGGCCGGGTGGATCGCCGAGATCAGCACCCCGCCCGGCACGTCGAGCCCGAGGCTCGCGGTCAGGTCGGCGGTGACCTCCTGGCCGTGCAGGCCGGCCCAGGGGCGTTCGAACCGCGTCCCGCCGGCCTCGGCCTGGGCCACGAACTGCTTCACCAGCGCCGCGGGGATCGCGAAGCCGATGCCGTTCGAGCCGCCCGAGCGGGTCAGGATCGAGGTGTTGACGCCGATCAGACGGCCCGCGATGTCGATCAGCGCGCCGCCGGAATTGCCGGGATTGATCGGCGCGTCGGTCTGGATGAAGTAGCCGCGGGCATTGCCGGTGGCGGTGCCCGAGCGCGCCAGCCCCGAGACAATGCCCGAGGACACGGTCTGCCCGACCCCGAACGGGTTGCCGATGGCCAGCACCAGCTCGCCCACCTCGACGCTGTCGCTGTCGCGCAGCTCGAGATGCGGCATGTCGCGGGCGCCCTCGAGCCGGAGGATGGCGAGGTCGGATTCCTCGTCGCCCAGCAGCACTTCGGCGCGGTATTCGCGGCGGTCGTTGAGCACCACCCGGATGTCCTGCGCGCCGCCCACGACATGGTGGTTCGACACCACGATGCCGTCCGGCGACAGGATGACGCCCGAGCCCAGCGAGTTCTGAACCTGCGGCCGGCCCGGCGCGAAATTGCGGAAGAAATCGCCGAAGAGCGGGTCGCCGGCGAACGGGCTCTGCCGCTCGACCACACGACGCGCGTAGATGTTGACCACCGCCGGCGCCGCCTCGCGCACCAGCGGCGCGAAGCTCAGCGAGATCTCGGCCTGGCTTTCCGGCACCCTCTCGGTGGCCGGTGCCGGGGCGGCCGCCAGCGCCGCCAAGATGCAGAACAGAGCGGGTCTCAGCATGCGTCCCTCCGGGGCTTCGGCCCGGATATGTCGCCCCCCGGGCGCGATTGCAAGCCGGGCCCGGTCCGGGCCTCGGCGCAAGCCGCGGCGGGCCTGGCCCGGACCGGCCGGCGCTAGCCCTGCCCGTCCTGCTCCTTGCGTTCCAGGGCCGCGTCGGTGTCGTAGCCGGTCTCGGCGGGGGCGTGGTCGGTGGCGCCGACCTCGTCGGGGAAGTGCTTGAGGACCAGGCGGATCGGGTTCGGCGCGGCCTGGCCCAGGCCGCAGATCGAGGCGTCGACCATGGTCTGGGAGAGCTCCTCGAGCAGCCCCGCATCCCAGGTCTCGGCCTGCATCAGCTTCACCGCCTTCTCGCAGCCGACGCGGCAGGGCGTGCATTGCCCGCAGCTCTCGTCCTCGAAGAAGCGCAGCATGTTGAGCGCCGCGTCCCGCGCGCTGTCGGCCTCCGACAAGACCACCACCGCGGCCGAGCCGATGAAGGACCCGTGCGGCTGCAGCATGTCGAAATCCAGCGCCACGTCGTCGAGCGACGCCGGCAAGAGCCCCGAGGACGGCCCGCCGGGCTGGTAGGCCTTCAGGACATGGCCCGCGGCCATGCCGCCGGCGGCGGCGATGACGTCGCGGATCGTCGAGCCCGCGGGGAGCAGGTAGACGCCCGGTGTCGCCACCCGGCCCGAGACCGAGAAGGAGCGCAGGCCCTTGCGGCCGTTCTTCTCGGTGCCCGAGAGCACCTCCGGCCCCTCGCGGCAGACCCGCGCCACCCAGTGCAGCGTCTCGACATTGTGCACCAGGGTGGGGCGGTCGAAGACACCGACCTGGGCGACGTAGGGCGGCCGGTGGCGCGGCAGGCCGCGCTTGCCCTCGATCGATTCGATCATCGCGCTCTCTTCGCCGCAGATATAGGCCCCGGCGCCGCGGCGCAGCTCGATATAGCCCGGCGCCACGATGCCCGCCGCCTCCAGCGCGGCGATCTCGCGGCGCAGGATCTCCAGCACCGCGGGGTATTCGTCGCGCATGTAGATGAAGCAGGTCTCGGCCTCGACCGCCCAGGCGGCGATCAGCATGCCCTCGAGAAAGAGATGCGGCACCCGCTCGAGGTAATAGCGGTCCTTGAAGGTGCCGGGCTCGCCCTCGTCGCCGTTCACCGCGAGGTAGCGCGGCCCCGGCTCCGCGCGCACGAAGCCCCATTTCTTGCCCGAGGGAAAGCCCGCGCCGCCCAAGCCCCGGATGCCGGCGGCGAGCACCCGCTCCTGCACCTGCTGCCAGTCGCCGCTCTCGCGCAGCGCCGTGAGCGCGGCATAGCCGCCGGCCCCCGCATAGGCGTCGTAGGTCTCGTAGTCCGGGATCACCGGGTGGGTGTGGCCGGCCGCGATGGCCGCCCGCACGCTCTCGGGCGTGGCGTGGTCGAGGTGGAAATGGCCGAGCTCGCAGACCGGCGCGGTGTCGCAGCGCCCCATGCAGGGGGCGCGGACGACGCGGACCTGCGCCGCGTCGAGCCCGTCCTCCAGCGCGCGGCGCAGCGTCTCGGCGCCGGCCAGCTCGCAGGAGAGCGAATCGCAGACCCGCACGGTGAGCGCCGGCGGCGGCGCCTCGCCCTCGCGGACGACGTCGAAATGCGCGTAGAAGCTCGCGACCTCGTAGACCTCGGCCTGCGACAGCCGCATCTCCTCGGCCAGCGCCCGCAGATGCGCCGCCGAGAGATGCCCGTAACGGTCCTGGATCAGGTGCAGGAACTCGATCAGCAGGTCGCGCCGCCGCGGCCGCTCGCCCAGAAGCGCCCGCACCTCGGCCCAGGCCCCGTCCTCCAGCTGCCGGCCCTTCGGGGTTCCGCGTCCCTTGCCGCGGCCCGATTTCCAGATCCCGCCGCCGTTCCGGCTGTCGCCGTCGAGTGCCATCCGCCTTCCTTCCTCTCCGCCTCTGCTGGTCTTCTAGGGTGCGGCGCGCGCCGTCCGATAGCGAAAAACGACGCTGCCGGGGCCGTCCGCGGCGGTGCCCGGACCCGATCCCGCCTTATCGGTGACGGAATGTTCCGATAGGCGTATCATGCGCCGCCATGCCGCGCGAATACCGCCGAAAGGATGAACCGAGATGACCCGTTTCGCCGCCATCACCGGGGCGCTGGTGGCGCTGCTCGCCGCGGCGCTGATCTGGGGCGGCTGGGCGATCTGGGCGGCGCTGGCCTATGTCACGGTCTTCGCGGCCCTGCTCGACCGCATCGCCGCGCCGGACGGCGCCGAAAGCCCGGGCGGCGAGTTCCCAGCCGGCACCGCGCTGTCTGCAGCGCTCGGGATCGCGCATGTCCCGCTGCTCTACGGCGGCGTCCTGGCGCTGGCGGCGAGCCCCGCGCCGCTGCCCGCGCGCCTCGCGCTTTTCGTGGCGCTGGGGCTGTTTCTGGGCCAGGTGTCGAACTCCAACGCGCACGAGCTGATCCACCGCGGCGACCGGCGGCTGCGCCGGCTCGGCACCCTGGTCTTCGTGACGCTGCTGTTCGGCCACCACGCCTCGGCCCATCCCCGGGTCCATCATGTCTGGGTGGCGACGCCGCGCGACCCGAACAGCGCGCGGCTCGGCGAAGGCTTCTGGCGCTTCGCGCCGCGCGCCTGGTGGGGCTCGTTCCGGGAGGGCCGGCGCGCCGAGACGCGGCTTCGCGCCGGGCGCGGGCGCGGACGCCACCCCTACGCGGCCTACGGCGCCGGCGCGGCGCTCAGCCTCGCTGCGGTCTGGACGCTGGGGGGAGGCCGCGCGGTGGCGCTCTATCTCGGCCTCTGTCTTTACGCGCAAATGCAGCTCCTGCTGTCGGATTACGTGCAGCATTACGGGCTGACCCGCCGCGCCCTCGGCCCCGGGCGCTGGGAGCCGGTCGGCCCCGCGCACAGCTGGAACGCGCCGCATGCCTTCACCGCCGGGCTGTTGCTGAACGCGCCGCGGCATTCCGATCACCACGCCAACCCCGCCCGGCCCTATCCCGGGCTGCGGCTCGAGCCCGGCGCGATGCCGATGCTGCCCGCCTCGCTGCCGGTGATGGCGAGCCTCGCCCTGGTGCCGCCGCTCTGGCGCCGGGTCATGGACCGCCGCGCCCGGGCCTGGTCGGCGGAGGCCTGCCCGGACCCGGCGCGGGACTTCCCCGGGGAGGCGGGCTCTGGCATCTTGAGGGCATGACCCGCCCCCTCCGTGCGCCGGTGCCGGCGCTTGCCCTGATCCTCGCCGCGCTGGCGCTGCCGGCGGCGGCGCAGATGAACGCGGCGGAATTCGAGGCCTACGCCACCGGCAAGGTGCTGCACTTCTCCGATGGCGGGGCGCCCTACGGCGCCGAGGAATACCTGCCCGGGCGCCGGGTGCGCTGGTCCTTTCTCGACGGCATCTGCAAGGACGGGCGCTGGTACGAGGAAAGCGGCGACCGCATCTGCTTCGTCTACGAGGACCGCCCCGACCCGCAATGCTGGCGCTTCCGCCGCAGCGCTGGCGGTCTCACCGCGCGCTACATCGCCGAGACCCCGAGCGCCACGCGCTACGAGGCCCGGCCGAGCGCCGCGCCGCTGCTCTGCTACGGCCCCGATACCGGGGTCTGAGGCGCCGGCGCCGCGGCCGCCGACCCGGCCGAGGCGGCCGGCGCCGCCGGGGCGGCGGGCGCGGGCGGCGCGGCGGCGGCGGTTGCCGGGCCCGCACCGGGCGCGGCGAAGTCCGGCACCGCCCGCGCCCAGAAGCGCCAAAGCAGCAGGCCCGCGGCGGTGCCGAGCCCCGCCACCAGGCCGAGCCAGACCCCGACCCCGCCGAGCCCGAGCGGAAAGCCCAGCAGCCAGGCCGCCGGCATCCCCACCGCCCAGTAGGCGATGGCGGCGTGGATCATCGGCATCCGGGTGTCCTCCATGCCGCGCAGCAGGCCGAGCGCGATCACCTGCCCGCCATCGACGAGCTGGAACACCGCCGCCACGGCCAGCAGGCTGGCCCCGGTCGCCACGATGGCGGCGCGGTCGGGATCGCCGGGATCGAGGAAGGCCGCGACCAGCGGTTCGGGCAGCAGCAGGAGCAGCGCCATGGTGGCCAGCGAGACCAGCACCGACAGCGCCAGCACGGTGCGCGCCCCGCGCACCAGGTGGTCGGGGTCGCCGCGGCCCACGGCGTTGCCGGCGCGCACCGTGGCGACGTTGGAGAGGCCGAGCTGGACCATGAAGAAGGCGGTGGCGAGCTGCACCGCGATGCCGTGCGCGGCCAGCGGCACGGTGCCGAGCCAGCCCAGCATCACCGCCGAGCCCGCGAACAGGCTGATCTCCGCCAGGGTGGTCAGCCCGATCGGCCAGCCCAGCCGGAACACCCGGCCGAACATCTCCCGGTCGGGATTCCAGAAGCGGTGGAACAGCCGGTGTTCGGGCAGCCGCGCCCCGGCATAGAGCACGGCGCCGATCAGGGCGACGCTGTTGGTGCCGACCGAGGCCAGCGCGGCGCCGGCGATGCCCAGCTCGGGCGCGCCCCAATGGCCGAAGATCAGCGCGTAGTTCAGCACCGCGTTGACCAGCGCCGAGACCAGGGTGATCCAGAACACCACCCGGGTATGTTCCAGCCCGGCGAGGTAGGATTTCAGCACCATCACCCCGAGCGCCGGCAGGAGCCCCCAGCCGGCGATGCGCAGATAGGTCTCGACATCGGCGCTGACCTGCGCCGACTGGCCCAGCGCCCGGAACAGCGGCCCGGAATGCCAGAACACCGGCATGGCCAGCGCGAAGAACAGGATCGACAGCCAGAGCCCCATCCGGGTGGCGCGGCGGATCATCACCTGGTCGCCCTCGGCGGCGAAGCGCGCCACCATCGGCATCACCCCCCAGGCGAAGCCCGAGCCGAACAGGAACAGCACGAAAAAGCCGGTATGGGCCAGCGTCAGCGCGGCCAGCTCCTCGGCGCCGTACCAGCCGATCATCACCGTGTCGGTCAGGCCGATGGCGAACTGCGCCAGATGCCCGCCGATCAACGGCAGGCCGAGGACGAGGACGGCGCGCAGATGCGCGGGGTAGCTCGATGCGGCGCTCATGCCCGGGCTTTAGGCAATGCCGCCCGATCCGGCAAGCGCGCCGCGCGCAAGCCCGGGGCACGGCAGGACCATCGCCCTTGGCCACGCGGGCGGCGGCGCGGTCCGAGGCCGGCGGGGCAGGCCCGAAACGCGCCCCCCGGGATGAGACCATCGCGGCCCGGCGCCGACGTCCCCGTCCCGCCGCCGGGCGCGCCGGGCATGGGCCGGGATCGGACGCCGCCGGGCCGCGCGCCGGTGCCCGGGGCGGGCGGCCCGCGCCGGGCTCAGGCGGCGGCGCGCACCCTGGCCGCGAAGCCGCGCGCATCCTGCGGCGCCAGCCCGAGCTGGCGCGCCGGATCGAAGAGGCCGGGATCGAGATCGGGCCATTGCGCCAGCGCCGCGTCGCGCAGCTCGCCCTGCCCGGCCGCGACCTCGCGGGCCAGCGTCTTGACCGCCGCCTGGGCCTCGGCCCGCGGCATCCGCTCGGCCAGCGCGAAGGACAGCGCCTCGGCCGCCAGCAGGCCGCGCGAGGCCGCCAGCGTCCCCGCCATCGCCTCGGCGTCGGGCTCGAGCCCGGCCAGCATCTCCTCGCTCCGGCCGAGCGCCGCGGCGAGGCTCAGGCAGAGCGGCGGCAGCGCGATCCATTCGCCGAACCAGCGCGCGCCGTCGCGCTGCTGGCGATGCGCCCCGACCGCCAGCAGCGCCGAGGCCTGGCCCTGCACGGCCCCGCCCAGCGCGACCACCACCGAGGGCCCGACCGGGTTCTGCTTCTGCGGCATGGTGGAGGAGCCGCCGGCGCCGCCGAGCCGCATCTCGGCCAGTCCCGATTGCGTGGCGAGCACCAGGTCCTCGCCGATCTTGGCCAGCGCCGCGGCGGTGCGGGCGTGCCAGTCGGCCAGCTTGAGGATCGGGCCGCGATCGGTGTGCCAGCCGGCGCCGGGATCGGCGAGACCCAGCGCCTCGGCGAGGCCCGCGCGGATCTCCGCCGCCCGCGGGCCCAGCGCCTCGGCGGTGCCGGCCGCCCCGGAGAGCGAAACCGGCAGCGCGGCGCGCAAGGCCGCCGCCTCGTCGCGGAGCGCCAGGAGCGGCCGGCCCCATTCCGCCGCCACGGCGCCGAAGCTGGTCGGCGTGGCGTGCTGGCCGTAGGTGCGCGCCGCCATCGGCAGCTCGGCATGGCGCTCGGCCAGCTCGGCGAGCCGCGCCAGGATCGCGTCGAGCCGTTCGCCGGCATGGCCCAGCACCCGCGCCAGGCGCAGCATCAGAGCGGTGTCGACGATGTCCTGCGAGGTGGCGCCCCAATGCAGGTACTGGGCGTGGCCCGGGGCCTGCATGGCCTTGCGGAAGGCCGCCACCAGCGCCGGCACCGGCACCCCGTTGACCGCCGTGGCGGCGGCCAGGTCGGCGGCATCGATCTGCACTTCCAGCGCGGCGCGGTGGATCGCCTCGCCGGCGGGCTCCGGGATCACGCCCAGCCCGGCCTGGACCTTGGCCAGCGCGCCCTCGACCAGCATCATGGCGCGGATCTCGGCGCTGTCGGTGAACAGCCGGCCGACCTCGCCCGGCGTGAAGAGCTGCCCGTAAAGCGCGCTGCCGAAGACCGATCCCGCCATCGCTCAGCCCTCCGCCGCGATGCGGCCGAGCAGGTCCGCCAGCGCCTCGGGGCGCGCCATGAACGGCGAATGCGACCCCGGGAGGGAATGGATGTGCTCGGGGCGCGCGGCGGCGGGCGCCATCTCGCGCTGCAATTCGGTGGGCACGGCGTTGTCCTCTTCGCAGATGATGTAGCTTCGCGGCACCGCCTGCCAGTTGGCGCCGAGGGTCAGCGGGGTGGCCTGCGGCGCCACCGGCTTGGGGCAGAGCAGGTCGAGCGCACGGGCCACCGCGGCGGGCGGGCAATCCTGGTAGAACACGTCGCGCGCCGCCTCGGGACGGATCGAGAAGGTCCTGCCGTCCTCGGCCAGGTCGATGGCGCCGAGGATCGGCTGGCGCGGCGCGCGGCGGCGCATCTCGACGAGGCTCGCCCCCGGCGCCGGCACGTAGGCCGCGAGGTAGACCAGCCGGGCGATGCCCGAGGGGTCGAGATCGGCGGTGCGGCTGATCGGGTAGCCGGCCATGGAATGGCCGACCAGCACATCGCCCGGTCGCAGCGCGGCGCGGATCGCCTCGGCATAGAGGTCGAGGGTGATGCCCCCGGGCGCGGTGCGGTCGGCGCCGTGGCCCGGCAGGTCGATGGCCCGCGCCGCGTGGCCGCGGGCGGCGAGCGCCGCGATGGTCGCGTCCCAGCACCAGGCGCCGTGGCAGGAGCCGTGGATCAGCAGGAACTCAGCCAAGGCGTCCGCCCCGGGCCGGGAACCGGCGCCTTGCGGCGGGCTCAGCCATGGCCCTGCGCCTTCAGGAACCCGGTGAGGATCGCGGCGTATTCCTCCGGCGCCTCGACGCAGGGCAGATGCCCGGCGCCGCGGATCAGCTCGAAGGCGGCGCCCGGCACCAGCTCGACGCTCTCGCGCACCAGGTCGGGCGGGGTGGATCCGTCCTCCGACCCGGCGATGCCCAGCACCGGCAGCCGCAGCTGCGCGGTCGAGGCCAGGAAATCGCTGCCGGCGATGGCGTGGCAGCAGCCGACATAGCCCGCCAGCGGCTGGCGGATCAGCATGTTGCGCCAGGCGTGGAACTCCGCGGTGGCGCGGAACGGCGCCGAGAACCAGCGCTCGAGGATCGGGTCGGCCAGCGCCGCGATGCCGCCCTCCTCGACCGCGGCGATGCGGTCGCTCCACATCTCGCGGGTGCCGATCTTGGCGGCGGTGTTCGACAGCACCAGCCCGCGCACCAGATCGAGCCGCTTGGCCGCCAGCCCCTGGGCGATCATGCCGCCGATCGACAGCCCGACGAAGATCGCGTCGCGCATGCCGACATGGTCCATCAGCGCCTCGACGTCGCGCACCAGCGCGCCCATCGCGTAGGGCGCCGGCGGCGCGTCGGAGAGGCCGTGGCCGCGCTTGTCGTAGCGCAGGATGCGCAGGCCCGCCGGCAGGTGCGGCAGCACCGCATCCCAGAGCCGCAGGTCGGTGCCCAACGAATTGGCGAAGACCACGGGCGTGCCGTCTGGATCCCCGTCCAGCCGGTAATGCAGTTTCACCCCGTTGACCTCGGCCATGTGCATGATGTCTCTCCCCTGCGCTTCGCGGGCCTTCTAACGCGCATTGCGACGCAGGGGAAAGACCCGCGGGAAGAAACGCGCCCGCGCCCAAGGCGGGCGCTGCCCCGGCGCGGCGGTCAGCCGGCCGCGGCCTCGAGCGCGGCGAGCAGCGCGCGGGCGGTGGCGCGGGTGTCGAAGTACCGCCGCGCCCGCAGCCGCGCGGCGGCGCCGAGCCGCCGGCGCAGGGCGCCGTCCGCGGCGAGCCGGGCGGCCGCCGCGGCGATCGCCGCGATATTGCGCTGCGGCACCAGCAGGCCGTCGACGCCGTCCGCGATCATGTCCTCGGTGCCGCCGATGCGCGAGCAGATCACCGGCAGGCCCGCGGCCATCGCCTCCATCACCGCGACCGGGGCCGCCTCGCCCTGCCCGAAGCTCGTCAGCACGAAGACATCGGCCCGGGCCAGTTCGGCGCGCACCGCGGCCTCGCCCAGCGGGCCGGTCATCTCGACCGCGTCGTCCAGGCCGAGCCGGGCGATCTCGGCGCGGATCTCGGCCTCGGCAGGGCCGGCGCCGACGATGGTGTAATGCGCCGCCTGCCCGGCATCGCGCAGGCGCCGCAGCGCCGCGAGAAACAGCGCATGGCCCTTGACCGGGTTGAGCCGCGCCACCGACAGGAAGCGCAAAGGCTCCTCCGGGCGGGGCTCCGGCCGCTCCGCAGCGAAACGCCCGGTCTCCACCCCCATGGTGATCACCGGCACCGGGCGGCTCGGCGCCACCGCGGCGACCTCTCGGGCGAGCGGCCGGGTCACCGCGGTGACCAGCGCGGCATGGCGGAACTTGGCGGCGTGGTCGCGGCCATAGACCGGCAGGTTGCCGTGCACCGTGACGCTGTAGCTAGGCCCGCCCAGCAGCCGCGCCAGAGCGCCCAGATGGGCGGAATTGGCGCAGGAATGGATGTGCAGGTGGTCGAGGCGGCAGGCCTCCGCCACCCGGCAGAGCTCGGCCGCGCTGGGGATCAGCGCCGCCACCCGCGCCCGCCCCGCGGCGCCGCTCTCGGGCAGGTCCCGGACATAGGCCAGCGCGGCGGCGAACGCCCGCGGCCGCGCCGCGAGGAGGCGTGCCGCGGCCCCGGCGCGCGGCGGGAACAGGTAGCGCGTCTCGGCGCGCGCGGCGCCGGCGAAGTCGTGCGGGCAGTCCTGCGGCGCCGGCCGCCGGGTGGAGATCGGCGTCACCGTGACCCCGGCGGCGCGCAGAGCGGCGATCTCGCGCCAGAAGAAGGCATGCGTCTGGTTGGGAAATTCGGGCACCAGATAGCCCAGCCGCGCGATCCCGCCCATTCCGCTCCCCTGCCCAGTCGCCCGCGCGCCTCAGCGCCGGCCGTCGCGCCAGTGATTGACGATCGGGTAGCGCCGGTCGAGCCAGAAGGCGCGGCGCGTCAGCCGGACCCCCGGCGCCGCCTGGTAGCGCTTGTACTCGCTGCCATAGACCAGCGCCTCGACCCGGGCGGCATCGGCGCGGTCATGCCCGGCCGCGACGCAATCCTCGATCGAGCCGTCGCGCTCCACGAGGATCTCGAGGATCGAGTCGAGCACCGGGTAATCGGGCAGCGAATCGCTGTCCTTCTGGTCCTCGCGCAGCTCGGCCGAGGGCGGTTTGGTGATCACCCGCTCCGGGATCGGCGCCCCCTCCGGCCCCTTCATCCAGCCGCGGTGGTTGGCGTTGCGCCAGTGGCAGGCGGCGAAGACGCCGGTCTTGTAGAGGTCCTTGATCGGATTGAAGCCGCCCGCCATGTCGCCGTAGATCGTGGCATAGCCGACCGCGACCTCGGACTTGTTGCCGGTGGTCAGCAGCATCTCGCCGAACTTGTTCGACAGCGCCATCAGCAGCAGGCCGCGCAGGCGCGATTGCAGGTTCTCCTCGGTCAGGTCGGCGCCCCGTCCGGCGAAGAGCGGCGCCAGCGCCTCGGTCACCGCGGCGCGCGGCCCGTCGATCGGCAGCGTGTCATAGGGACAGCCCAGCCGCTCGGCCACGGCGCGGGCATCCTCGAGCGAGGCCTCCGAGGTGTAGGGCGAGGGCAGCATCACGCAGCGCACGTTCGCAGGCCCCAGCGCATCCGCCGCGATGGCCGCGACCAGCGCCGAATCGACCCCGCCCGAGAGCCCCAGCAGCACCCGCGCGAACCCGGACTTGGCGCAATAGTCGCGCAGGCCCTGCACCATCGCCCGGTAATCGCGCTCCATCTCCGCCTCGGGGTGGCGTTCGAACGGGCCGTCGGCGCAGATCCAGCCGTCCCCCGGCCCGTCGCGGCGGAACTCCACCGTCGCCACCGCCTCCTCGAAGAGCGGCAGCTGCGCGGCCAGCCGGCCGCCGGGGTTGAGCACGAAGGAGCCGCCGTCGAAGACCTGGTCGTCCTGGCCGCCCACCATGTTGAGATAGACCAGCGGCAGGCCGGTCTCGACCACCCGGGACACCATGTGATTGAGCCTGAGCGCCGCCTTGTCGCGATGATAGGGCGAGCCGTTCGGCACCACCAGGATCTCCGCCCCGGTCTCGGCCAGGGTCTCGGCCACGTCCTCGTACCAGGCATCCTCGCAGATCGGCGAGCCGATGCGCGCCGGCCCGATGCCGTAGGGACCGCCGATCGGGCCCGAGCCGAAGATGCGCTGCTCGTCGAAGACCGCGTGGTTCGGCAGGTGGTGCTTGAGGACCTGCGTGGCGATGCGGCCTTCCTTGCACACGAAATAGGCGTTGAAGAGCTCCGCGCCCTCGATCCACGGCCCGCCGATGGCCAGCGCCGGGCCGTCGGCGCAGTCCCGCGCCAGCGCCTCGACGGCGCGGATCGCGGCGAGGTGGAAGCTCGGCTTCAGGATCAGGTCCTGCGCGTTGTAGCCGGTGATGAACATTTCCGGCAGCGCCACCATGTCGGCGCCGTCGGCGCGCGCCCGCTCCCAGGCCGCCCGCGCCTTGGCGGCATTGCCGTCGAGATCGCCGAGCACCGGGTTGAGCTGTGCCAAAGTGAGCCGGAACCGTTCCGTCATGCCGCGCCCCTGCCTTGCCGCGAGAAAATCCAGAGCCGACATAGCAGACCGTCCGGCGAGGAAAAGCGCGCCGGGCCGAAAGAGATTGTGCCTCCCTCCCCGCTCCACTAGTTTTCCGGCACTTTCAGGCACCTTGCCGCAACCAGGGGCGACCGGAGGCATGACCCGACGCATGGACGGATATGGCAGGATCCTCATCACCGCCGGCGCGCTGGCGCTGCCGCTCTGCGCGCAGGCCCAGACCGGCGTCACGGTGCAGACCAAACAATACGAAGACGGCGGCGTCTACGAAGGCACCTTCGAGGACGGGTTGCAGCACGGCACCGGCACGTACCGGCTACCCAACGGCTACGAATATGTCGGCGAATGGGTCGAGGGCGAGATTCGCGGCGAGGGCCGCGCCACCTTCCCCAACGGCTCGGTCTACGAGGGCCAGTTCGTCAAGGGCAAGCCCGAGGGCCGCGGCCAGATCACCTTTGCCGATGGCGGCACCTACGAGGGCACCTGGGTCGACGGCAAGATCACCGGCCAGGGGGTCGCGGAATATGCCAACGGGGTGCGCTACGAGGGCGGCTTCCGCAACGCCCTGCACCATGGCCGCGGCATCATGACGGCGCCTTCGGGCTATCGCTACGAGGGCGACTGGGTGAACGGCGTCAAGGAAGGCAACGGCACCATCACCTATCCCGACGGCTCGGTCTACGAGGGCCGGGTCTCGGGCGGCGCGCGCGAGGGTGAGGGCACGCTCACCATGCCCGACGGGCTGATCTACGAGGGCATGTGGGATGACGGCCAGATCGACGGCCGCGGCCGCCTGACCCAGCCCGGCGGCGACGTCTACGAGGGCGACCTGGTGGAGGGCCGGCGCGACGGCGAGGGCCGGGTCACCTACGCCAACGGCGACGTCTACGAGGGCGCCTTCGCGGACGACCAGCGCCACGGCGAGGGCACGTTCCGCGGCGCCGACGGCTACGAATATACCGGCAGCTGGGTCGAGGGCCGGATCGAGGGCGAGGGCCGCGTCGCCTATCCCGACGGATCGGTCTATGTCGGCGCGCTGAAGGACGGGCTGGCGCACGGCACCGGCAAGATCACCTATCCCGACGGCTCGACCTACGAGGGCGAATGGGTCGACGGCGTGATCGAGGGCCGGGGCCGGGCCGAATACGCCAACGGGCTGACCTACGAGGGCGAGTTCCGCAACGCCAAGAACCACGGCCAGGGGGTGATGACCTATCCCGACGGCTACCGCTACGACGGCGCCTGGGTCGATGGCCGCCGCGAGGGCCAGGGCACGGCGACCTATCCCGACGGCACGGTCTATACCGGGGAGTTCGCCGACGGCCAGCGCCACGGCGAGGGCGAGATCGTGATGGCCGACGGCTTCCGCTATTCCGGCGGCTGGGAGAACGGCGAGATCTCCGGCACCGGGGTCGCGACCTACGCCAATGGCGACGTCTACGAGGGCACCTTCGTGGACGGCAAGCGCCAGGGCCAGGGCACCATGACCTACGCCACCGGGGAGACCGCCGCCGGCGAATGGGTCAACGGCGCGCTGTCGCGCCGGGACCCCGCCGGCGCGGCGCCGGATGCTGCCGCCGAGGCCGGCGACAGCGCCGAAACGCCGCCGGCCCCGGCCGGACCCGAAGCCGCCGAGGGCGCCGCCCCGACGCCGGGCGAGGACGGCTGAGCCGCGCCCGTTCGGGCGCACAAGGTTGGCACGGGACTTCCGGAGCCTCCGCCGCCCTGGGGACGCGCGGGGGCTGGACGCGAACGGGCGCGGCCGGGGCGGGCCGGCCAACCGGCTTCCTGAGGGCTGCCGGGCACTGCGCAAGATGGCACTGAGGGACGGCACCCCGCTGACCGGGGATCGTGTCGCCGCGGCGGTCCGCAGGCCCTACCCCGCGGAGTGCGCCCCGGCCCCGGGGGCCACGCCCGCTTTCGGACCGGCTCAGCCCAGCGCCGCGTCGCCGTGCTTCAGGATCACCGGCACGACCAGGTCCTCCTCGTCGGTCAGGTGCCGTTCCAGCAGCGCCGCGAACCGGGTCAGGTCGTCGTGGAAGCGGCCGGGCTCGGCGCTGCCGTCGATCACTCCGTTGGCGCTCTGCGCGAAGGCGTCGAGCAGCCCGTCCATGGCGTGATGGTCGGCGTCGAGCAGTGCGAAGCCGCAGTCGAGCCGCGGCTCCAGCCCGGACAGCGCCGGGAAGTAGTGCATGTCCTCGATGCGGTGATGGTTGTGCAGCTCGTTGACCAGCAGCGACCCGTAGCGGCCCAGCCGGGCCGCCTGCGCCTCGGGCGACAGGCGCCCGGAGAGCCGCGCCTGCACGTCCTCGTCGAGCGCCGCGCAGATCTGGCGAAACATGCCGTGGCGCTCCATCCAGAACTGCACCAGACCGCCGAAACGGTCATGGCCCTGCCAGTCCGGGCGCGGGAACTCGGCCGCCAGAAGCCGCAGCGCCTCTGGTAGCCCGTCGCGCCGGTCGAGCTTGAGCGTGTCATCCATGAGGCATTTCCCGGGGGTCGCCGGGCGCCCCGATCATTCCGCGAAGAAGGTGGCCGCGACCTCGTACATCACCGGCTCGAAGGCGCGGCAGAGCGAGCTGAAGCGCTTGTTGTGCTGCTGCATCTCGGGATGCCGCAGCATCGCCAAGAAGTCCTCGCGGCTCTGCCACTGCGAATAGTTCGCGATCCGGGTATGCGCGTCGTTGACGTGCAGGCCCGCGGCGATGAAGCCGGGCTGCTGCGAGATGAAATCCGCATATGCCTCCTTCAGCGCGTCGAGGAGTTCCGGGCAGGTCCCCGGCGACATCTCGAAGGTGGTGATCACGGTCTGGACGTCGCTCGGATGCGCGATTTTCGGCATGGGCTCCTCCTGTCTCGGCGTTCTTCCACTGTGCCACTGCCCATGCCGTCTGCCAATCTCGCTGCATCTCGGCGCTCAGCTCGACCGGCCGTAGAGCGCGCCCCAGCGCTTGATCAGCTCCATCTGGAACTTCTTGGCCCGCGTGTTGTAGGTGCGCATGCCCGGCGGGCCCTCGCGGTCCTCGCGCGGGATGGCGTCGCGGCGCGGCAGGTCGCCGGAGAACACCGCGAAGGCCAGCTCGGTGCCGTCGGGGGTGTCGATGTAGCCCGCCAGCCCGCTGACGAAGTTCAGCGTGCCGGTCTTGGCCCGCACCGAAAGCGGGTGGCCGGAGATCACCCGCCGCGCCTCGTCGCGGATCGGGATGTCCTTGAGGAGCGGCTTGAGCGGCAGCCGCGCCCGTACCGCGACCAGCGCCTGCACCATGTCGGCGGCCGAGATGCGGCTGGCATCGCCGAGCCCGGAATGGTCGGTCAGCGCCACGTCGGTCAGGCCGAGCTCGGCCTGCGCCCAGTCGTTCATCACCGCCGCCGAGGCCTCGAGGCTGTCCGGCACCGTGCCCTGGCGCGCCGCGGTGGCGGCGAGCCCCACCGCCTCGGCGGTCAGGTTGGTGGACCATTTCAGCATCTCGCGCAGGATCGCGTCGAGCGGCGCGCTCTCGCGGCGGACCAGCGTCTCGGCCCCCTCGGGCAGGTCCTCGATCAGCCGCGGCGCCGGCAGCCGCAGGCCCTTGGCGCCGGCCACGGCCTGGAACACCTCGCCGGCATAGAGCGCCGGGCGCTTGACCGGCAGCCAGCGCGCGCCGCCATTGCCGAGCGCGTTGCGCGCCACCGTCCAGTCGTCGCGGCGCCCGGTATCGACATAGGTGTAGATCGGCGTCGAGCGCGCCACCACCACCATGCGCGCCATGTTGACCGGTGGGCGCAGGCTGTCGGAGCGGCCGTCGAGGCTGATGTCGTAGCCCTGCCCGGCGCGGCGCCATTCGAAATGCACCCGGTTGTAGTTCAGGTTCAGCCCCGAGACGCCCGGGGAATAGCCGACATGGTCGGGCTGGGCCGGGTCGATGGTGGCGACCTCGGGCAGCGCCCCGCCCCAGACCAGCAGCTTGCCCGCCACCGTCTCGACCCCGGCCTCGCGCAACGCCCCGGCGAGCTGCGACAGGTGGTCGGTGTCGAGGGTGGGATCGCCGCCGCCGGCGAGGATCAGGTCGCCGTCGAGCCGCCCGGTCGCGTCGACCGGGCCGGTGGCCATGACCCGAGTGGTGAAGACGTGGTCGGGGCCCAGCACGTCGAGCGCGTAGGCCGCGGTGAGCGCCTTGGCCACCGAGGCCGGCGGCAGGCCCAGCGCGCCCGAGCGTTCCTCGAGGATCTCGCCCGTGCGGGTCTCGGCCACCGCGAAGCCGAAGCTGCCGTCAAGCCCGGCCTGGGCGACGATCTCGTCGAGGCTCGGCAGTGCCTGGCTCAGCAGGTCGTCGCCGCGGGCCACCGGGCGCGGCGAGGTTTCCGGGGCCTCGGCGAAGACCGGACCGGCGGCGGTGGCAAGCAGGGCCGCGAGGACACGGCGACGGGTGAGTTGTTGAACCATGCATCGGAGTTAGCCCGCGCCCCGGCCTCCGACAAGAACCCTGCGCAAGCGCGTATCGCCGGCCCTGCCGGCGCGGCGCCTCAGGTTTCGGGCCAGGCGCCCCCGGCGCGGATCGCGGTCGAGCTGACGGCGCGCAGCGGGACGTTGAGAAAGCACCAGGCCGGCGCCGCCCGGAACGGCAGGCAGGGCGCCGCCGCGGCGGGCAGCCGGGCGGCCGCCAGCCGGTGCGCCGCCACCGAGGTCAGGGCGCCGAGCCGCTCGCCCGGCCGCGCCAGCACGCCGAGCGGCAGGGTCGCCGCGATGCCCTGCCAATCCTCCCAGCGGTGGAACTGGGCGAGGTTGTCGGCCCCCATCAGCCAGACGAACCGGGTGCCGGGATGGCGCGCGGTCAGCGCCGCCAGCGTAGCGGCGGTGTAGCGCGTGCCGAGCGCCGCCTCGATGTCGCTGACGATCACCCGGGGATGGCGCATCAGCCGGCGCGCCGCGTCGAGGCGCGCGGCAAGCGGCGCCGGACCGCGCCGTTTCAGGGGATTGCCGGGAGAGACCAGCCAGACCACGCGGTCGAGCCCGAAGCGCTTCAGCGCCTCGCGGGTGACGTGGACATGGCCCGCATGGGGCGGATCGAAGGAGCCGCCGAAAAGCCCGACACGGAGCCCCGGCGCAAGGGGAAGGCGCGCGACCATGGCGCCGGCTTAACGGCCGCCCCGCGGACCCGCAACGTCCGGCCCGGCCGCCCCATCGCCGTCCGCCCCGTCGCGTGGCGCCGCCGTCACGGCGTCGCCCAGCCGCAGGCGGCCGGGGGCGAGCACCTCGGCGTAGAACCCGCCATGGCCGCGCACCGCGGAATAGCCGCCATGGTCGAGGGTTTCCTCCATCCGCGAGCACGGCGCACAGAGCTTGCCCGGCCGCAGCAGCACGCCGCCGATCCGGCAGGTCCAGTGGCGCAGCGCGGCGAGGTTGATGCCCGCCACCACGAGGTTGCGGCGCAGCGCCTCCGGCGGCACCGGCGGGCGGCCGAGCAGCGCGCCGATCACCGCCAGGTGCTCGGCCTGCAGGAGGGTGACGGCGCGCGGCCCGGCCCCGGCGTGATCGCCGTCGAGCCCCGCGGGGCCGACCTGCGCCGCCGCGACGGCGCGCATCGCGGCCCGGCGCGCGGGCCGCAGGCCGATCCAGACCAGCCGCCCGGGCTGGGCGTGGCGGCCCGTCATCTCCCCCAGATCGCTCATGAACTCCGCCCCGTCGCTGTCCCGTCGCCGCCCCGGCGCTGTCCGGTCGCTGTCCTGTCGCTGTCCCGGCGCCCCTTCGCCGCGGCATCCGGTCCGCGCGAGGCCGCGCGCCGCTCCGCCGCGGCGCCATAGGCCCCCTTCCGACCCGCGCCGAGATCGCGTATTGAGCCGCCCAAACCTCAGATCACGAATTGACGGAGCGCCCGCATGGCAGCCTACCAATACGTCTATCACATGGACGGGGTCTCCAAGACCTATCCCGGCGGCAAGAAATGTTTCGAGAACATCCGCCTGAACTTCCTGCCCGGCGTCAAGATCGGCGTCGTCGGCGTCAACGGCGCCGGCAAGTCGACGCTGCTGAAGATCATGGCCGGGATCGACAAGGACTTCTCAGGCGAGGCGTGGTCCGCCGAGGGCGCGCGCATCGGCTACCTGCCGCAGGAGCCGCAGCTCGACCAGAGCCTCGACGTGCGCGGCAACGTGATGCTGGGTGTGGCCCGGAAGAAGGCCAAGCTCGACCGCTTCAACGAACTGGCGATGAACTATTCCGACGAGACCGCTGACGAGATGGCGCAGCTCCAGGACGAGATCGACGGTGAGAACCTGTGGGATCTCGACAGCCAGATCGACGTCGCCATGGAGGCGCTGCGCTGCCCGCCGGACGATGCCGAGGTGGCGTCGCTCTCGGGCGGCGAGGTGCGCCGGGTGGCGCTCTGCAAGCTCCTGCTCGAAGCGCCCGACATGCTGCTCCTCGACGAGCCGACCAACCACCTCGACGCCGAGACCATCGCCTGGCTGCAGAACCACCTGATCGCCTACAAGGGCACCATCCTCTGCGTCACCCACGACCGCTACTTCCTCGACGACATCACCGGCTGGATCCTCGAGCTCGACCGCGGCCGCGGCATTCCCTACGAGGGCAATTATTCCTCGTGGCTGGAGCAGAAGGCCAAGCGGCTGGAGCAGGAGGCGCGCGAGGACAAGGCCAAGCAGCGCACGCTGTCGCGCGAGCTGGAATGGATGCGGCAGGGCCAGAAGGCGCGCCAGGCCAAGTCCAAGGCGCGGATCCAGGCCTACGAGAAGATGGCCAGCCAGTCCGAGAAGGAGCGCGTCGGCAAGGCGCAGATCGTCATCCCCAACGGCCCCCGGCTCGGCGGCAAGGTGATCGAGATCGAGAACCTGCGGAAGGCGATGGGCGACAAGCTCCTGATCGAGGACCTGTCCTTCTCGCTGCCGCCGGGCGGCATCGTCGGCGTCATCGGCCCGAACGGCGCCGGCAAGTCGACGCTGTTCAAGATGCTCACCGGGCAGGAGCAGCCCGATGACGGCAAGATCGAGTACGGCGAGACCGTCGAGCTCAGCTATGTCGACCAGACCCGCGACGACCTGAACCCGACCGACACCGTCTGGGAGGCGATCACCGGCGGCGCCGAGCTGATCAAGCTCGGCGATGCGGAGATCAATTCGCGCAAGTATTGCGGCGCCTTCAACTTCAAGGGCTCCGACCAGCAGAAGGTGGTGGGCCAGCTTTCGGGCGGCGAGCGCAACCGCGTGCACATGGCGCGGCTGCTGAAATCCGGCGGCAACGTGCTGCTGCTCGACGAACCGACCAACGACCTCGACGTGGAGACGCTGCGCGCGCTCGAGGATGCGCTGGTGGATTTCGCCGGCTGCGCCGTGGTGATCAGCCACGACCGCTTCTTTCTCGACCGCATCTGCACCCACATCCTGGCCTTCGAGGGCGAGGCCCATGTGGAATGGTTCGAGGGCAATTTCGAGGATTACGAGGAGGACAAGAAGCGCCGCCTCGGCCCCGATGCGGTGGAGCCCAAGCGGGTGAAGTTCAAGAAGTTCGCCCGCTGAGGCGACGGGCGGCGGGCGCGCGACCGCGCGCCGCGCGAGGGCCAGGGAACGGGCGGCGGGCCGAGGGTCTGCCGACCGTTTCGCGTGCGCGGAGGACCGCTGGCGCGCGCCCCCGGGCGCGCTCGGCGCCCTTGCCGAATGCCGGATCCCGCTATGTGAAAGGGCAGGCCCCTCGCTTTCAGCACGTATGGACCGACATGAGCACCCTCGAAGAAACTTTCGCCAAACTCGAAGCCCGCATGGACGCGACCCGCAGCCGCGCCGCGCGCAGCATCGCCACCCCGGTCGCCCCGGCCGCCCCCTCGCGCGGCGACCAGACCACCGCCGCCGCCCGCCAGATCATCGAGGACGAACGCCGCCACCGCGCCGAGGCCACCGCGCGCCTGCGCGAGCAGCGCATCGCCCGCGACAAGGCGGGATCGGCGGAAAAGGGCTGACCCCGCGGCCAATCGTCCCGGCCGGCATTCGAAACAACTTGCAAATTGAGGTCGTCCCTGCCATATGGGAAAACGCTGACGATCTACTCTTCGACCCTGCTGTTTTCCGACCCCGGCACTCAGACTATCGACCAGACGTGACGTCGCCGGGCTGCCGCAGTTCCGCGGGCAGCGAAAACAGACGAGGAAGACACTCATGGCAACTGGCACCGTGAAGTGGTTCAACACCACCAAAGGCTACGGCTTCATTGCACCGGAAACCGGCGGCAAGGACGTGTTCGTGCACATCTCCGCCGTCGAGCGTTCGGGCCTGACCGGCCTGCGCGACGACCAGAAGGTCACCTACGACATCGAATCCGGCCGTGACGGCCGCGAGAGCGCGGTGAACCTCTCCATCGCCTGATCCGACCAGGATCGCGAGATCGAAAAGGCCGCTCCGAGGAGCGGCCTTTGTCGTTTCACAGGGGTGCCCGGCGCGCCGGGCCCCGGCTCACATCTTGCGGCGCGCGAGGCCCAGCAGGCCGCTGATCAGCCGGCCCTTGGGGCTGCGGCGGCGCATCGGCGCGCCGACCGGACGACGGTAATGGGTGCCGCGGCGCGACCGGGCAAAGCCGGTCAGGGCGGTGCGGATGATGCCTCCGATGGACATGTCTCGATCCTCCTCGACTGGGTGCGGGCGACCATCGCCCGTTCGCAGCGTCAACTCGCGGGCGTCCCGGCCGTTCCCGGGCCGGCGCGGCGCTCGGCGGCGGCTTGCCGAGGCCGGACGGCTCAGCCGGACGCCGCCTCGGGCCAGGGCGGGGCGGCCCTGAGGCCCGCCTCCAGCCGCCCGGCCGCGTCGCCGGGCACCAGGACCACGAGGCCCGGCGCCCCGGGCCGCAGCCGCACCTGTCCCAGCGCCTCGTTCGAGGTGCCGATCCGTCCGCCGGGCGCCAGGCGCAGCCCGTCGATGGGCCAGCGCAGCCCCTCCGAGCGGCCGGAGATCTCGCACAGCGGATAGAGCGAGACCCGCGTCCCCGGCGCCAGGTCGAGCGTCAGCTCCGGCGGCACCAGCGCCACCGCATCCGCCGCCCCGATCAGCAGGCAGCGCTGTCCGGGGCGCCGCGCCAAGACCGTCAGCGCCGCCAGCGCATGGTCGAGCCGGGCCTCGAGGAACCCGAAGCCGAGGATCAGCGGCGCCGCGATATTGCGCAGCGCCTTGTCGAAATCGGTGCTGTCCTGTTCGGCGATGCGGTGCAGCCGCGCGGGCGGGATCCGGGCGCGCAGGTCTTCGGGCAGCGAATCGAGATCGCCGATCACCGCGTCGGGCATCCGGCCCAGCGCCAGAAGCGTCGCCGCGCCGCCATCCGCCGCGACCGCGCAATCGGTCCGCGCCAGGGCCCGCTTCAGGGGGCCGGACGCGCACGGTGCCCCGCCCACCAGCAGGACCGTCGATGTGCTGCTGACAATCGGGGTCTTCATGGCCATTTCATGGCAGGGCCCCCGGCGGACCACAATGCGGACATGAAATCATACGCTGCCGAACTCGATTTCGGACGGCTTTGGTCCCGCTCCTCATGGTAGACAATCGGGGGCCAAAGGACCGAAAGTGAGCAGCACATGGTTAGTTCGAGCAAAATCCTCACGGTTTCCTACGGAACCTTCTCCTGCACGCTGGAGGGATTCGACGATTCGTTCGACACCATGAAGGCGATCGCCGAATACTTCCGCGACCTGGCGCAGGACGACCGTTATTTCGGAGCCGAACCGCCGACCCCGGATGCCGAGATGCTGGCCCGCATCGCCGAGCGCGAGATCGCCCGCCGGGTCGAGGCACGGGTCGAAGGCAGCTCGGTCCGGCTGCGCTCGATCGGACACGACGCTCAGACGGCCGCCCGGGCGGCCGAGGAGGGTCAGAGCGCCGCCCGCCGCGACCTTGCCGCAAGCGTCGCCGCCTCGGCGGCGGTCACCGGCGCAAGCGATGCCGAGGCGCCGACGCGCCCTGCCCCCGACGCGGCGCCCGCCGCAGCCCAGGCGCCGGACACTGGCGTGGCGCAGCCCGCAGATCCGGTCGCCAGCGCCGCCTTGGCCGACCGGATCGCCCGCGATGCGCCGCTCACCGGGCCGGCCGCGACGGACATGGCCGCCACCGATTCGACCGCGGCGGCCTCCGCCTCCCGCCTGCCGCAGCGGCCGATGCCCGGCGGCATTGCCGAGAAATTGCAGCGCATCCGCGATGTCGTGGCCTCGGGCACCGCGCGCCCCGACAGCGGCGGGACGACGCCCGGCGCGGCCCCCGCAACGCACGGCGGCACCGCGGCCGGCGGCGCCCCGGCGGACGCCGAGGCGCCGGAGTCGATCGACGTGGGGGCTCCGGAGCTTCTCGTCGCGGACGACGAGCTGATCGCCGCCGCCGCGGCGCTGGCCGAGGATGACGGGGACGATGCCCGTTCCGAGCCGCCCGCCCCGCAGGCGGATGCCGCCGACGCCTTCCGGGCCGCCGCCTGGGGCGACGACGCCGAGGCGCCGGCGCTGCCTGGGAGCGACGAGAGCGGGTCTGACACCGTCGCGCCGCGCCTCGAGGCCGAGGACGCGCCCGAGGACGAGTGCGCGCTCGCCGCGGCGCTGGCCGGCGCGGAACCGGCAGACATGTCCGACGAGGTCGATGAGGTCGACAGCCATGCCGGCGGCGCGGCGGCAAGCGACGATGCGGTCCCCGCACCGGACGCGGCCGACGCGGGTGCCGAGGCCGCCGGGGCGGACGGCATTGCGGAGGCCGCCGAGAGCCGCCCGCGCGCGGTGAAGGTCAAGCGCGACGTCTTTGACGCCGCCGTGGCGAGCGGCGCCTTCGCGCCGGTCGAGCCCGGCGATGCCGGCGACGATGGCGCGGCGAACGCCGACAGCAGCCTGTCCGATGCCGACGAGGCGGAACTGGCGCGGGAACTGGCCTCGCTCGAGGCCGAACTTGCCGGAATCGCGCCGGAGGAGGGATCAGGGCCTGCCGCGGCGCCGGACGACGCAGCGCCGGCCGAGGACGCGCCCGCGAGTGCCGGCGACAGCTTTGCCGAGGAGGTCGCCGCGGCCTTCGAGGGGTCGGGAGAGGCGGCCTTCGCCGAGAGCGACGAGGCCGAGGGCGCCGGCGCCGCGACCGAACCCGAGGCCGATAGCTTCGAGGCGCAGGACAGCGCCGACACCTTCGACCCGGACGATTACGACGACGACGAGGCCACCGAGGCGGCGCGCCGGGCGGTGAAGATGGCCAGCCCCGCCCGCGCCATGCTGACCGAGAACCGCATCGCCGAGGATGACGGGTCGGTGTCGCGGCTGATGACCGAGACCGACCGCGAATTCCGCGAGCCCGAGGGCAACCGCCGCCGCTCCGCCATCGCCCATCTGCGCGCCGCGGTGGCCGCCACCCGGGCCGACCGGCTGCTCGGGCGGCGCCGGTCCGAGACCGAGGAGACCGAACCCTACCGCGAGGATCTGGCCGATGTGGTGCGGCCGCGGCGCCCCAAGCCCAGCGAGGCCCGCCGCCCCGCCGAGCGTCCCGCGCCGTCCCGGCCGGCGCCGCTCAAGCTGGTGGCCGAACAGCGCGTCGGCGCCGAGCCGGCCGCGGCCGCCGAACCGGTGCGCCCGCGCCGCGTCGCGCGGGAGGCGGAGGCCCCGTCCGAGGCCGGCGGGCCGGGCTTCGTCGCCTTCGCGCGTTCGGTGGGGGCGGTGGACCTGCCGGACCTGCTTGAAGCGGCAGCGGCCTACCTGGCCTTCGTCGAGGAGCGGCCGCAATTCACCCGGCCGCAGCTCATGGGCAAGCTGCGCGAGGCCGAGACCAGCGAATCGAGCCGCGAGGACCGGCTGCGGAGCTTCGGCCAGCTGCTGCGCGAGGGCAAGATCGCCAAAATCGAGGGCGGCCGCTTCACCGCCTCGGACCGCATCGCCTATCGCAGCGAAGCCCGCGCCGCCGGCTGACCCGCGGCCAGGTCCCGCTTCGCGAACGACCGCGCGCGCCTCCCCCGGGGGCGCGCGTTTCGCGTCAGCGCAGCCGCGGCGGGCGGTCGGGATCGCTGCCGGGGGCGGCGGGCGCGGCGGCCGGCGCCGCGGCGGCGGGGTCGGGCAGGTCGAAGCGCAGACCGACCTCGGCCAGCCGCGCCGCCAGCGCGGCCTCGCCGGCCACGAAGGCCAGGTCGAGCGCGCCCTCCTCGAGCCCGCCGAAGACCACCGCCTCGCGCAGGCTGCGCGCCAGCGGGCCCTCGGCGCCCGGCGCCACGTCGGCCACCCCGAGCAGCAACCCGCGCTGCCCCCCGGCATAGCGCGCCTCGACCAGCCAGGCGGCGCGCGCCAGCCCGGCGGCGCGGGCCAGGGCCGCGTCGAGCGCGCCCAGAAGTCGCTCCGGCGCCCCGGCGGGCGGCGCCACCGCGACCGGGCGCTCGGCGATCTCGCCCGGCGCCTCCTCCAGCATCGCCGCGAACCAGTCGAGCGCATCGGAGGGCAGCAGGATCGAGGACGGCGCGACCTCCAGATTGAGCCCGAGCCCGATGCCCTGCCCGGCCAGCATCTCGGCCAGGGCCCGGCCCGGCAGCGCCGCGTAGGGCACCGGCCGCCCGGCAAAGGCCGCGAGCCGCGCCTCGCTGTCGAAGGCGAGCACCACCGGCCCGTCCTCGAGCTCGAAGACCTCGGGCGACAGCGTCTCCCCCGCCGCCTCCTCGGTGAGCATCAGGACCAGCTCCACCGCGCCCAGCCGGGCGTAGAAGGCCAGCCGCGCCGCGCCGTCCTCGGGGGCGGCGGTCATCGCGTGGTGGGCGGCGTCGAGCGGGGTGGCCTCGGTCATGCGGGTCTCCGGCGAATCGGCGGCAACGGGGCGCGACCTTCCTCCGGTCGCGCCGTCACCGCAAGCCGCCGGGCCGGATCACTCCGCGGCCCAGCCCGACACCGCCTTGACCTCGCAGAAATCGGCGATGCCGAAATGCCCGCCCTCGCGGCCGTTGCCGGATTGCTTCATGCCGCCGAAGGGCGCCCCGGCGCCGCGGCTCTCGCCGTTCATCTCGACCATGCCGGAGCGCAGCTGGCGCGCCAGCCGGTTGCGCCGGGCGCCGTCGGCGGTCTGCACGTAGTTGGTCAGGCCGTAGGGCGTGTCATTGGCGATCTCGACCGCCTGCGCCTCGTTTTCGAAACGCAGGATCGACAGGAC
The DNA here is from genome assembly GCF_054482755.1 of Roseivivax sp. CAU 1761. NCBI lineage: Bacteria > Pseudomonadati > Pseudomonadota > Alphaproteobacteria > Rhodobacterales > Roseobacteraceae > Roseivivax > Roseivivax sp. CAU 1761. The sequence continues at coordinate 180,493 of NZ_JBTLRM010000004.1, forward strand.
CGGGCCGAAGATCTCCTCCCGCGCGATGGTCATGTCGTTGCTGACATCGGCAAAGACCGTGGGGCGCACGAAATAGCCGCGGTTCAGCCCCTCGGGCCGGCCGGGGCCGCCGGCGACCAGCCGCGCGCCCTCGTCGATGCCGGTCTGGATCAGGTCCTGCACCTTCTGCCACTGCGTGGCGTTGACCAGCGGGCCGATATGCCGCCCGTCCTCGGAGGCCGGGCCGACGCTCACCGAACCGGCGACCTCTGCGGCCTCCTCCACCACGCGGTCGTAGACCGAGGCCTCAACCAGCATGCGGGACGGCGCGTTGCAGCTCTGGCCGGTGTTCTGCATCATGTGGATGACGCCGCGCTTCACCGCCTTCTCGTCGGCATCGGCGAAGACCAGGTTGGCGCCCTTGCCGCCCAGCTCCAGATGCACCCGCTTCAGGGTGTCGGCGGCCTCCTTGGAGATCAGCCGCCCGGCCCGGCTCGACCCGGTGAAGCTCACCATGTCGACATCGGGGTGCCCCGAAAGCTGGGTGCCGACGCCCTGCCCGTCGCCGTTGACGAGGTTGAACACGCCCGGCGGGAAGCCCGCCTCGTGCATCAGCTCGGCGAAGATCAGCGCGCTCATCGGGCTTTCCTCGGAGGGCTTGAGCACCATTGTGCAGCCCGCCGCCACCGCCGCGCCGACCTTGAGCGTGATCTGGTTCATCGGCCAGTTCCACGGCGTGATCAGCGCCGCGACGCCCACCGCCTCGTGCAGGATGCGGTCGTTCGGCGCGTGATCGCCCAGCGGCGCCTCGAACGGGAAGGCGCGCGCCGCGTCGATGAAGTTCTGCAGGTGGAACGCCCCGGCCCCGACCTGGTTCTTGCGCGCCAGATCGAGCGGCGCGCCCATCTCGCGGCTCATCGCCTGGGCCAGGTCGCCGGCGCGCGCCTTGTAGGCGGCGAGCAGCTTCTCGAGCAGCGCCACGCGCTCCACCGGGGAGGTGTGCATCCAGCCCGGCAGCGCCCGCTTGGCCGCGGCCACCGCGGCATCGGTGTCGGCGCGCCCGCCGAGCGAGATGGTGGCATAGGGCTCCTCGGTCGAGGGGTCGATCACCGCGTGGTCGCGGCCGTCCCTCGGATCGCACCATGCCCCGTCGATGTAGAATTGCCGGGCCTCGATCATCGCGCGCACTCCTGTCCTGGAAGCCAGGCGGCCGCGCCGCCCCGAAATTTGATCATATCCTGTCAGCGCCCGGGCGGCCATGCAAGCGGCGGGGGATGCAAAGGCCGGGTCAGGCGACTAAGTAGGACGCAACGGCAACCAGACACGGAGGGTCCGCCATGTCCCTGAGGATCAACGACACCATCCCCGATCTCACCGTCGAGACCGACCAGGGCACGTTCAGCCTGCACGAATGGATCGGCGACAGCTGGGCGATCCTGTTCTCGCACCCGAAGGACTTCACCCCGGTCTGCACCACAGAGTTCGGCGCCGTGGCGCAGCTCTCCGACGAATGGCAGAAGCGCGGCACCAAGGTGATCGGCGTCTCGGTGGATTCCGCCGAGGACCACAAGCGCTGGAAATCCGACATCGAGGTGGTCTCCAAGGGCGCCCGCGCGGGCTTCCCGATCATCGCCGACAGCGATCTCACGGTCTCCAAGGCCTTCGACATGCTGCCCGCCGACGCCTATCTGCCGGACGGCCGCACGCCCAACGACACCGCCACGGTGCGCGCGGTCTACATCATCGCGCCGGACAAGTCGCTGAAGCTGACCATGACCTATCCGATGAACGTGGGCCGCAACTTCGCCGAGGTGCTGCGCGCCCTCGACGGGCTGCAGACCGCGGCCAAGCACACCGTGGCGACGCCGGCGAACTGGCAGGTCGGCGACGACGTGGTGATCCCGGCCACGGTCTCCGAGGAGGACGCCGCCAACCGCTTCGGCCAGTACCAGACCGTGTTGCCCTACCTGCGGATGACCAAGCTGCCGGCCTGAGGCGGCTCCGGGGGGACCGGCGCGCCCGGCCCCCCGGAGCCGCCCCGGCCCGGCGCGCCTCATTCGGGCGCTCGACCGCCGCCGCCGATGCCCAGCGCGCCGCGCAGCACGCCCAGCGCCTCGGCGCGCTTGGCCGGGCTGCGGTAGGTGTCGCTGTGGCGCAGCGCGTTCAGCGTCTCGAGCACCGTGGCGAGGCGCGGCCGCGGCCAGCCGTGCTTGCGCCGTGCGGCCACCCGCGATGCCCCGAGATGCCAGGCCTTGAAGGCGTCGAGCGCCGCCGAGGGGCGGCTCGATTCGCCCCCCGCATGGTGCAGTTCGGCCGCCCGCACCAGCCCGAGCCGGTGCCCGGCGGCCCGCAGCCGCAGGCAGAGATCGTCGTCTTCGTGAAACAGGAAGATCGCCGGGTCGAAGCCGCCCACCGCCTCGAAGGCGGTGCGGCGCACGATGAGGGCCGCACCGCTCAGCACAAAGACGTCGCGGCTGGCGGCGGGCAGGCCCTTGGGCAGGGTCTCGGCCGGGTCGCGCGACAGCCGCGAGCGGCGGCGCAGCAGCGGCCGCCCCGGCGCCTTCCAGATCACCGGGTTGGCCGCGCCGAGGCCCGGATCGGCGTCGAGCGCCGCCACCAGCGCCGCGAGGCAGCCGGGCGCGAGCGCGGCGTCGGGGTTGACGAAGAACAGGAACTCGCGCGCCGCCCCCTCCGCGCCGAGGTTGCAGCCGCCGCCGAAGCCGAGATTGGCGCCCGGACGGCGCAGCGTCGCACCGGCGCCGCGCGCCACCTCGGCCAGCGCCGCCGGGTCGTCGGCCCCGTTCTCCACGATCACCGTCTCGGTGCCGGCCGGCAGGCTGCGCAGCATGGTGCCGATCACCCGCTCCGAGCGATAGGCCACGCTGATCGCGCGGATGCGCGGCGCGGCGGCGGCATCGGCGTCAGAATGATGCAAGCGGGCTCCCTCCGGGGTGACACGGGCTGCGCCGGACCCTGCACCATGGCGGCGCCGGGGGAAAGCCGCCGTCGCGCCGCGGGACCGGGCCCGGCGCGGCGGCGCCGGTCACACGAAGTCGACCGGACCGTCCGGGGCGCGCGACGGCAGCACCACCACGTCGGCGCCATGCACGCGGCGCTCGTAGAGGTCGATCACGTCGTGGTCGAGCATCCGGATGCAGCCCGAGGACACCGCCTTGCCCAGCTCCGCCGGCACCGCGGCGCCGTGGATGCGGTAGAGCGTGTCGCGCCCGTCCTTGAACAGGTAGAGCGCGCGGGCGCCCATCGGGTTGTCGGGTCCGGGCTGCATGCCGCCCCTGGCCACCGAATAGGGCGCCAGTTCGGGCCGCCGCGCGATCATCGAGGCCGGGACCTTCCAGACCGGCCATTCGCGGGCGAATTGCAGCCGCGCCGTGCCCTGCCAGGAAAACCCCGCCGCGCCGACGCTGACGCCGTAGCGCATGGCGCGCCCGGGCGATTGCACGAAATGCAGGAGGGCGGCGTCGGGATCGACGACGATGGTGCCGCGCCGGCGGTCGGGAAAGGGATTGGCGACCTCCTGCCGCCAAAGCTCGGGCGGCACCACACCGTCGGGCACCCGCCCGATCGGGAACGGCTCGCCCTGGATGGCGCCGTAGAAGTCGGGCATCGGCGGCGGCGTCGCCGCGGGCGCGGTATCGGCGGCGGCGGCAGGGCGGAGATCGGCGGGGCGGGCGCAGGCGGCCAGCGCGGAAGTGGCGGCGAGCGCCGCGAAGCTGCGTCGGGTCAGCATGGGACATCCTTTCTGTCGTGACGGGATCGGCGCGGCATCTCCGCGCCCGGGTTCCGGTCAGACAGGCCGCGGCGGATCGCGCGGCGGGCGGCGTCCGGCATCGGCGCCGGACCACGCGCCTTCGGGGCGCGGCGCGCGCATCGCCGGCCGCGGGCCGGATTGCCCGGCCTCGGCCGGCAGCAGGTCGCCGCCGCAGGGGCTGCCGGGCAGCGTCGCCACGCGGCAGGGCTTCGCCGGGGCGCGCAGGGCGGCGGCCGGC
>NZ_JBTLRM010000005.1:0-166682 GCF_054482755.1 Roseivivax sp. CAU 1761
GCAACGCCGGTGATCACCTCAATGCGGGTGGGTCTGTCGTTGGGCATAAGCATGTCCCCAAGCACAGGCTTGAGCCTTCCATGGTCATGCCAGGCTGTCCGGTCGAAATGGGGGGCAGTTCAGTCGGATCACATCCGGATGAGCGAAGCAATGGCGTGCTGAGAAATACAGAGTTATCCCCAGAATTAGCCACGGTTAATTGGGGTACTTGTGCACAGAGGGCTTACTATGGCCTATGCCACCAAACAACTTGACGGCGCTTCCAACGGCTTCGACGGAACAACAGTATTTGTTATGACGGATGGCAGCATATATCGTCAGACCGAGTACTACTACCACTACAGGTATGAGTGGCGTCCCAAAGCGACGGTAATCAATGACCGGGAGATCCTGTTGGCAGGCATCTCCAAAGTCGTGCGTGTAGAACGACTTCGGTAAAGAACGGTCATATCGTGATCTGGTAAATCGAGGGCGAACACAGCCCCCGGCGCGGAACAGCGGCCGCAGGCCGCCGCGCATCGCCGGGCCGCCCCCCGGCCCGGCGATCTGGTGGGGCCGGGCGCTCGGTTTTGGACGTCTTCGGACGTGGCCGGGATAAACCAAGGGGTTCCCCGGTCGAAATCGCCGCGCTGCGGCCCGACGACGCGCGGCTTCGCTCTGCAAGCCCGAGGGCAGGGCGCAATTCGGACCGTATGGCTCCCTGGCCGGCGACGACCTCCATAGAGACGAGGCGTTCGGGCAAGGCCGCCGGCGCGGAACAAAGGCCGCAAGGCCGCCGCGCATCGCCGGGCCGCCCCCCGGCCCGGCGATCTGGTGGGTCTGGGCGCTCGGTTCTGAACGTCTTCGGACGTGGCCGGGATAAACCAAGGGGCTCTCCGGTCGGGATCGCCGCGCCGCGGTCCGACGCTGCGCGGCTTTGCGTCTCGCTGCGGGCGGCAGGAGACTCCGCGGTCATTGCGGCGACGCGACCGGCTCCACGACGCAATTCACGCGGAGCCGGCACTTTCCGGTGGCCCGCTCCCTTGCCCGGGCACGCGCCGTTCAGGCGGTGTGGGACAGCACGTTGACCAGCGTGCCGGCCGGGTCGCGCAGGAAGAAACGCCGCACGCCCCAGGGCTCGGTCACCGGGCCGTAGACCAAAGCGTGGCCCAGGGCGGTGGCGCGCGCCTCCACCGCATCGACATCGTCGACCTCGATCGACAGCGCCGGAACCTCGGTGCCCGAACCGCCCTCCGAGGCGATTCCCAGTTGCGTCAACGCGGTTTCGCCGGAGGCCAGCGTCACCATCCAGCCGTGGTCCATCACGGCCTCGAGGCCGAACAGCTCGGCGTAGAAGGTGCGGATCCCGGCGACATCCGGGGTGGCGATGTTGGCGACAATGCGGCGGACGGTCATGGCGGCTCCTCCGGGCTTGGCCCCGGAGACATAACACCTTGCCGCGCCGCCGTCCTGCCGGGCGCCCGCAGACGAAAACCGCCCGGAGCCGAGGGGCGCCGGGCGGGACAGGGATCGGAAACCGGGGGCGGTCTCAGTGCAGCAGCCGGCCCATCGCCGCCGCGGTGTCGGCCATGCGGGCCGAGAAGCCCCATTCGTTGTCGTACCAGGCCAGGACGCGCACCATGCGGCCCACCACCTTGGTCTGGTCGGGGGCGAAGATCGAGCTTGCCGTGGTGTGGTTGAAATCGACCGAGACCTTGGGCTCGGGATCGTAGGCCAGCACCGTGCCCATGCGGCCGGCGGCGGCCTCGCGGACGATCTCGTTGACGTCGTCCACGGTCACGTCGCGGCCGGCGAAGAAGGTCAGGTCGACGGCCGAGACGTTGGGCGTGGGCACCCGCATCGCGGTGCCGTCGAGCTTGCCCCTGAGGTTCGGCAGCACCTCGCCCAGCGCCTTCGCGGCGCCGGTCGAGGTCGGGATCATCGCCATCGCCGCGGCGCGGGCGCGGTAGAGGTCCTTATGGCGGCGGTCGAGCGTCGGCTGGTCGCCGGTATAGGAATGGATCGTCGTCATGATGCCGGATTCGATGCCGATCGCCTCGTCCAGCACCTTGGCCAGCGGCGCCAGGCAGTTCGTCGTGCAGGAGCCGTTGGAGATCATCCGCTCGTCGGCCATCAGGTCGCGGTGGTTGACGCCGTAGACCACGGTGCGGTCGACGTTCTTGGCCGGGGCCGAGATCAGCACCTTCTTGGCGCCGCGGTCGAGATGCACGGCGCTCTTCTCGCCGTCGTTGAAGTTGCCGGTGCATTCCAGCACCACGTCGCAGCCCGACCAGTCGAGCTCGGAGGGATCGTAGGTGGAGAACATCTCCATCGGGCCGCGGCCGAGATCCATGGTGTTGCCGGAGACGCGGACCTCGCCGGGGAAGCGGCCATGCACGCTGTCGTAGCGCAGGAGATGCGCCGAGGTCTCGATCGGCCCGGTGGCGTTGATCTTCACCACCTGCACGTCGTTGCGGGCGCTCTCGGCGATATGCGCCAGCGTGCAGCGGCCGATGCGGCCGAAGCCGTTGATCCCAAGCGTCACGGTCATGGCGGGGTCCCCTTTCCGATCATGTCGGACAGGCAGTTACGCGTCACTTCACCGGAAGGAAAGGCAAAAAGCCTTTTTTGACAATATGTTATCGCAAACAGGCTGGGTCTGTGGCGTGATGGCGCTAACCGCTGCGGCCCGTTCGCGCTAACGCGGCCGGATCGTCGCGGCGGCGGAAACCATGGTGCGGGACGGGCCCGAATCCTCCGCCGCATGGGGCCCGCGCGGTCGCCGGTGCGGCGTCCCACGCTAGGTTCAGAGCGAACTTGCAGCGGGGAGGCGCCACGCTAGGATTCCGCGCGCAGCAGAAAGGGTGAATGATGAGCGGACTTCTGGCGCTTCTCGACGATGTCTCGGCCATTGCGAAGGTGGCCGCGGCCTCGGTGGACGACGTGACCGCGCAGGCGCTGAAGGCCGGCTCGAAGGCGGCCGGGGCGGTGATCGACGACGCCGCGGTGACGCCGAAATACGTCACCGGCTTTCCGCCGGGCCGCGAGCTGCCGATCATCTGGAAGATCGCTCGCGGCTCGCTGTTCAACAAGCTGGTGATCCTGACCCCGATCGGGCTGCTGCTGGCGGCCTTCGCGCCCTGGGCGATCCCGCCGCTGCTGATGCTGGGCGGGGCCTATCTGTGCTTCGAGGGGGCGGAGAAGATCTGGCACGCCATCGCGCATCGCGACGACCACGCCGCGACGCCCGAGAAGCAGCCGCTCGAGGCGCAGCATCTCGAGGAGCAGAAGGTCAAGGGCGCGATCAAGACCGACTTCATCCTGTCGGCCGAGATCATGACCATCGCGCTGTCGGCGATCCCGGAATCGAGCTTCTGGATGGAGGCCGGCACGCTGGCCATGGTCGGCGTGCTGATCACCTTGGCGGTCTACGGCGCGGTCGCGGTGATCGTGAAGATGGACGATATCGGGCTCTGGCTGGCGCAGACCGCGCGCACCGGGGCGGGGCGCGGCTTCGGCCGCTTCATCGTCAAGGCGATGCCGGTGCTGATGAAGGTCCTGTCGGTGGTCGGCACCGCGGCGATGCTCTGGGTCGGCGGCTCGATCATCGTGCACGGCCTGGCGCAGATGGGCTGGCACGCTCCCGAGGACATCATCCACCATGGCGCGGTGGCGGCGGCGGCGCTGACGCCGGAAAACCTGCACGGCACGGTGGAATGGACCGTCACCGCGGCGCTCGACGGCGTGCTGGGCATCCTGCTCGGGCTGGCGCTGATCCCGCTCGGCACCCGGGTGATCGGTCCGGTCTGGACCTCGGTCTTCGGCGGCAAGGAGGAAACGGCGGCGCAGTGAGCGCCGCCGCTCGGGCCTCAGCTGGCGCTGCCCGGGGCGATCCGGACGATCTCGCCATCGGCGAAATCCGTGATGGCGAGCAGGCTGCCGTCATCATCCACGGCAAGGTCGCGGACGCGGCCCAGATCCATGTGCAGGCGCTCCTCGGCGGTGACCCGGCCCTCCGAGATCTCCAGCCGCACGATGCCGCCGGGGTGGAGCGAGCCGATCAGCACATCGCCCTGCCAGTCCGGGAAGGCGTCGCCGTCATAGGTCAGCATGCCGGCGGGCGCGATCACCGGGTCCCAGAAATAGACCGGCTCGGTCATGCCTTCGGCGCGGGCCTCGCCGGAGCCCACCGGCGAGCCGTCGTAGTTCTGGCCGTAGCTGACGACCGGCCAGCCGTAATTCGCGCCGGCCTCGATGCGGTTCAGCTCGTCGCCGCCCTGCGGCCCGTGCTCGATGGTCCAGAGTTCGCCGTCGCGCATCATCGCGCCCTGGATGTTGCGGTGGCCCAAGCTCCACACGGTCGGCAGCGCGTCGGGGCGGCCGGCATAGGGGTTGCCCTCGGGCACGCCGCCCTCGGGGTCGACGCGCACGACCTTGCCGTAGGTCTTGTCGAGATCCTGCGCATAGACCCGGGTTTTCTGCGAGGAATGCTCGCCCGTGGTGATGTAGACATGGCCCTCGCCGTCGAAGACCAGGCGCGAGCCGAAATGCATCGGCGTCGAGCTTCCCGGCTCCTGCACGAAGATGTCGCGCACGTCCTCGAGCGCGGTCATGTCCTCGGACAGGGTGCCGTAGGCCGCGGCGGTGGCGGACAGGCCTTCGCCCACCGGCTTGGCATAGGTCAGGTAGACCCGGCGGGAGGTCTCGAAATCCGGCGCCAGCGCCACGTCGAGCAGGCCGCCCTGTTTCTCGGCCATCACCTCGGGGGTGCCGGAGATCGGGTCGTGCACGGTGCCGTCCTCGGCGACGTGGCGTAGCCGGCCGGGGCGCTCCGTGACGAGATAGCCCTGATCGTCCGGCAGCACCTCGATGCCCCAGGGATGCTCGAGGCCGCTGGCCAGCGCCTCGGTCTCGCCGGTCGTCTCGGAGGTTTCGAGCGCGGCGCGGAACTGTTCGTCGAAGGCCGGCGCGAAGTCGGTGTGGCGCGGGCCGCGTTCGAAGTCCTGCGCGGCGGTGGCGGTGGCCGCGAGAGCGGCGGCGGCGGTCAGCAGGCTGCGATGGGGCATCGTGTCTCCTTCGGGTTGTCCCGTAGGGGATACGCATGCGGCAGCGGAGGCGTTCGCTCACAACGCGGTGACGTCGCCGGGGGCCGCCCGGCTGATCGGGCCGGAGGGCGGGCGGCGCGCCGGCCCGGGGCCCACGGGTCAACCCTCGGCCGGCGGGCGCATCCCGCCCCGGGGGCCGTTCAGAGCAGCGCCTTGACCTTGGCGGCCGCCGCCTCGGCGGTGATGTCGAAATGCTCGAACAGGACCTCGGCCGGGGCGGAGGCGCCGAAGCCCTCCATGCCGACGAAATCGGCCTTGTTCGGGCGGCCGCGCTCGCCGGTCAGCCAGCGGTCCCAGCCCATCCGGCAGGCCGCCTCGATGGCCACGCGGACCGGGCCCGGCGGCAGGATGCGGCGGCGATAGGCCTCGTCCTGCTGCGCGAAGAGCTCCATGCAGGGCATCGAGACGACGCGGGTGCCGATGCCCTCGGCCTGCAGCGCCTCGCGCGCCGCCAGCGCCACCTGCACCTCGGAGCCGGTGGCGATCAGGATCGCCTGCCGCTTGCCCTCGGCCTCGGCCAGAACATAGGCGCCCTGGGCGGTCAGGTTCTTCGACTTGTGCTCGCGGCGCACCGTGGGCAGGTTCTGCCGCGACAGCGCCAGCACCGACGGCGTCGCGTCCTGGGTCAGCGCGATCTCCCACGCCTCGGCGGTCTCCACCGTGTCGGCGGGACGGAAGACCAGCGTGTTGGGCGTCGCCCGGCTGATCGCCAGATGCTCCACCGGCTGGTGGGTCGGGCCGTCTTCGCCGAGGCCGATGCTGTCATGCGTCATCACGAAGACCGTGGGCACGCGCTGCAGCGCCGCCAGCCGCATCGCCGGGCGGGCATAGTCGGTGAAGCACATGAAGGTGCCGCCATAGGGCCGGATGCCGCCATGCAGCGCCATGCCGTTCATCGCCGCCGCCATGCCGTGCTCGCGGATACCGTAATAGACGTAGCGGCCCTTGCGGTTCTCGACGTCGAAGACGCCCAGATCGGGGGTCTTGGTGTTGTTCGACCCGGTGAGGTCGGCCGAGCCGCCGAGGGTCTCGGGCAGGATCGGGTTCACCACCTCGAGCACCATCTCGGAGGATTTCCGCGTCGCCACCTTGGGCGCGGTCTCGACGATCTGCTTCTTCAGCGCCTTGATGGTGGCCGACAGCTTCTTCGGCGCCTCGCCCGCGAGCGTGCGCTCGAATTCCTTGCGGCGGGCGTCGGAGGCGCCCTCCAGCCGCTCGCTCCAGGCCTGGCGCTCGGGGGCGCCGCGGCTTCCGATCTCCTCCCACTGGCGCTTGACCTCGTCGGGCACTTCGAAGGGGCCCCAGGACCAGCCCCAGGCCTCCTTGGCGTCGAGCAGCTGCTGCGGGTCGGTCAGCGCGCCGTGGCCCTTGGAGGTGTCCTGCGCCGCATGGCCGAGGGCGATGTGGGTCTTGCAGGCGATCATCGACGGGCGCGGGTCGGCCTTCGCCGCCGCGATGGCGGCGTCGATCGCCGCCGGGTCGTGGCCGTCGATCGACTGCACGTGCCAGCCGGCGGCCTCGAAGCGCATCTGCTGGTTGGTGCGGTCGGAGATGTCGACCTTGCCGTCGATGGTGATCGAGTTGTCGTCCCAGAACACCGTCAGGCGGCCGAGCTGCTGGCGCCCGGCCAGGGTGATCGCCTCCTGGCTGACGCCCTCCATCAGGCAGCCGTCGCCGGCGATCACCCAGGTGCGGTGATCGACATGCTTCTTGCCGAAGCGCGCGCGCAGGGATTCCTCGGCCATGGCGAAGCCCACCGACATGGCGATGCCCTGGCCGAGCGGGCCGGTGGTGGTCTCGATGCCGCGGGCGAGGAAGTTCTCGGGATGCCCGGCGGTGCGGCTCTTGAGCTGGCGGAAGTTGCGGATCTCGTCCAGCGTGATCTCCGGATCGCCGGTCAGGTAGAGCAGCGAATAGACCAGCATCGAGCCGTGGCCGGCGGACAGGATGAACCGGTCGCGGTCGGCCCAGTCCGGCGCCGAGGCGTCGAACTTGAGATGCTTCTCGTAGAGCACGGTGGCGACGTCGGCCATGCCGATCGGCGCCCCGGAATGTCCGGAATTGGCGGCGGCGACGGCGTCCAGCGTGAGGGCGCGGATGGCGCCGGCGCGCATCCAGTGGTCGGGATTGCGGGTGCGGAGCGCTTCGATATCCATGAGGGGGCCTGTTCCTTCAGGTCGGCAAGATCGGTTGCGCCGTCCTTAGCAGCCGGGGCGCCAAGATCAAGCGCAGGGCTCAAAGCCTTGACTCGGAAGGGTGCGCGGATTTGCATCTGGCCTAGCGAAGGTCGATAGAGGGGCGCAGACGCGATTCGGGCGCGCTCCGGCCCGCGGCGGCGACGGCAATAGGGACAGGCGATGAGCGAGATCGACGAGCTGCAGCACAGGATCGCATCGGCGCTGGACCGGATCGCGGTGGGCGCCGAGGCGCTGGAGCGCGTGCGCCCGGCGGCCGACCCGGAGCCCCCCGCAACCGATCCCGAGGAGCTGGCCGAGCTGCGCGCCGCGCTCGAGGACGAGCGCCTGGCCAACCGCCAGCTCGAGGAGCGGGTGCGGGCGCTGAAGGAGCGCCAGGAGGGCCAGCTGGCCGAGCTGCGCGCCCAGATCGGCGCCGGCCGCGAGGGATTGCTGCATCTCGACGCCGAACTGCAGCGCATGCGCCAAGCCAACGAGACGCTCGAGGCGGCGACGCAGGAATTGTCCCGGGCGCTGGCCGAGGGCGCCGGCGACAAGGCGATGATCGACCGCGCCATGCTGGCCGAGCTCGAGAGCATCCGCGCCGCGCGCGCCGCCGACGAGGCCGAGGCCCGCGCGGTGCTGGGCGCGCTGACGCCGCTGCTGGCCGATGCCGCGCGCGCCGAGGCCGCGGACCAGAACGGGGAGACCGGCTGATGCCCGAGGTTGAAGTCAGCATCGGCGGACGCACCTTCGCGGTGGCCTGTCAGGCCGGCGAAGAGGAATATCTGCGCAGCGCCGCGCGCATGCTCGACGAGGAAGCGCAGGTCCTGGTCGACCAGATCGGCCGGGTGCCCGAGGGGCGGATGCTGCTGATGGCGGGCCTGATGCTGGCCGACAAGACCGCCGGGCTCGAGGACCGGCTGAAGGCGGCCGAGGCGCGCGAGGCGGCGCTGGCCCAGCAGGTCGCCGACCTGCAATCCCGCCCGGCGCCCGATCCGCAGCGCGTCGAGGTGCCGGTCCTGCCCAAGGGCGTGACCGACACTCTGGCCGAGCTGGCCGCCCGCGCCGAGGCGCTGGCCGGCGAGATCGAGGAACGCGCCGCCGCGGCGGCGGACGAGACCGGCACGCCCTGACCCGGGCCGGAGCCCCGGGCCGGGACGCGCCCATGGTCATGCGCGGTCCGGGGTCGTGAGCGGTCTGGCCGGACCCCAGGCGCCGGGCCGGGACCTCAGTTGACGCGCGGATCCTGGGATTCGTCGACATAGGTGATGTCGAACGGTCCCATGCCGTTGATCTGCAGCACGGTTTCCTCGTCGGTCCAGGCGTAATGCGGCTGGCCGGCCGGCATCCGCACGAAGCTGCCGGCGCTCAGGATGTGGCTGTCTTCGCGGTTCAGGGTCTCGCCGGCATTCATTCCCAGCGTCCCCGAGATCACCGTGACGTGCTCCTCCTTGGAATGCGAATGCGGCGGCACCTCGTAGCCGGCGGGAAATTTCAGCCGGATGACGAACGGGCCTTCCTCGGCCGGGGAGCCGAACAGCACCGCGACCTGCGCGCCCTCGGGGAGGGTGGCGGGGCCGGGGGCGAAGGTCACCTGGTCGCTCGGCATCACCTTGTGGGCCTGTTCGCCGGCACCACCGGCGCCGCCCACCAGGGCGGCCAGGCCAAGCCCGCCGGACACGGCGAGCGCTTGCAACATGAAACGGGTAACGGGCATGACGTTTTCCCTCCTGTAAGGACAGCGGGCCGGGACGCGCGCAACGGCGCGCGGCGGACGCCTCTGGCTGCCATCCCCATCATGCGCCCCGGCCCCGGGGGCGATCCAGTCCACGAAGTGTAGTGGCCCCCGCCCAATCCGAGATGGATCGGGGCGAGCCGGCATGCGACACTGCCACCGGGGAGGGTATGCGCATGTCCGAGGCATCCTATCCGCTCTTCTGTCCGGTGGCGATGGCGGCCGATCTGCTGGAGCCGCGCTGGACCCTGCTGATCCTGTGCGAACTCTGGGCCGGGTCGCGGCGCTTCAACGATATCCATCGCGGCGTGCCCGGCATGTCGCCGACGCTGCTGGCGCGGCGCCTGCGCGAGATGCAGGCCCGCGGCCTGGTGCGCCGCAGCGCCACGGGCCGGGGCGGTCCGCCCGGCTATGCGCCGACGGAGATGGCCGAGGAACTGGAGCCGATCGTGGCCGCGCTCGGGGCCTGGGCGCATCGCAACATCCGGCCCGAGATCGCGCTGGCCGATCTCGACGACCGGGTGCTGATGTGGAACGTGCGGCGCAAGATCGACACCCTGGCGCTGCCGGTGCCGCGCTGCGTGATCCGCTTCGCATTGACCGATCCGGCCGGGGCGCGCAGCCGCTACTGGATGGTGATCCGGCCCGGGCGGGCGCCGGATCTGTGCTATGTCGACAAGGGGTTCGACGTCGATCTCTATGTCGAGGCGACGCTCCGGGCGTTCACCGCGGCCTGGATCGGGCATTCGAGCTTCGGCGCGGAGATCGCCGCCGGGCGCATCGCCCTGATCGGCCATCGCGGGCTGGCCGACACGCTGGAAGGATGGCTGGTGCGCAGCAGCTTCGCGGCGTCGGGCGAAGCCGGGGCGGCGGGGTTGCCGCCGCGACCGGCCCCGGCGCCGCAATGCGGGCAGGGCCGGCCGGTCTCCTGAGCGGGATCAGCCGTTGGCTTCGCGGATCTTCGCGGCGGCGTCCTTGTCGAAGGCCACGCCGTTCTCCTCGAACAGCTTGTCGAGCTCGCCCGACAGGGTCATTTCGGTGATGATGTCGCAGCCGCCGACGAACTCGCCCTTGACGTAGAGCTGCGGGATCGTCGGCCAGTCGGAATAATCCTTGATGCCCTGGCGGATCGCCTCGTCGGCCAGCACGTTCACGTCGGCATAGTCGACGCCCATGTAGTTCAGCACCCCGGCGACGCGGCTGGAGAAGCCGCATTGCGGCATCGTCTTGGTGCCCTTCATGTAAAGCACCACGTCGTGGGCCTTGACGGTTTCCTCGATCTGGCTCTTGGCGTCGGTCGTCGTCATCTGGGGATCCTTTGCTCTTCCGGCCGGGGCGGGCCCGGCGGCGGGGGCGGTCAGTCGGGCGCTTTGGTGGTCAGGGCGAGGGCGTGCAGCTCGCCCTGCGAGCCGTCCATCTTGCCCTTCAGGGCGGCGTAGACGGCGCGCTGCTGCTGCACCCGGTTCTGGCCGCGGAAGCTTTCGTCGATGACCTCGGCGGCGTAGTGATTGCCGTCGCCGGCGAGATCGGTGATCGTGATCTTGGCCTCCGGGAAGGCTTCCCGGATCAGGTTCTCGATTTCCTGGGCCTCAATAGCCATCCTGCGCGCTCCGTGTTCTTCGCCCCTGATGTATGCGAGCCCCGCCAGCGGCACAAGGGCAGGGCGCGGGCGGAGGGGGGTGCCGATCAGGCGGCGAGATCGATCCAGACCGGGACGTGGTCCGAGGGCTTTTCGCGGCCGCGACGGTCGCGGTCGATGCCGGCCTCCAGAAGCAGGTCGGCGGCGGCCGGGCTCAGCAGCGCGTGGTCGATGCGGATGCCGTTGTCGCGCTCCCAGGACCGCGCCTGGTAATCCCAGAAGCTGTAATGCCCGGGGCCCTGCACGCGGGCGCGGAAGGCGTCGGTGAAGCCCAGGTTGAGGATGCGCCGGAAGGCGTCGCGGCTCTCGGGCAGAAACAGCGCGTCCTGCCGCCAGGCCTCGGGGCGGGCGGCGTCCTCGGCCTGCGGGATGATGTTGTAGTCGCCGGCCATCACCGCCGGCATCTCCGCGTCGAGGAGGTCGCGGGCGCGCGCCTCGAGCCGCGCCATCCAGTCGAGCTTGTAGCCGTACTTGCCCTCGCGCAGCGGCCGGCCCGCCGCGTCGAAGGCGACCGGGTTGCCGTTCGGCAGATAGAGGCCGCAAACCCGCACCGCGTCCCGTTCGCCGATCACCGTGGCCTCGATCCAGCGCGCTTGTTCGTCCTCGGGATCGCCGGGCAGGCCGCGGCTGACATCCTCGAGCGGCAGGCGCGACAGGATGGCCACCCCGTTGAAGCCCTTCTGGCCGTGCGTCTCGACCCGGTAGCCCAGATCCTCGACCAGCTCGCGCGGGAAGCTCTCGTCCTGCGACTTGATCTCCTGGAGCAGCGCCACGTCGGGGCGCTCCTCTTCCAGCCAGGCGAGCAGGGTCTCGATCCGCGCCTTCACGCCGTTGATGTTGAAGGTTGCGATCCTCATCGGCTCCCCCTGTCTGCGGACCGCGTCAAGCGGGCCGGCCCCGTTGCCCGGCCCCGTATCGCCGAGGCGTGAAGCGGTGACAAGCGCTGCCGGGGGCAGATGATTCGCGCGCCGCAGCCGTTAACCCGCCCGAAACCCGGCAACCGGCAGGTTCGGCTGGAAAAAAGTTCGTCTTGTGGATTGTTTCCGAGGAGGAAACCGACCCGAAAGTTTATCGCGTGACCTTTGTGTGAGTAAGCCGGGGACAACTCGTATGACGATAAAAAATCGTTGTATGACGCTAAAATCGTGGAAGCATCAAGGGCATTCACCTCAACAAAGGAACCCTGCCATGACCCTCGCGATGCCCTGCCTCCCGACCTCCGACAATGCCTGGAACAGCCCGTCCCGCGCCGCGGCCCAGGCCCCGGCGAGCCTGTTCGACGGCGCCGAATGCGGGCTCTTCACCTCCGGCTCCGCTCCGGCGGCGAGCCGCGCCGAGACCGGCGACGCGGTGGCGCTCTTCACCTCGGGTTCCGCTCCGGCGGCGAGCCGCGCCGAGACCGGCGACGCGGTGGCGCTCTTCACCTCGGGCTCCGCTCCGGCGACGAGCCGCGCCGAGACCGGCGATGCGGTGGCGCTCTTCACCTCGGGCTCGGCTCCGGCGACGAGCCGCGCCGAGACCGGCGACGCGGTGGCGCTCTTCACCTCCGGCTCGGCTCCGGCGGCGAGCCGCGCCGAGACCGGCGATGCGGTGGCGCTCTTCACCTCGGGCTCGGCTCCGCGGGGCAGCGGCGGGATGACCGGCGAAGCCACCGCGCTGTTCACATCCGGATCTTGATTGACACAACCGGGGACAGGCACTCTGAGCCTGTCCCTGGCAGCGCCGCGGAGACGTCGAGATGGCCAATATCCTGCCTTTCCCCATCGCCCCGCGCCCGGATGCGGCGGGCCGCCTCGCGCGCCTGCTCGGGGCGGTGGCCGAGCTGCGCCGCGATCCCGGCTGCGTGTTCTGGCTGAAGGAATGCGCCGAGCTGCTGAACGTGGCGCAGGCGATCGGCGCCCCCGCCGGGGAGGCGGCGCTGATCCCGTTGCGCGGCTTCTACGACAGCGCCCGCGAGCGCTTCGCGTTCTTCCCGCAATATTACCGCTTCCTGCTCTCCATCATCCTCGACCTCGAGGATCTGGGCCTGCCCGGGGGCCGGGGGGCGGAGCTGGTGGCCGAAACCGCGCGCCGCGGACTGGCCGAGGCCGAGCTCTCCGATCTCCAGCGCATGGAGGCGCACCGCCTGATGGCCCGCCGCGACGGCCGGCCGCTGCTGCGCGACGCCGCGCTGGTGGCCCGGCTGCGCGACTTCGCGGCGCAAAGCGCCACCTTCGCGCTGCCCAACAAGAAGGCGGCCTACGAGCTCACTCACATCGTCTTCTACCTCAGCGAATACGGCCGCCGCGATCCCGACCTGCCGCCGGCGGCGCTGACCTCGCTGCATTACGCCGGCCTTCTGGCCTTCATCGAGCGCAATTCCGACCTGATGGCCGAGATCTGCATCGCGCTGCGCTATGCCGGCCGCCGGCCGCCGCAGGCCTGGACCGCCTGGCTGGCCGAGGCCAGGGCGCGCTTCGTGCTCCGCGCAGCCCCCGGCGCACCGGTCGAGGATGCCTGGCACGACTGGCTCGTCGGGCAATGGTGGGCCGGCCTGTCCGGGGCGGCGCCCTTCGACGTCCGCCTGCCCGAGGGCGCGCTGCGCATTCAGCGCCGGGGCCCGGGCGCCGCGCCGCTGCGCGAGGTGTCGCAGGCGCTCTACGCCATGGGCGGGGCCCGCAGCGGCGACTGGCACCGGATGCGGCCGCGGCTCGAGGCCCGGCTGTCGGCCGACACCGCGGCGCTGCTGGACCGCGCCGCCGCCTCCTGCGACGGGCCGGAGGGCGTGTTCGAGGGCTTCTTCGAGGGCTTCGCCCGGCCCGCAGGCGGCCTCCGCGCCTTGGGGGTGCCGGCATGATCCGCCCTTCGGCCCTCTGCGCGGGATCGCTGCTGGTGGCGCTCTACACGCTGGTGATCGCCGCCGCCGACGGCATCACCAAGCGCATCGCCGGCGCCTACGAGGCGCCGCAGCTCTTCGCGCTCTCCGCGGCGATCGTGGTGGCGCTCTGCTGGCTCGGCGCGCAGGCCACGCAGCGCGGCACGGCGAGCCTCGCCACCTCCTGCCGCGGCGCCATGGCGGCGCGCGCCGCGCTCACCGTGGTGGCGGCGGCCGGCTTCTTCATGGCCTTCCGGCTGCTGCCCTTCGCCGACGTCTTCCTGTTCATCGCGCTGATGCCGGTGATCGCGGCGCTGCTCTCCGGCCCGGTCCTGGGCGAACGGGTCCGCCCGGCGGCCTGGACGGCGCTGGCGCTGGGCTCGGCCGGGGTGCTCTGCCTGCTGCCGGCCGGCCCGGGCACGGCCAGCGCCGGGCATTTCTGGGCGGCGCTCGGCGCGGTCAGCGGCACCGGCTCGATGGTCGCCTCGCGCTGGATCGGGCGGCGCGAACGGGCGAGCCTCGCGCAGGTCTTCTGGCCCAACCTCGCGATCCTCGCGGTGATGGGCGCGGCCTTGCCCTGGGTCTGGCGGCCGATGCCGGGCGCCGATTGGGGCTGGGTCGCGGCCTATGCGGTGCTGCTCTTCGCCGCCCGCTGGCTGGTGGTCGAGGCGCTGCGCCTGCTGCCGGCCTGGCTCGCCACGCCGCTGATGAACCTGCAATTCGTCTGGATGGTGGCGATCGGCGCGCTGGCCTTCGGCGAATGGCCCGATGCCGGCACCTGGACCGGCGTCGCGCTGGTCATCGCCTCGGGGCTCTGGCTGGTGGCGGGCGAGCGCCGGCGGCCGGTGCAGCGGCCGGTGGCCTCCGCCGGCTGAAGGCCGGCGGTCTCACATCCGGACCTTACATCGAGAAGCTGGTGCCGCAGCCGCAGGACGAGGCGACGTTCGGGTTGTCGATGACGAAGCGGGCGCCGATCAGTTCCTCGGTGAAGTCGATCACCGCGTTCTCCAGGAAGGGCAGCGAGACCTCGTCGATCACCACCTTCTCGCCCTGACCCTCGAGCACCAGGTCGTCCTCGGCCGGGTTGTCGAGCCGGATGTCGTACTGGAAGCCCGAGCAGCCGCCGCCTTCGACCGCCACCCGCAGGGCCTGGCCCTCGGCGCCGGCGCCGATCTCCTTGAGGCGGGCAAAGGCGCGGTCGGTGACTTTCGGGGGCAGGCGCATGGGCAATCTCCTTTCGCACCGGCGGGCGGCTTTGCTTCGCCGGGCGCCTGCAATATATGGCCCTCCGGCACAGGCGACAAGGACGGCCCCCGAGATGACAGCGCCCTACGCATCCGATCCGGCGCAGAGCCGCGGCCGGCTTCACCCCGAACCGGAAAGCGCCTTCCGCTCCTGCTACCAGCGCGACCGCGACCGCATCATCCACGCCTCGGCGTTCCGCCGGCTGAAACACAAGACCCAGGTCTTCGTCGAGCATGAGGGCGACTTCTTCCGCACCCGGCTGACCCATTCCATCGAGGTGGCGCAGGTCGCCCGCACGATCTCCAACGCGCTCGGCCTCAATGTCGACCTGACCGAGGCGGTGGCGCTGGCGCACGATCTCGGCCACACGCCGTTCGGCCATACCGGGGAGGACGCGCTCGACGCGCTGATGCAGCCCTATGGCGGCTTCGACCACAACGCCCAGACCATCCGCATCGTCACCGCGCTGGAGCGCCATTACGCCGGCTTCGACGGTCTCAACCTGACCTGGGAGACGCTCGAGGGCATCGCCAAGCACAACGGCCCGGTGACCGGGGAGATCCCCTATGCGCTGGCCGAATACGTGGCGCGCCACGACCTCGAACTGGCGAGCCACGCCTCGGCCGAGGCGCAGGTCGCGGCGCTGGCCGACGACGTGGCCTACAACAACCACGACCTGCATGACGGGCTGCGCGCCGGGCTCTTCACCGAGGCCGAGATCGCCGCCCTGCCGGTGATCGCCGAGGCCTATGCCGAGGTCGATGCCGAATGGCCCGGGCTGGAGGCGTTCCGACGCCGCCACGAGGCCCTGCGCCGGGTCTTCGGCGCCATGGTGGGCGACGTGATCGAGACCTCGCGGGCGCGGCTCGCCGCGTCGGGCTGCGCCACCGCGCAGGACATCCGCGACCTCGGCCGCCCGGTCATCGCCTTCTCGGACGCCATGGCCGGGGCCATCCGCGCCATCCGCAGCTTCCTGTTCGGACGCATGTACCGCGCGCCCTCGGTGATGGCGCAGCGCGCCCGCGTCACCGAGGCGGTGGAGGACCTGTTCCCGATCTACCTCGCCCGGCCAGACCTTTTGCCGCGGCGCTGGCAGGCGGATATCGCGGCCGCCACCGACCGCACGGCCTTGGCGCGGCTGGTCGCGGACTACATTGCCGGCATGACCGACCGCTTCGCGCTGCAGAGTCATGCCGAACTGACCGGGCGCGACGTCCTGGCCGACCGGGTCTGACCGGCGGCCACGGCGGCGCGGGCGGCGGGCGGCGGGCGGCGCATCAGGGGACAACGGAACGAGGGGTGGTGCGAGTGGCGACGGGTGCGGAGGCGGGGCTGGCCCCGGTCTTGAGTTTCGCGCTGGTGGGCGCGTTGGGGGTGGGATCGCAATGGCTGGCCTGGCGGCTCCGGATGCCGGCCATCGTGCTGATGCTGGCCGCCGGCCTGCTGGTCGGGCCGGGGCTGCAGATCCTCGACCCGGGCCGCGATCTCGGCGAGCTGCTGCAGCCGATGATCGCCATCGCGGTGGCGATCATCCTGTTCGAGGGCGGGCTGAGCCTCGACATGCGCTCGCTCAAGGACGCGGCCACCGGGGTCACCCGTCTGGTGGTGATCGGCGCGCCGCTGGGCTGGGCGGCCTCGACCCTGGTGCTGCACTGGGTCGCCGGGCTGAGCTGGGCCACCGCCACGGTGTTCGGCGGCATCCTGATCGTCACCGGACCCACGGTGATCGCGCCGCTGCTGCGCCAGGCCCGGCTGCGCCGGCGCCCGGCGGCGCTCTTGCAATGGGAGGCCATCGTCAACGACCCGGTGGGCGCGCTGGCCGCGGTCCTGGCCTTCGAGGTGGTGCTGGTCCTGCACACCGCCACCGGCGCCGGCGAGGCGGTGCTGGACCTGCTCTTCGGCATCGCACTGGCGACCGCGCTGGGCCTGGCCGCGGGCTGGGGCCTGGCCCGCGCCTTCGCGCGCGGCAGGGTGCCGGAATACATGAAGGTGCCGGTGCTCTTCGTCGCGGTGCTCTTCGTCTTCGGCCTGTCGGATTATGTGCTGCACGAATCCGGCCTCTTGGCGGTGACGCTGATGGGGCTGCTGATCGCCAACGTGGAACTGCCCTCCTATACCGAGCTGCGCCGCTTCAAGGAGCAGGCGACGGTGCTGCTGGTCTCGGGCGTGTTCATCCTGCTCGCCGCCGGCATGGACCGCGAGACCCTGCTGAGCTTCGACTGGCGGGCGCTGTGGCTGATCCTGGCGATCATCCTGGTGGCGCGCCCGGCCGCGGTGCTGCTGTCGCTGGCGGGCTCCGACGTGCCCTGGCCGGAGCGGCTGCTGGTGGCCTTCACCGGCCCGCGCGGCGTGGTGCTGGTGGCGGTGGCCGGGCTCTTCGGCGAACGCCTGGCCGAGACCGGGATCGCCGACGGCGCGCAGATGGGGCCGCTGGCCTTCGCGCTGGTGGCCGCCACCGTGGTGCTGCACGGCTTCGCCCTGGCGCCAATGGCGCGGGCGCTGGGCCTGACCGCGGCGGACCGGCCCGGGGTGCTGATCGTCGGTGGCTCGGCCTGGTCGGTGGCCTTGGCCGAGGCGCTGAAGAAGCTCGACCTGCCGGTGATGATCGCCGACCCGAACCGCGCCCGGCTGCGCGCCGCCCGCGAGGCCGGGATCGAGACCTTCTGGGGCGACGTGCTCTCCGAGGAGGCCGAGCACCGGCTCGAACTGGTGCGCTACGAGCAGGTCATCGCGGCCTCCGACAACGACGCCATGAACACCCTCGTCACCACCGACCTGGCGCCGGAATTCGGCCGCGAGAAGGTCTTCCAGCTGCGCCGCCACGCCGAAGGCCAGGCCCGCCACACCCTGCCCGCGACGCTGGGCGGGCGGGCGATCGGCCCCAACGACACCTTCCTCGAGGCGCAGTCCCGCATCGCCAGCGGCTGGGAGTTCCGCACCACCCGGCTGACCGAGGCCTTCGGGCTCGAGGATTGGCGCGCCCGCAACCCCGAGGCGGTGCCGGTGGCCGAGATCGCCGCCCCGGGCGAGCTGCGCTTCCTCGGGCCCGAGGACGCCCCGGAGGATGCCGAGGACGTCCAGATCCTGGCCCTCGCCCCGGCCCGCGAGGAGCGCCGCGAGGCCGCCGGCCAGGCCTGACCCGGCCGCGGTCTCCCGCCCCCGCAGGCCGCCCTTCTTCTGAGCCGAAATATCCCGGGGGAGCCGCCGCAGGCGGCGGGGGCAGCGCCCCCATCCCCGCCCGCCGCCGCTGCAGACGGCCGGGCAGGAGCGCCCCCGGCCGTCTGCGCCCCCGGTCCCGGCGATCCGGGCCCGGCCGCCCGGCCCCGGGCCGCGCCGTTGACCCCGCCCCCCCGCGTGATATGACCGCCGCCGGCAGATCAAGGTGACGTTCATGAACCTCTTTTCCGAAATCGGCACGCTGGTGACCGGCGCGATCGGCGCGCTCGAGGCCGAGGGCGCGCTGCCCGGCGGTCTCGATCTCGGGCCGGTCACGGTGGAGCCGCCGCGCGACGCCAGCCACGGCGACATGGCGACCAACGCCGCGATGGTGCTGGCCAAGCCCGCGGGCCGCAAGCCGCGCGACATCGCCGAGGCGCTGGTCGCCCGGCTGGCCGCCGATCCGCGCATCGTCTCGGCCGAGGTGGCCGGGCCGGGCTTCATCAACCTGCGGCTCGCCCCGGCGGTCTGGCAGGGTGTCGCCCGCACGGTACTGGAGGCCGGCGAGGCCTATGGCCGCGCCACGCTGGGGCGGGGGCGCCGGGTCAATGTGGAATACGTCTCGGCCAACCCGACCGGGCCCCTGCATGTCGGCCATACCCGCGGCGCGGTGTTCGGCGACGCGCTGGCGGCGCTGATGGATTATGCCGGCTGGGAGGTCACCCGCGAATACTACATCAACGATGGCGGCGCCCAGGTCGACGTGCTCGCCCGCTCGGTCTACCTGCGCTATCTCGAGGCGCATGGCCGCGAGGTCGAGTTCGCCGACGGCACCTATCCGGGCGATTACCTGATCGCCGTCGGGCAGGCGCTGAAGGACGAGGTCGGCGACGCCTTCGTCGATGCCGGCGAGGACGAGTGGCTGGAGACCGTGCGCGCCTTCGCCACCGAGAAGATGATGGACCTGATCCGCGAGGACCTGCATCTCCTCGGCGTGCGCATGGACCGCTTCTTCTCGGAGAAGTCGCTCTACGGCACCGGCCGCATCGAGGAGGCGATCGAGACCCTGCGCGGCAAGGGCCTGATCTACCGCGGCACGCTGGAGCCCCCCAAGGGCAAGCTGCCGGAGGATTGGGAGCCGCGCGAGCAGACGCTCTTCAAGTCCACCGCCCATGGCGACGACGTCGACCGCCCGATCATGAAATCGGATGGCGGCTGGACCTATTTCGCCCCCGACATCGCCTATCACTGGGACAAGGTGAGCCGCGGCTACGACCTGCTGATCGACGTCTTCGGCGCCGATCACGGCGGCTACGTCAAGCGCATGAAGGCGGCGGTGGCGGCGCTGTCGGACGCCCGCGTGCCGCTCGACATCAAGCTCTGCCAGCTGGTCAAGCTCTACAAGAACGGCGAGCCCTTCAAGATGTCGAAGCGCGCCGGCACCTTCGTCACCCTGCGCGACGTGGTCGAGGAGGTGGGTGCCGACGTCACCCGCTTCGTGATGCTGACCCGCAAGAACGACGCGGCGCTCGACTTCGACTTCGCCAAGGCGGTGGAGCAGTCGAAGGAAAACCCGGTCTTCTACGTGCAATACGCCCATGCCCGGGTGCATTCGGTGCTGCGCAAGGCGCGCGAGGCCGGGCTCGACGTCTCCGACGCGGCGCTGGCCGGGGCCGATCTGGCGCGGCTCGAGGACGCCGCCGAGATCGCCGTGGCGCGCAAGCTGGCGGAATGGCCGCGGCTGGTGGAGATCGCCGCCAAGGGCCACGAGCCGCACCGCGTGGCCTTCTACCTCTACGACCTGGCCTCCGAATTCCACACCCTGTGGAACCGCGGCAACGACGTGCCGGCTCTGCGCTTTCTGCAGGACGGCGATCCGGACACGTCGGCGGCCAAAATCGCGCTGGCGCGCGCGGTCTCGGTTGTCATTTCGGCCGGCCTCGGTATTTTGGGCGTCACCCCGGTCGAGGAAATGCGCTGAGATAACAGCGCCCGCCGGCGGTCGAGATCGAGCAGGACAGCGGCCGCCCCGGATCGCCGGAGGGGCCGAAGCGAGGCAGTGATGGCGGAGACCTACCAGGCCGGTCCGGTGACCGGCGTCGCACCCGGTCACGGATTGGCCCAGGGCATGATCGACGGCATCGCGCGCTGGACCAAGCGGTCGGGCGCAGTGATGTCGCTGGCGCTGATGCTGGGCATCGGCGTCTGGGGCACACAGCAGGTGCTGCGCGACGTCTCGGGCGTGCCGGTGGTGCTGGCCACCGAGGGCCCGATGCGGCTGGCGCCCGAGGATCCCGGCGGCCGGTTCGCCGACCATCTGGGCCTCGCGGTCAACGCCGTGGCGGGGCTCGGCCTGGCCGAGGGCTCGGCCGAGACGCTGCGCCTGGCCCCCGAGATGGCCGGGCTCAGCGACGAGGATCTGGCGCAGGCGGCCTTTGCCGCCGCGGAGGCCGAGGAGACTGCGGCCGACGCCCCCGGCCCGGCGCCGCTGCCCAGCCTGTCGGAGCTGACCGCCTCGGCCTATCCCGATCCCACCGGGCGCGACCTCGCCGCCGCGGCGCCGAAGCCGCCGCGCGAGGACGAGGCGACCGCCGCCAGCATCGATTCCGTTCTGGCCGAGGTGCTGGGCGTTGCGCAGCCGGTGCTCGCCGCGGCCATCGTGCCGGCCTCGGTGCCCGGCGTCGCGGTGTCGCTGCGGCCGTCGATCCGCCCGGCCGGGGTCTACCGCGCGGTGGCGCTGGCCCCGGAACGCGCCCGCCCGGCCGAACCCGCGGCGGTGAAGGAGATCGCCTCGGAGACGCTGTCGGCCGGCACCCGGCTGGTCCAGCTCGGGGCCTTCGACAGCCCCGAGACGGCGCGCCGCGAATGGCAGCGCCTGTCCGGCCGCTTCGAGGCCTTCATGGCCAACAAGGTGCGGGTGATCGAGCAGGCGAGTTCGGGCGGCAAGACCTTCTACCGCCTGCGCGCGCACGGCTTCGACGACCTGTCGGATGCGCGCCGGTTCTGCGCCGCCTTCGTGGCCGAGAAGGCCGATTGCATCCCGGTGGTCACCCGGTGAGCCGCTTCGGGGCGGCCATCCTGGGCTGCGCCGGCCTCGATCTCGGCGCGGAGGAGCGGCGGCTCTTCCGCGAGGCCAACCCGTTCGGCTTCATCCTGTTCGGCCGCAATCTCGGCGACGCGGAGCAGATCCGCGCGCTGTGCGCCGATCTGCGCGATGCGGTGGGCTGGCACGCGCCGATCTTCATCGACCAGGAGGGCGGCCGGGTGCAGCGCCTGCGCCCGCCGCTTGGGCGGGACTGGGCGCCGCCGCTCTATTTCGTGCGCCGGTACGGAGCAATGGCGGGCCGCGCCATGTATCTGCGCTACCGCATCATCTCGGCCGAGCTGACGGCGCTCGGGATCGACGGCAATTGTGCCCCGATGCTCGACGTGGCGCGCCCGGACACCCACCATTTCCTGCGCAACCGCTGCTACGGCGAAACCGCCGCCGAGGTCATCGAGATGGGCTGCGCGGTGGCCCAGGGCTGCCTCGACGGCGGCGTCTTCCCGGTCATCAAGCACCTGCCGGGCCACGGCCTGGCCGAGGCCGACAGCCATCTCGACCTGCCGCGCATCCGGGCCGGCGCCGAGGAGCTCGCGGCGGTGGATTTCGCCGCCTTTCGGCCCTTTGCCGACCTGCCGCTCGGGATGACCGCGCATCTGGTCTACGAGGCCTTCGATGCCCGCCCGGCCACCGTCTCGGAACGGATGATCGGCGTGATCCGCGACGATCTGGGCTTCGGCGGGCTGCTGATGACCGACGACATCTCGATGCAGGCGCTGTCGGGCAGCGTCGCCGACCGGGCGCGCCGCAGCCTCGCGGCCGGATGCGACGTGGTCCTGCATTGCAACGGCGACGCCGCCGAGATCGCCGCGGTGATGGCCGAGGCGGGCACGATGAGCGCCGCGGCCCAGACCCGGGCCGAGGCGGCGCTGGCGGCGCGGCCCACGGTGCCCGAACTTGACTTGGCGGGCCTGAGCGCCGAACTTGACGGCCTGTCGTCGGAACGGGACTGAGGCCGCGCCAGCATGACCGAGGCCGAGGGTTCAGGGCAGGGCGGCAAGCCCGGAGCGGAGATCGCGCATCTCAGCGTGGCCGACCGGCTGGCCGCCGAGGCGCTGATCGTCGATGTCGACGGCTTCGAGGGGCCGCTCGACCTGCTGCTGACGCTGTCGCGGACCCAGAAGGTCGATCTGCGCCGCATCTCGGTGCTCGACCTCGCTAGGCAATACCTCGCCTTCGTGGAGAATGCCCGCGACCTGCGGATCGAGCTGGCCGCCGATTACCTCGTCATGGCGGCCTGGCTGGCCTTCCTGAAATCGCGCCTGCTGTTGCCCCCCGATCCCGAGGAGGAGGGCCCCTCGGGCGAGGAGATGGCCGCGCATCTGGCCTTCCAGCTGGAGCGTTTGCAGGCCATGCGCGACGCCGCGGCGCGGCTGATGGCGCGCGACCGGCTGGGCCGTGACGTCTTTGCCCGCGGCGGCCCCGATCCGGTGGAACGGGTGCGCCGGGTGGCCTACTGCGCCACCCTGCTGGAGCTGATGCAGGCCTATGCGCGGCTGCGCACCCGCGACGAGTTCCGCCCCTTCGTGCTGGACCGCGACCGGATCTACACGATGGAGCAGGCGCTGGAGCGGCTGCGCGGGCTGATCGGCTTTGCCGGCAGCTGGACCGACATCGCGGGCTACCTGCCGGAAGATTGGCGCGACGACCCGGTCAAGCGCCGCTCGGCCACCGCGGCGACCTTCGCGGCGTCGCTGGAACTGGTCAAGGAAGGCCGCGTGGAACTGCGCCAGTCCGCCACCTTCGCGCCGATCGAGCTGCGCCGCCGGGAGCGCGACAGATGAGCGACGAGGCGTTCGAGGACGAGCCGGAAGACACCGCCGGCGCGGCGGCGCGGGCGCCACGGCCGGGCGGGAGCTTCCCGCCGCCGCCGCTGGCCGAGCAGGAGCGCATGGTCGAGGCCCTGCTCTTCGCCGCCCCCGAGCCGCTGAGCGTGCGTGCGCTGAACGACCGGCTGCCGGTCGGCTCGGACGCCGCCGAGGCGCTGGCGCTGCTGCGCCGGCGCTACGAGGGCCGCGGCGTGCACCTGATGCGGGCCGGCGACGGCTGGGCCTTCCGCACCGCGCCCGATCTCGGCTTCCTGATGCGCGAAGAGACCGTCGAGACCCGCAAGCTCAGCCGCGCCGCCATCGAGACGCTGGCGATCATCGCCTACCACCAGCCGGTGACACGGGCCGAGATCGAGGAGATCCGCGGCGTCACGGTCAGCCGCGGCACCGTCGACCAGCTGATGGAGATGGAATGGATCCGGCTGGGCCGCCGCCGCATGACGCCCGGCCGCCCGGTGACCTTCGTGGTGACCGACCGGTTCCTCGACCATTTCGGGCTGGAATCGGCGCGCGACCTGCCCGGGCTCAAGGAGTTGCGCGCCGCGGGCCTGCTGGAAAGCCGGCCGCCGCCCGACATGGCGCCGCGGCTCGGCGAGGGCGACGCCGATGCCGAGGAGGCCGCCGATACCGGGCAGAGCGAGCTGTTCGAGGATTGAGCGCGCTCGGACGCAAAAAAGCCCCGGCCGAAGCCGGGGCTTTCTTGGTCTCTGTCAGATCGCGATCAGCGCAGCACGTGCACGATGCGGCGGTTCTCCGGGTCGATGACCACGGTCTGCTGGTTCACGTTCAGGTAGGAGAAGTCGCTCTCCGGAACCGAATAGACCTCGATGTCTTCCGGGATGCCGGCGCCGACGGCCACTTCGCCGTTGAGATAGACCGGCTCGACCGGGTTCTCGCGGACATAGGTCACGGTCTTCTCCTCTACGGTGCTGGCGGCACCGGTGGCGGCACCGATGATCGCGCCTGCGGCGACGGCGGCGGGGCCACCGACCAACAACGACCCGGCAGCGGCACCCCAAGCGGCGCCGGCGCTGCCGCCCACGGCCTTGTTGCCGTCGTCATAGGTCACGGTCTGGATTTCCACCGAGGAGGGCGCCTCGGTCAGGACCATCGGCTCGTTCTCCACCGGGGTGGTCAGGTAGGCGGCATAGGCCCAGCCGGTCTGACCGTCGAAGGTGACTTCGCACCATTCGGTGTTCTCCAGGCAGCCATTCACGTCGACTGCGGTTTCGGCGGGAATGACCCCCTGGATCTCGTATTGCGGCCCGGGACCGGAGCGGAAGTTGAGATCGGTGGTGGCGGAGGCGCTCATGGCGGCCAAGGCGGGGCTGGCCAGAAGACCGGCGATCAGGGTCGTAGACAGCGCGACATTTTTCTTAGACAGCATGGATAACTCCTATCGTCTTATGAAAAGGCGAGTGCCTTTCGGTGTGACAAACGAGCTATCCGGGGGCTGGTTCCGCGGCGCAGGCGGAGGAATGCCGAAAATCGGAACTATTTCGCCGATCCCCGGGGGCATCGGCGAAGATTGGCCGCAAGATCCCGGAAACAAACGGTTTCAGATTCGGAAATGCTTTCCGAGCTTGAGCCCCTGACCCTGGTAGTTGGAGGCAATGCCGGCGCCGTAAAGCTGGGCCGGAGTTTCCGCCATCCTTTCGTAAAGCAGCCGGCCCACGACCTGGCCGTGTTCGAGCACGAAGGGCGCCTCGTGGCAGCGCACCTCGAGCACGCCGCGGGCGCCGCCGCCGCCGGCCGGGGCATGTCCGAAACCGGGATCGAAGAATCCCGCGTAATGCACGCGGAATTCGCCCACCATGGCCAGATAGGGGGCCATTTCGGCGGCATAGCCCGGCGGGATGTGCACCGCCTCGCGGCTGACCAGGATGTAGAAGGCGTCGGGGTCGAGGATGATCCGCCCGTCGCGGCTGCGCACTTCTTCCCAGAACTCGGCGGCCGGGTAGTGGCCGACGCGGTCGAGGTCGACCACCCCGGTATGCGGCTTGGCGCGGTAGCCCACGAGGTCGCCGCGCTCGGGGCGCAGATCGACCGAGAAGCCCAGCCCGTCGCGGATCACCGCCGGCCCGCCGCTGACCAGGGTCTCGGCGGCGTGCAGCGCCTCGAGCTCGCCATCGTCGAGCAGCGCGCGGCCCTCGCGGAAGCGGATCTGGTTGAGCCGCATGCCGGGCCGCACCAGCACCGAGAAGGAGCGCGGGCAGATCTCGGCATAGAGCGGCCCGCGATAGCCCGCCGGGATGCGGTCGAACTCGGTCCCGCCATCGGTGATCGTGCGGGTGAGCAGGTCGAGCCGGCCGGTCGAGGACTTGGCGTTGGCCACGGCCGAGAGGCCCTCGGGCAGGGCGAGATGCTCCTGCAGCGGCACGACGTAGACGCAGCCCTTCTCGAGCACGGCGCCGGGGCCGAGATCGACGCGGTGCATCTCGAACTCGGCGAGCCGTTCGGCGACGCTGCGGGTCTCCCCGGCGAGGAACGAGGCGCGGACCCGGTGCGCCACCGGCCCGAGCCGGAGATCGAGGCTCGCCGGCTGGACCTGGCCCGCCACCGGCGGGGCATCGCTGCGGATGGCGCCCCGGTCAAGGAGCGTCTCGATCTGCTGGCTGGCTAGGACCCCGGTCATCGCACCTCCCCATACGGACGGCGCGCGTCCGTGATCCGGACCCGAACGGCTGCGCCGGACGGTCCGGCGAGAAATTGGGAGAATTTGGTCGGGCTAGCAGGACTTGAACCTGCGACCTTCCGTCCCCCAGACGGACGCGCTACCAGGCTGCGCCATAGCCCGACTTTCGCCGTGTGTTTACAGGTTCTGCCGACAGGGGCAACCCCTTTCGGCAGGGAAATCGCGGCGCGTCTCACGCCCCGTCGAACAGCCGTTCCAGCCGCTGCACGAGCGGCCGCATGGCGTGCGCCCGGTCGGGGGCGATGCGGGTCAGATGGCCAAGGTAATGCAGCGGTCCGGGGGCGGGCTCCGCGGGCTCATCGGGCGCCTCGGCGCGTTCGGAGAACGGCCGGGCCAGGAAATCCGGCAGGTCCGGCTGCGCGGAGGCGCCCTCCGGGCGGGCGGGGGCCGGGCCGGCCGCATCCGCGTCGCTCGGCGCGGCAGCTTCGGGCGCCGGGGCGTCCGGCCGGGCCGCGGATGCCGCGTCCTCCGCGGCCGGGGCCGCCTCGTCCTCGCCCTGCTCGGCGCCGGCCTCGGCGCGCCCCCCGCCCGGCCGCGGGTCGGTCATCTCCGCCGCGACCGGAGCGCGGGCCGGGGTGCGCGTGCCGGCGCGCGGGGCCGGGGCGAAGGGCACCACGCGGGCCTCGCGCTGCTCCTCCTCGGCCTCGAGCGCGATCGGCGCATCGGCGATGTCCGCGTCCTGGTCGCGGTCGACCGGCGGCGACAGCGCCGCCACGGCCTTCACGCCGCGTTCCGAGAGCAGCTTCTGCACGCCCTTGATGGTCATGCCGTCCTCGTGCAGGAGCTGCTTGATGCCGCCCAGCAGCGTCATGTCGGAGGGCCGGTAATAGCGCCGCCCGCCGGCGCGCTTCACCGGCTTGACCTGGGTGAACTTGCTCTCCCAGAACCGCAGCACGTGGGCCGGCGTGTCGAGCCATTCCGCCACCTCGCTGATGGTGCGGAAGGCGTCGGGGGATTTGGTCATCGGTCGAGGCCTCAGCGTTTGTTGCCGGCGGCGACGCGGTCCTTCATCAGATGCGACGGCCGGAAGGTCAGGACGCGGCGGGGCTGGATGGGCACCTCCTCGCCGGTCTTAGGGTTGCGGCCGATCCGGGCGGCCTTGTCGCGCACCGAGAAGGTGCCGAAGGACGAGATCTTCACCTGTTCGCCGGCCACCAGGGCGTCGGACATGTGCTGCAGCACCGCCTCGACCAGATCGGCGCTTTCGTTGCGCGACAATCCGACCTCGCGGAACACGGCTTCGCTCAGATCCATCCGCGTGAGCGTTTTTTCACCCATCCGTATCCCTCCCCGGTTTGGCGAAGCATGGGGCGGCGGCTTTTCAAAGTCAATATCAAGGGCTTGCAGCGCGGGGCCGGAGCGGCGGATTATCCGCCCGCCGCCTCATCCTTCGGCGCGTTCGGCCAGGTCGAGCCATTCCTCCTCGGCGGCGGCGAGTTTCACCTGGCGTTCGGCCAGCGCCTCGCCGGCCTTGCGGAACTTCACCGGCTCGCGGCTGAAGAGATCGGGATCGGCGAGCAGCGCGTTCAGCTTGCCGATCTCGGCCTCGAGCCGGGCGATCTCGTCGGGCAGCGCGGCCAGCCGGTGGCGCTCGGTAAAGCTCAGCCCGGCCGTCGCGGCGGACCCTTGGGCCGCCGGCGCGGACGGCGCGGGCGCGGCCGGGGCGGGCCTGGCCGGCTTGGCGGGTTTGCGGGCCGGCTCGGGCGCGGGGGCGCTGGCCCGGCGTTGCGCCTGGTAATCGCTCCAGCCACCGGCATAGACCACGGCGCGGCCATCGCCCTCCATCGCCACCGTGGTGGTGGCCACCCGGTCGAGGAAGTCGCGGTCGTGGCTGATCAGCAGCACCGTGCCGTCATACTCGCCCAGCAGATCCTGCAGCAGATCCAGCGTCTCGACGTCGAGGTCGTTGGTCGGCTCGTCGAGCACCAGGAGGTTCGATTCCCGCGCCATGATCTTGGCGAGGAGCAGCCGCGCCCGTTCGCCGCCCGAGAGCGAGCGCACCGGCGCGCGGGCGCGCGCCTCGTCGAACAGGAAGTCCTTGAGATAGGCCACGACGTGGCGCGGCTCGCCGCGCACCAGCACCTGGTCGGCCTTGCCCGAGACCCGCATCTCCGGGTCGCCGGTCAGGTTCTCCCACAGGCTGGCCTCCGGATCGAGCCGCGCCCGGGTCTGGTCGAAGACCGCCGGCACCAGCGAGGTGCCAAGGCTGACGGTCCCGGCATCCGGCTCAACCTCGCCCGTCAACATCTTGATCAGCGTGGTCTTTCCCACGCCGTTCGGACCGACGAAGGCGACCCGGTCGCCGCGCAGCACGCGCAGCGAGAAATCGCTGAGCAGGGTGCGGCCGTCATAGGTCTTGGCGATCCGCTCGGCCTCGATGACCTTCTTGCCGGAGGTCGGCCCGGAGGCCAGCTCCATCGCCGCGGTGCCCTGGCGGCGGATCATCGCGGCGCGCTCGGCGCGCAGGTCCTGCAGCGCCCGGACCCGGCCCTGGTTGCGCTTGCGGCGGGCGCTGATGCCCTCGACCGCCCAGCGGGCCTCGGCCTTGATCTTGCGGTCCATCTTGTGGCGCTGCGCGTCCTCCTCGGCCCAGACCTTGTCGCGCCAGGCCTCGAACTGGGCAAAGCCCGCCTCCTGCCGGCGCACCGCGCCGCGGTCGATCCACAGCGTGGCGCGGGTCAGCTCGCTGAGGAAGCGGCGGTCGTGCGAGATCAGCACGAAGGCCTTGCGGGTCGCCCGCAGCGTCTCCTCGAGCCAGCCGATGGCGGCGATGTCGAGATGGTTGGTGGGCTCGTCGAGCAGCATCAGGTCCGGATCCTCGGCCATGATCCGCGCCAGCGCCGCGCGCCGCCGCTCGCCGCCCGAGGCGGTGGCGGTGTCACGGCCGGGATCGAAGGCGAGGCCCTCGGCCGCGGCCTCGACGCGCCAGGCCTCGGCCGCATCGAGCCGTTCGGCGGCATAGTCGCCCAGCGTGGCGAAGCCGGCGAAATCCGGGTCCTGCTCCATGTAGCCGACGCTGATCCCCGGCGGCACCACGCGGGTGCCGGCATCGGCCTCGACGCGGCCCGACATGACCTTCATCAGGGTCGACTTGCCCGAGCCGTTGCGGCCCACCAGCGCCACCCGGTCGCCGGGCTGGACCACCAGCGAGAGGTCGGAGAATACCGGATCGCCGCCGAAGGTCAGCGCGATGTCGGACAATTGCAGAAGGGGTGCCTGTGCCATGCGCCGCCGCTAGCGCCGGGCGGCGGCGCGGTCAAGCATCGCCGGCGGCGAGCGCGCGCAGCAGCCGGGCCCGGCCGGGCGGGATGCGCGCCACCTCGACGCCGACGAAGACGTGCAGCGTGTCGAGATCGGCATCGATGACGGCGAAGTCCGAGACCCAGCCGCCGAGCGCCAGGTAGCTGCGCAGAAGCGGCGGCAGGGCGCTGGGGTCGGGCGCTCCGCCGGGCCGGGCGGCAAAGCGGTGGACCGGCGCCGGGCCGGGGGCGGGGCGCCAGCGCTCGGGCGCCATATGATCCTTGGCCAGCGCCGCCAGGGCGCCGACATGGCGCGCCGGGTCGGCGCCGACGAAGGAGGCGCAGCCGAAGAGCAGCCCGGCGCCCCGGCGGTCGACCTCGGCACCGATCGCCGCCCAGGCGAGGCGCAGAAGGTCGGGATCGGGCCGGCCCGGACTGAGGCAGAAGCGCCCGAGCTCCAGCATCGGCGCCGGGAAGGCGCCGAGGCGCGTCAGGTCGTAGAATTGCCCGGCATAGGACTGCGTGATCTCGGTGCCGTGCCAGGACCGCAGGCGGAACACCGCGCGCGGCGCGCCGCCCTCGCGCGGCTCCACCAGCATGTGCTGGCTCGCCGCGTCATGGCGGTCGGCATCGGCATCGGCGGCCGCGGCGCGGGGCCGGAAGGCGCTGCTGCGCAGGGCCAGCGCCGCGGTCCGGTCGGCGGCGTCGCGCGCCGCCCGCACCCGGTAGCGGCCGCGCACCAGATCCGGCGGCAGGGCCTCGGCCCGGCTCACTGCGAGCGCAGCAGTTCCGTGGTGTCGAGCCGCCCGATATTGCCGAACAGCTTGCGGATGAAGCTGATGTCGCCGCCGCCGGAGCGGGTCACCCGGCGCGACAGCGGCACGACGCGGCCATGCTCCAGCCCGTAACGCTCGATGCCCGCGACGGTGTCGTCGGCGGCGAAGGTGATCGCCACCACCTCGCGGTCGACGATCTCGGGCTCCTGCCAGGCGAAGTGCCGCATCCGCGACGCCACGTAATAATAGCCGGCGCCGTCGCTGAGCCCGGTCACGCCGGGCACGCCGACCGAGGATTCGACGGTGGCGCGGGTGTCGATCCCGGGCACCAGCTCGGCCAGTTCACGCTCCTCGGGAACGTAGCCGTGATTGCGGAACTGCGCCGAGCAGGCGGCAAGCGTCAGCAGGCCGGCCGCGCATGCGACCCGGCCCGCGCGCCGGATGATAGAGCCCTTGCCGAGCATGCCGCCCCTCTTGTCATTGGACGTTTTCGCCTTTTATTCCGCTTACAGAAGGAAATCGTGGCGATCAAGCAGAGGAAGGGGTCCCGTCATGACTGCTGCCCAAGGCTCTCCCGGGCCGTTCCGGACCGCGGACCTGTCGCAGGCGCGGCCCACCGCTTTTGCCGTTGCGCCGGACGGGGCGGCGCGTGCCGCGCTGGCCGAAACGCTGGGCTTCCAGGCGCTGCGCAAGCTCGCCTTCTCGGGCGAGATCGTGCCGCGCGGCAAGCAGGGCTTCCGACTGACCGGCGCCCTCGGCGCCACCGTGGTGCAGGAATGCGGGGTCACGCTGGAGCCCGTCACCACCCGCATCGACACCGAGGTCGAGCGGCTGTTCCTGCCGGCGGAACGGATCAGCGCGCCGGAACCCGGCTCGGAGACCGAGATGCCCGAGGATGACACCGTCGAGCCGCTCGGGGCGGTCATCGACCCGGCCGCGGTGATGGCCGAGGCGCTGCTCCTCGCGGCGCCCGACTTCCCGCGCGCCCCGGGTGTCGAGATGGGCGAGGTCGAGGCCCGGCCGGCCGGCGCCGCGCCGATCCGCGCCGAGGAGACCAAGCCGTTCGCCGGGCTCGCCGGACTGCGCGAGCGGCTGGCGGGAGACGGCGAGGAGCCCGAGGAGCGCTAGGCCGCATGCGGCGCTTGCGCGCGCCGCGGCAATCGCAATGGTCGCGCCCTCACGCGAGAATAAGGGTTGCTTCCGGCCCGGCTTCGGCACTAAGAGCGCGGGGATTCCGATGATCCCCGGGAGCGCGTCTGCGCCGGCGGGGTCGGAGCACACGAAACACGCCCCTGCGGGGGCCCGAACCATCCGGGGTTGAGACATGGCCGTCCAACAGAACAAGGTTTCCAAGTCGCGCCGCAACAAGCGTCGTGCGCACGATTCGCTCTCCGCGGCGAACCCGAACGAGTGCAGCAATTGCGGCGAGCTGAAGCGCCCGCACCACGTCTGCCCGTCCTGCGGCCACTACGCCGACCGTGAGGTCGTGGCGACGGCCGACGAGATCGATCTGGACGAAGACGCCGCGTAACAGCTGCAACAGGCCACCTTCCATGACCTCGAGGCAGGATCGACCGGAGGCGGGCCAGGGGCAGGTGGTGATTTCCGTCGACGCGATGGGCGGGGATCGCGGCCCGTCGGCCGTGGTCGCCGGTATCGCCGAATCGGCGAAGAAGAATCCCGACATCCGCTTCATCCTGCACGGCCCCCGGGCCGAACTGGAGAAGCTGGTTGCCAGGCGGCAGGTCGCCCGTCACCTCGATGGGCGCTGCGAGATCCGCGACGCCCAGGGCGTCGTCACCATGGACGACAAGCCGAGCCAGGTGATGCGCCGCGGCAAGGACACGTCGATGTGGTCGACGCTCGACGCGGTGCGCGGCGGCGAGGCCACCGTGGCGGTGAGCTGCGGCAATACCGGCGCGCTGATGGCGATGTCGATGGTGCGCCTGCGCAAGCTGCCGGGGGTCAACCGCCCGGCCATCGCGGTGCTCTGGCCGTCGCGCAACCCCCAGGGCTTCAACATCATGCTCGATGTCGGCGCCGATATCCGCGCCGACGACGAGGATCTGCTGCAATACGCGCTGATGGGCGCCTCCTATGCCCGCAACGGGCTGGCGCTGGAGCGGCCGCGGGTCGGCCTGCTCAATGTCGGCACCGAAGAGCACAAGGGCCGCGCCGAACTCAAGGCGGCGCATGACCTGATGGAGCGCACCGCGTCGCGGGCGAATTTCGAGTTCGTGGGCTTCGTCGAGGGCGGCGACATCCCGGGCCAGAAGGCCGATGTCATCGTCACCGACGGCTTCACCGGCAATGTCGCGCTGAAGACCGGCGAGGGCACCGCGCGGCTGGTCGGCGACCTGCTGCGCGAGGCCTTCGCCTATTCGCCGCTGTCGCGCATCGCCTCGGTGCTGGCGCTGACCTCGCTGAAGCGCCTGCAGAAGCGCATCGACCCGCGCCGCGTCAATGGCGGGGTCTTTCTCGGGCTCAACGGCACCGTGGTGAAGTCGCACGGCGCGGCCGACGCGACCGGCGTCTCGGCGGCAGTGAAGCTGGCCTTCCGGCTGGCGCAATCGGGCTTCTCGGACAAGCTGGCGGCCCGGGTTGCATCCGCGGCCGAGCTTGCCCACGATGCCGCAGCGCCGGAATCCGGCGCGAAGGACGGGACCAACTCATGACGTTACGTGCCGTGGTCGCGGGATGCGGCCACTACCTGCCGAAGAAGGTCGTCGAGAACGCGGCCTTCGAGCGCACGCTCGACACCACCGACGAATGGATCCGCGCCCGCTCGGGGATCGAGCGCCGGCACTTCGCCGAGGAGGGCGAGACCACCTCGGTGCTGGCCACCCGCGCCGCCGAGGCGGCGCTCGCGGATGCCGGCTTCGCGCCCGACGATCTCGACGCGGTGATCGTCGCCACCTCGACGCCGGATCTCACCTTCCCCTCGGCGGCCACCATGGTGCAATCGGCCCTCGGCATGACGCGCGGCTTCGCCTTCGACATCCAGGCGGTCTGCGCGGGCTTCGTCTACGCGCTCAGCACCGCGCATGGCATGATCCTGTCGGGCCAGGCGCGGCGGGTGCTGGTGATCGGCGCCGAGACCTTCTCGAAGATCATGGACTGGACCGACCGTTCGACCTGCGTGCTGTTCGGCGACGGCGCCGGGGCGCTGATCCTCGAGGCGCAGGAGGGCGAGGGTGCCGCCAGCGATCGCGGCATCCTGGCCACCGACCTGAATTCCGACGGCCGCCACCGCGACATCCTCTTCGTCGATGGCGGCGTCTCGACCCAGACCACCGGGCATCTGCGGATGCAGGGCCGCGAGGTCTTCCGCCACGCCGTCGAGAAGCTCGCGCAGACCGCCGAGACGGCGCTGGATAAGGTCGGGCTGACCGGCAGCGATGTCGACTGGGTGGTGCCGCACCAGGCCAATATCCGCATCATCCAGGGCACCGCCAAGAAGCTCGGCCTGCCGATGGAGCGGGTGGTGGTCACCGTCCAGGATCACGGCAACACCTCCGCCGCCTCGATCCCGCTGGCGCTGTCGGTGGGGGTCGCGCGCGGCCAGATCAAGCGCGGCGACCTGATCGTCACCGAGGCCATCGGCGGCGGCCTGGCCTGGGGCGCGGTGGTGCTGCGCTGGTAATCCCTTCGGGGTCCCGCCGGCGCGGCGTCGCTCCGCACCGGCCGGCACGGAGGCGATGACCTCCGCGCTCTTCATCGGCTCGACGATCTACCGCGCGCCGGCCTTCGCGCCGCGCCATCCGCTCGCCATCGCCCGGGTGCCGGCGGTCACCGATCTCTGCCGGGCGCTCGGCTGGCTGCCGGCGGCGTCCTACCGCACCAGCCCCCGGGCCAAGCCCGCGGCGCTGACCGGCTTTCACCATCCCGATTACGTCGCCGCCTTGATGCGGGCCGAGCGGAGCCAGGAGGTCGATGCCGGCACCCGGACGCGGCACGGGCTCGGCACGCTGTCGAACCCGGTCTACCCGGCCATGTTCCGGCGCCCCGCCACCGCGGTGGGCGGCGGGCTGCTGGCCGCGGAGCTGCTGATGGGCGGGGTTCCGGCGGTCTTCAACCCCGGCGGCGGCACCCATCACGGCCTGCCCGACCGGGCCGCGGGGTTCTGCTATCTCAACGAGCCGGTAGTGACGATCCGGCGGCTGCTCGCGCTCGGCTGCGGGCGCGTCGCGTATGTCGATCTGGACGCGCATCACGGCGACGGCGTCGAACTGGCGTTCCGCGGCTCCGACCGGGTGCGGGTGATCTCGGTCCACGAGGAGGGCCGCTGGCCTTTCACCGGGGCGCTCGAAGACAGGGCGGGCGGCGCAGCCTTCAACCTGCCGGTGCCGCGCGGCTTCCACGACGACGAGTTCGCCCTGGTCCTCGACCGGGTGATCCTGCCGGCGGTGGCGGGCTTCCGGCCGGACGCGATCTTCCTGCAATGCGGCGCCGATGCCTTGGCCGAGGATCCGCTGGCCCGGCTCGGCCTGTCGAACAACGCGCATCTGGCGGCGCTCCGGGCGCTGCGGCCGCTCGCCCCGCGGCTCGTGGTATCGGGCGGCGGCGGCTACAACCCGTGGAGCACGGCGCGGCTCTGGGCCCGCATCTGGGGGGAGCTTGCGGGCCATTCCCCGCCGCCGCTCCTGTCCGAGCCGGCGCGCGCCGTTCTGGGCGGGCTCGACTGGCCGCGGCGGGCGCGCCCCGACCGGACGATGCTACAGGGGCTGGCGGATGCGCCGCGGGGCGGGGCGATCACCGACGAGCTGCGCCGCCGCGTCGCGCGGCTGGCCGAGCGGGTCTGAGCGCCGGAGGTGGCTCAGGCGCGGCGGCGGAACGGCGCGGCCAGCGCGTTCAGCAGCACCCCGAGACAGGCCAGGGCCATGGCGAGGATCAGCCAATGCGTGCCGTGGACCAGCGCCGCGAGAAGCGTCGTGAGGGCGAGGGCGAGCGCGATCCAGCGCCAGCGCGGCGCATCGCCCCAATACATCGCCGCCCCGGCCAGCGCCACCGCTCCCGCCGCCACGGTCATGGTCAGCGCCGCGGTGGTGCCGGCGAGCGGCGCCTCGGGGGTGAGGTAGAGGTTGAGGATGTTCAGGGTGCCCACGAGCCCCGCCGCAAAGGTCACCAGCGCGCCCAAACCGCCCAAACGTCCGATCATCATCGCCCTGTTCCCCGTCTTCCTCGTCGCGGATCGCGCAGCCGAAATGGACGCCGCGCGGCGCGCCCGGTCACAGTGAGAACCAAGGCGCCAAGGCCGCGGTTCCGCAGCGTGCGGGGTGGAGGGCGGAGATCGGTAGGGGATGGAGCGGGTGAAGGGAATCGAACCCTCGTCGTCAGCTTGGGAAGCTGCTGCTCTACCATTGAGCTACACCCGCATCTCGGCCCGGATTAGCCGATGCCGC
This sequence comes from Roseivivax sp. CAU 1761, assembly GCF_054482755.1. Lineage (NCBI taxonomy): Bacteria > Pseudomonadati > Pseudomonadota > Alphaproteobacteria > Rhodobacterales > Roseobacteraceae > Roseivivax > Roseivivax sp. CAU 1761. The sequence continues at coordinate 34,935 of NZ_JBTLRM010000005.1, forward strand.
GGGCCGCGGCAAGCCCGATCGCATCGCGCCCGAGCGCGCAGCGCAGCGGCGCGGCGCGCATGCAATGGGCCGGCCCGGGAAGTCCCGCGCCGGCCCGTCGCTCACGAGGTTGCACCGGACGGGGATCAGCCGCCCATCTGCTTCTTCACCACCTGGGACAGTGCCTGGGAGGTGTTCTTGGCGTCGCAATCCGCCGGGGCGTCTTCGCCGCCCTGGGCGAGGACGTTGGCATCCACGTCGCAGACATTCGCGGCCACGCCGATCGGGGCCTGCACGGTGACCGGGATGTCGGAGACGTCGACGCTCAGGTTCTCGGCGAGGTCGTTGGCGACATTCTCGACGTTCACGTTGACCAGGTTGTTCGCGTTGACCTTCGGGCTGGCATTGACGTCCTGCGCGAAGGCCGGAGCTGCGGCGAGGCCCATGGCGGAAACGAGGGCGGCGGCAGTGAACTTGCGGAACATGAAAGTCTCCTGTGACTGGTTTCGCACCCGTCCAATGCGCCCGGGCCATAGATGTTTCCGTGCTGCATCTTTGACCGCCCGGCTTCGGCAGAACGGCGCTCATTGGCCCACCGCGCCCGGCGCCGGAGCGCCGAGGCGGCGCGCGGACGTGATTTGCCCGGACCCCGCCGGCCTGCGATGCTGGAGATGCACCCGCAGAGGAGGCGGAGAATGCATTACGGAACGAATTTCACCCTGCTGAAGGCAGTGATCCTGGCCCTGCTGATCATGCTGGGCCTGCTCGTCGTCCAGGTGCGGCAGGACCGCGTCGATCTCGGGACGCGGGAAGTGGCCCCGGCGCCGGCGGCAACCGAGCGCCCGGCCGGGGACGGACGGATGCCGGTCTGAGGCCCGGCCCCGGCGATGTTGCGATGCGCCCGGGCGTTGCAGCGCTCGGCGGAGGAGGGGCTCTGGCCTTCCCGTCATGGCTGCGCCAAGGTGGTCCGGCATCCGGGAGGGGCCGAACCGAATGGGACATCTCATCTTCAGCGATACCGTCTGCGAGCTTGGCGAAGGGCCGCTCTGGCACCCTTGGGAAGACGCGCTCTACTGGTTCGACATCCTGCGCGGCCGGCTGCACCGGCGCCAGACCGAGGGCGCGGAGCAGCACTGGAGCTTCGACCGCGCGGTCTCGGCCGCCGGCTGGGTCGAGAGCGGCCGCCTGCTGATCGCCAGCGAGACCGACCTGTTCCTGTTCGACACCGCCTCGGGGGAGGAGGAATCGCTGGTGCCGCTGGCGGCCGACGCCCCCGACCTGCGCTCCAATGACGGGCGCGCCGATCCGATGGGCGGCTTCTGGATCGGCACCATGGCCAAGGACGGGCGCTCCGGCGCCGGGGCGATCTACCGCTATTTCCGCGGCGAGCTGCGCAGGCTCTACGACCGGCTGACGATCCCGAACGCCATCTGCTTCTGCCCCGAGGGGCGCTACGCCTATTTCACCGACACGCCCACCATGATCATCCGGCGCGTCGCGCTCGATCACGAGGGCTGGCCGAAGGGCGACCCCGAGACCTTCGTCGATCTCTCGCCGGAAGGGCTGCGGCCCGACGGCGCGGTGATCGACAGCCGCGGCAATCTCTGGAACGCGCAATGGGGCGCCGGGCGGGTGGCCTGCTACAACCCCGAGGGCAAGTTCATGACCGCGGCGGGGCTCGCCGCCGGCCAGGTGAGCTGCCCGGCCTTCGGCGGGCCGGAGCTCAACATCCTCTTCGTCACCTCCGCGGCCGACGGGGCGCCGCAGGACGACCCGCTGGCCGGCGTGACCTTCTCGGTGCCGATGGGCTTCACCGGCCAGCGCGAGCACCGCGTGCTGCTCTGACCGGCGCGCCGCCGCCGCCTCAGCCCTGCCGGGTGAAGACCAGCGCCATGGAATCGCGCAGGACGATCGGCCCGGAAATGTAGTCGCCGCCGATGCCCGGGGACCGCAGGGCGCAGGTCCAGCCCAGCCCCTCGAGCCCCGGGATGTGCAGGCGCAGCGGGTCCAGATCGGGCGTCTCCTTGCCCTCCATGTGGATGATCGCGAAGACCTGTTCGCCGTCCGGGCCGTGGCGCAGCGCGGTGAAGACGGTGCGGCCGTCCAGCGGTTCGAGATAGCCGAAGCGGTCGCGCGGGCCGAAATTCTGCCGCAGCCAGGGCCGGGCGGCACGGAAGTCGCGCAGGCCCAGGGCAAACTCGACCTGCACCGGGTCGAGCCCGCCCAGCGAATGGCTGATGTTGCAGTAATCGTGCATGTCGTCCATCCAGGCCCGGGCCACCTCCTTCAGCGTCGCGACGCTGTAGCTGTCGGGCCCGGCGAGCTTGGGATCGGTGGCGTTGAGCAGCCGCGCGATGTCCTCGAGATCGTATTCCGTCACCTTCACCAGCGCCGGCAGGAATTCGCAGAACCGCGCCAGATCGGCCCGGGTGGCGAAGCCCAGCTCCTTGAGCCGGCGGAAGTTCGACGGGATCGAGTAGGAATATTCGTCAACCTGCCATTTCAGGCTGATCGCCTCCTCGGCCACGACCTTGACGCCGTAGCGGTCGTCCTGGTTGCGGATGAAGCCCCAGGAGGCGCGGGCCAGCGCGTTGAGGAAATCCATCGGCACCCCGGGCAGCACCGCGTAGGTCAGCGTGTGCGCCGCCGGGTTGTCATAGGCCTTGTCGAGGATCTCCATCCGCGTGTGGCCGAGCCGGGTGTTGATGTTCATCTCCGGGCTGACCTGGGTGCCGCGGCGCAGGGTGTCGTGGTTCGAGGTGCCCGAGATCCAGTTGGCGCCGACCGACAGGCATTCGCGGATGCGCCAGTACTTGCCCAGCCAGAACGTGTAGAGGAAGGGCGTGTTGTGCGCGAAGGTCAGCGGTCCCCACTGGAACACGTCGTCGTCGCGCTGCGCCTCGATCACCGAGCGGTAGGTCGAGGACAGTTCCCAATCGGCCTCGGGCCAGGGGCGGCCATCCTCGAAGATCATCCAGGGCCGGTAGCGGGTGCCGGCGACCTCCTGTTCGACATCGGCCATCGCCTGGAGATAGGCGTCGTCGTGGCGCAGCTCCTGCGCCCCGGCATCCCACCACTTGAAGTCCTGCGCGCCGTCGACGCGGACGCCGTCGGCGCCGTAATCGACCTTGCGCCGCTGCATCTCCAGCAGGATCGCCCGCACCGCCGGGTTCTGGTAGTCGAGGTTCTGGCCGTACATGTTGGGCCCGGCGAAGAAATGCCCGTTCAGCGCCCGCTGGCCCTGGTTGTCGGCATGGCCGAAGACCACGTCGAAGATCAGCTTCTTGGGCGCGCCGGGGAAATTGTGCAGCGCCGCGGCGAAGTCCACCAGCTCGTCCGGGCGACCGCTTTCCAAAAGCACCGGGTTCACCGCCGCCTGGCCCGCGATCAGGTTGTCGTAGCCCCAGTTGGTGGTGTCGGGACGGCGCAGCGACACCGTCACGCCGGCGGCATCGGAGCCGCTTTCCTGCCAGAAATCGTGCCCGGTCTCGTAGACCGTGGTGGGCTCGACCGGCAGCAGCTGGACCGCCTCGTAGCCGAGATAGATCTGATCCGCCGGGTCCAGCGGCAAGCCGCGATTGACGCGCTCGGCCAGCCGTTCGAACTGCCGGGTCAGCGACGCCAGGGTGCCGCCGGCCGTGCCGGTGGGCACGTGGATCTGCAGGATGTTGGACACCGGGCCCAGCTTGACCGTCTCGGCCCCGGCGAGGCCCTGCCAGTAGGCCCGGTCGGCGCGCCCGGCCTGCATCGCCGCGAGGTCGTAGAGCTCGGCCGGGGCCAGCGCGCCGAACGGCAGGGAGGCCGCCAGCGGGTCGAGGATGCGGTGCCAGCGGTCGTCGCTGTCGCGCCAGGACAGGGCGTAGAAATCGCCGATCCGGTCGCGCCGCCCGGCCCGCATGCCGCGGACCGCGGCGAAGCAGTGGTTCTCGGTCCGGATCACCGGCACCATGGCGCGCTCGAAGCGCAGGTCCTGGTGCGCGCGGGTCAGGTCGAGCGGTTCCACGGGGGCGAGGATCTCGAGAAAGATGTCGCCCGAAGGCACCCGCAGATCCTGCAGCTCCGGCACCCAGAAGCCGAACTCTGCCAGCCCATCCGCGTCGATATGGCCGCCCAGCCAGCGGGCGATGCGCTGCTCGGCCTCGAACCGCGACGGCGCGCTGATCAGCGCCTCCTCGCAGGCGGCGGCGCGGGCCGCGGCGGCGTCCTCGTCGAAGGCGATGCGGTCGGCGATGGGCATGGCGGAACCTGTCCTTTCGGGGCGTTCAGGTGATGACGTCGGGGGCGCTGCGGCCGGTGCGGCTGCGGATGCCGGCAAGCTCGTCGGCGGCGGCGATGATCGCGGCCAGCGCCGCCTGCGGGTCGCGGTCGAGCTGTGCCGGATCGGTCTCGACCTGCTCGAGGTAGACCCGCAGCGTCGCGCCCTCGGTGCCGGTGCCCGACAGACGGAACACGATGCGGCCGCCGGTGGCGGTGGTGACGCGCAGGCCCTGGGCCTCGGCGCGGCTGCCGTCGACCGGGTCGTCATAGGCGAACTCGTCGGCGGCCTCGATCTTCTGGCCGGCGACCTCCTGGCCCGGCAGGTCCGGCAGGCGGGCCCGCAGGTCGTCCATCAGCGCGTTGGCGGCGTCGCTGTCCACGGCCTCGTAATCGTGGCGGGAATAGTAGTTGCGCCCGTAGGTGCGCCAGTGCTCGGCCATCAGCTCGGCCACGGAGATCTTCCGCTCGGCGAGGATGTTGAGCCAGAACAGCACCGCCCAGAGCCCGTCCTTCTCGCGCACGTGGTCGGACCCGGTGCCGGCGCTTTCCTCGCCGCAGAGCGTGGCCCGCCCGGCATCGAGAAGGTTGCCGAAGAACTTCCAGCCGGTGGGCGTCTCGTAACAGTCGCAATCGAGCCGCAGCGCCACGCGGTCGAGTGCCCGCGAGGTCGGCATGGAGCGCGCCACGCCCTTGAGCCCGCCGCGATAGCCCGGCACCAGCGTGGCATTGGCCGCCAACACTGCCACCGAATCCGACGGCGTGACGTAGCAGTCGCGCCCGACGATCATGTTGCGGTCGCCGTCGCCGTCGGAGGCGGCGCCGAAATCCGGCGCGTCGGGCCCATGCATCGCGTCCATCAGCTCCTTGGCCCAGATCGGGTTCGGGTCGGGATGGCCGCCGCCGAAATCGCGGCTCGGCTCGCCGTTGACGACGGTGCCCTCGGGCGCGCCCAGATGCCCCTCGAGGATGGCGCGGGCATAGGGGCCGGTCACCGCGTGCATGGCGTCGAAGCGCATCCGGAAGCCGCCTTCGAAGAGCCGCCGCAGGGCGTCGAAGTCGAAGATCTCCGCCATCAGGTCGGCGTAATCGGCGACCGGGTCGACGACCTCGATCTCCATGTTGGCGAGCGTCCGCGTGCCGATGGTGGCGAGGTCGACGTCATGCGCCTCGATGATGCGGTATTGCGTGAGGCTCCGCGTCGCCTCGTGGATCCTGGCGGTCACCGATTCCGGCGCCGGGCCGCCATTGGCGGTGTTGAACTTGACCCCGAAATCGCCGTCGGTGCCGCCGGGATTGTGCGAGGCCGACAGGATGATGCCGCCATCGGTGCCGTTCTTGCGGATCAGGTGCGAGGCGGCGGGGGTGGAGAGCAGCGCGTTCTGCCCGACGATCACCCTGGCGGCGCCCGAGGCCGCGGCCATGCGCAGGATCACCTGGGCCGCGCGGTCCGAGAAATAACGGCCGTCGCCGCCCAGCACCAGCGTCTTGCCGGCGACGCCGCCGATGCCCTGCCAGATCGCCTCGACGAAATTCTCGAGGTAGTGGCGCTCCATGAAGGTGCGGGTCTTCTTGCGCAGGCCCGACGTGCCGGGCTTCTGGCCGTCGATGGGTTGCGTCTCGATCGTCAGGATTTCCATAGCGGAGCCCTCATCGTCCTTGGCGTTGCATGATGTCGGCGGTGCGCGCGAGCCGGGGATCGGCGGCGATCTGCTCGGGTCCCTTGGGCAGGCGGCGGCGCCAGTTCGGGTGTTCGTCGACGGTGCCGGGCAGGTTGGGCTGCTCGGCGAGGTCGAGCACGTTCTCGACCTGCACCGCGACCAGCCGCGAGCCGGCGGCGGCGAGGAAGGCGTGCATGCGCTCGGCGCTGTCGGGCGCGGCATCGGAATAGGGCGCGGAGGCATGGTCGAAGGCCGCCACCTCGACGGCCCGGGCGGCCTGAGCCTCGCGCTGCTGCTCCGGACCGATCTGGCCCAGCCGCGCGCGTTCGGCGATCTCGCCGCCGGCGCGCCAGCCGCGCCAGGTCGGCAGGTCGTGGGTGGAGAAGCTGGCCACCGCCGCCTCGGTATAGTCCTCCGGGCGGGTGAAGGCGGCGCTCTCGGCCTCCCAGTCCTGCTCGAACATCGCCAGCCGGCAGCCCAGCACGCCGGCGGCGCCGAGCGCCGGCGGCAGCTCCTCGGGCAGGTTGCCCAGATCCTCGCCGACGATGGTGGCGTCGCGCCGCGCCGCCTCGATCCGCGCCACCGCGAGCATCGCCTCGCGCGGCATCTGCACATAGGCGCCGGGGCCGTCCTCGGGCACCCAGAAGGCGCGTTCGAAGCCGAGGATGTGGTCGATGCGCAAAAGGCCCGCGAGGTCGAGCTGGCGGCCCAGCGTCTCGGCCAGGGCGGCAAAGCCGGTGGCGGCGAGGTGCAGCGGGTTGAACGGCGCGAGGTTCCAGCGCTGGCCGTCCTTCGAGAAGGCGTCGGGCGGGGCGCCGAGCGAGGCGCCGAAGGCGAAGCTCGCGCGGTCCTCCCAGGTCTCGGCGCCGTGCGGATGGGTGCCCACCGCGAGGTCGAGATAGAGCCCGTGCCGCATGCCGGCGGCGCGGGCCCGGTCATTGGCCGCGCGCAGGTCGGTCTCGGCGCGCCACTGCGCCCATTCATGGAAGGCCACCCGGTCGGCCAGTTCCTCGGCCGCGCGCCGCGTCTCGACGCTCTGCGGGTCGCGCAGCGCCGCCGGCCAGCCCGACCAATAGGCGCCGTGGCGTTCCGACAGCGCCTGGTGCAGCGCGAAGCTGCGCAGGGCCGCGCCCTCGGCCCGGCGCCAGGCCGCGAGGCGCGGATCGTCGCGTTCGGCGGCGAAGCGGGTCTCCAGCGCCGCCATCTGCGCCGCCCGCGCCGCGGGGTAGTCGATCAGCGCGCCATCCGCCGGCGGTTCGGCCCCGGCCGCCACGTGCAGGATGTTGAGCCGTCGGCGGTGCGACGGCGAATAGGGCGAGAAGCCCGCGGCATCGGCGGGGAACCCGGCATGGACCGGGTTGATGCCGAGAAACCGCGCGCCGTGCCCGGCCGCGCCCTCGGCCATCCGGGCAAGCTCGGCGTAATCGCCCAGCCCGCCGCGGCCCTCGGGGCGCAGCCCCGGCAGCGGCACCATCAGGCCCCAGCCGCGTTCGGGCAGGGGCAGGCGGCGCGGCGCGCTGAGAATCCAGCAGGTCTCGCCCGCGCAATCCAGCCGGTGTCGGCCAAGCGGCAGCGCCGGCAGCGCGCCGCGGCCCGAGCTTTCCGTGCCATCCTGAAGCGTCAGGCGCCACGCGTCCGGCACCGGCAGATCGGGCGCGCTGTCGGCCTCCGCCACGTGCCAGGCCGGCAGCCAGTCGTGCCGCGGCAGCGTGGCCAGCCGGTCGCGGGCTTCGGCCTCGCTCTCGGCCGAGAGGCCCATCGCGGCGAGCAGCGCGGCGCGGGTCGCGGGCGCGGTCTCGCGCCAGTCGTCCATCTGGTCCTGGTAGCGCGGCAGGATGCCGGCGCGCCGGGCCAGATCTGTCAGGGCGTCACTCATCGAAGCATTCCAACACGAAGACCAGCACGGAATGTGCGGCCATGTCCCAGGTCTCGCCCGCCGAGAGCCGCTCGGTCTCGGGCGCGGCGGTGTCGATATGGCAGCACCAGCAGCGGCCCTCGGGCGGGTCCGGAAGATCGATGGTCACCGCCTTGCCGGCGTTGAAGGCCAGGAGGATGGCCTCCTCGCGCTGGGCATAGGCCGGGGTGCCGGAGGCCATGCGCATCTCGGCGAGGCAGATCCGCCGCGCCGGGTCGTGCCAGTCCGCCCGGGTCATCTCCTCGCCGTCCTCGCGCCACCAGAACAGATCCTCGAGCCCGTCCTTTTCGCGTTCGCGGGCATGCAGGAAGCGCTTCTGGCGCAGGATCGGATGCGCCTTGCGGAAGGCAATGAGGCGGCGCACGAAGGCCATGGTCTCGGGCTCGGCGCTTTGCCAGTCGAGCCAGCCAATGGCATTGTCCTGGCAATAGGCGTTGTTGTTGCCGTTCTGCGAATTGCCGAACTCGTCGCCGGCCAGCAGCATCGGCGTGCCCTGCGCCAGCAGCAGCGTGGCCAGCAGGTTGCGCCGGCGCAGCGCCCGCGCGGCGCGGATCTTCGGATCGTCGCTCGGCCCCTCGACGCCGAAATTGTCCGAGTGGTTGGCATGGTGGCCGTCGCGGTTGCCCTCGCCGTTGGCGTGGTTGTGGCGCTCGCGGTAGCGCGTGAGATCGGTCAGGGTGAAGCCGTCATGGGCGGTGATCAGGTTGATGCTCGAGGTCGCCGGCCGTCCGGAATGGTCGAACTGCCAGGCCGAGCCGGTGATCCGGTCGGCCAGTTCGGCGACCATGCCGTCATCGCCGCGCCAGAACCGGCGCACGCCGTCGCGGAACTTGTCGTTCCATTCCGCGAAGGGCGGCGGGAAGGCGCCCACCTGGTAGCCGCCGGGGCCGATATCCCAGGGCTCGGCGATCAGCTTGACCTGGGCCAGGACCGGGTCCTGGCGCAGCGCGTCGAAGAAGGCAGCGCCCGGCTCGAAGCCGTCGGGCGTCCGCCCGAGCGCCGCGGCGAGGTCGAAGCGGAAGCCGTCCACGCCCATCACCTGCACCCAGTAGCGCAGCGAATCCATCACCATCCGCATCACCATCGGGTGGTCGATGTTGAGCGTGTTGCCGCAGCCGGTGTCGTTGACGTAGCGCCGGCGGTCGCCGTCGAGCCGGTAATAGCTGGCATTGTCGAGGCCGCGGAAGCTCAGCGTCGGGCCGGTCTCGTCGCCCTCGCAGGTGTGGTTGTAGACCACGTCGAGGATGACCTCGATGCCGGCCGAATGCAGCCGCGCCACCATGTGCTGGAACTCCCAGATCCGCCCCGCGGACAGGTAGCGCGGATCGGGGGCGAAGAAGCCCAGCGTCTGGTAGCCCCAGTAATTCGACAGCCCGCGATCGACCAGGAAGCGGTCGTCGAGGAAGGCCTGCACCGGCAAGAGCTCCAGCGCCGTGATGCCGAGCCCGGTGAGGTGGTCGAGCATGGCGTCCGAGGCCAGCGCCAGAAAGCCGCCCTTGGGCCCGGCTTCGGGGTGGCGCTGGGCCAGGCCCTTGGCATGGGCCTCGTAGATCACCGTCTCCTCCATCGGCGTGTCGGGCCGCCGCGTCCGGCCCCAGGAGAAGCAGGGATCGACCACGACGCCCTTGGGCATGAAGGCGGCGCTGTCGCGGCTGTCGAAGGAGAGGTCGGCCTCGGCGGCGCCGCGGCGGTAGCCGTAAAGCGCGTCGTGCCACTGCGGAAGCCCGGTCAGGCGCTTGGCATACGGGTCGAGGAGCAGCTTGTGGGGATTGAAGCGGTGGCCCTCGTCGGGGGCGTAGGGGCCGTGCGCGCGGTAGCCGTAGCGCTGGCCCGGCATGATGCCCGACAGGTAGCCGTGCCAGACATCGCCGTCGCGCTCGGGCAGGTCGATGCGCGCCGTTTCGCGCCGCCCGTCATGCGAGAACAGGCACAGCGTCATGCGGGTGGCATGCTGCGAGAACACGGCGAAGTTGGTGCCTTCGCCGTCGAAGGTGGCGCCCAGCGGATGGTCCCGGCCCGGGCGCGGGGGATAGGCGGTCCGGTCGTTCATCGCGCGGCGGGCACGAGGCTCGCATAGAGGTCGGCATAGGCCCGGGCCGAGACGTCCCAGCCCACCGGATGCGCCATGGCGTTGCGCATCATGCGCTGCCAGAGCGGCCGGTCCTGCCAGAGCGTGGTCATCTTCACCAGCGCCTGCGCCAGCGTGTCGGCGTTGACCGGGCGGAATTGCAGCCCGGTGGCGCACCCCGTCGCCAGCGCCGCGGGGTTGGCGTCGATCACCGTGTCGGCCAGCCCCCCGGTGCGCGCCACCACCGGCAGGGTGCCGTAGCGCAGCCCGTAGAGCTGGGTCAGGCCGCAGGGCTCGAAGCGCGAGGGCACGAGGATGGCGTCGCCACCGGCCATCATCCGCTTGGAGAGGTCCTCGTCGTAGCCGATCTGCACCGAGATGTCGGGCGAGGCCTCGGCGGCCTCGAAGAAGGCGGCCTCGAGCTCGGCCTCGCCCGAGCCCAAGAGCGCCAGCTGTCCGCCGGTGCCGGTCAGCGCCGGCAGCGCCTCGAGCAGCAGGTCGAGCCCCTTCTGGTGGGTCAGGCGGGAGATCACGATGGCCAGCGGCGCGTCGCGCTCCGGCAGGCCCAGCTCCTCGCGCAGGGCGCGGGTGTGGCGGGCCTTGCCGCGGGGCATCCGGTAGGGCGGCGCCCAGGCCTCGGTGTCGATGCCGTTGAGGATGCCGCAGAGCGCCCCGCGCCGGGCCCGCAGCACGCCGTCGAGCCCCATGCCGAATTCCGGCGTCAGAAGCTCGCTGGCATAGGTCGGGCTGACGGTGGAGATGGCATCGGCATAGACCAGCCCGGCCTTGAGCGCGCTGACCTGTCCCCAATATTCGTAGCCGCCGGGCCGGAAGCCGCTCTCCGGCAGGCCGAGCGGGCCGATCAGGTCGGCCGGGAAGACGCCCTGGAAGGCGATGTTGTGCACCGTCATCACCGTCGCCACCCGGCCCGCGGCCGGCCCCTGGGCGAGGTAGACCGGCGCAAGGCCGGCCTGCCAGTCATGCAGGTGCAGCACGTCGGGGCGCCACGCGCCGTGGCCGTCCTCGGCGATGCGGACCGCCACCTGCGACAGCGCCGCGAAGCGCTGCGGGTTGTCGGGCCAGTCCCGCCCGTCGGGGCCGAGATACGGGCCGCCCGGCCGGTCGTAGAGATGCGGCGCGTCGAGCGCGTAGAGCGTCGCGCGGCCGAGCTTGCCCTCGACCAGCCGCGCCGGGCCGCCGAACAGCTCGCCGAGATCCTGCGCCGCGCCGCGCATCCGCGCCATCACCGCCGGATAGCCCGGCAGCAGCGTGCGCATCTCCACCCCTTCCGCCGCCAGGGCCGCCGGCAGCGCGCCGGCGACGTCGGCCAGCCCGCCGGTCTTGATCAGCGGCACGCATTCCGAGGCGACGGAAAGGACGTTGGTCATTGCGCGGCCGCGCGCTTGTCGAGCATCTTCTGGGTGATCAGCGTCACGCCGCCCTCGGTGACGCGGAACCACTTGGCGTCCTCCTCCGGATCCTCGCCGACCACCAGCCCCTCGGGCACGTGCACGCCGCGGTCGATCACCACGTTCTTCAGCCGGGCATGGCGGTTGATCACCGCGTAGGGCAGCACCACCGCGCGTTCGAGCGAGGCGTAGCTGTTGGCATGCACCATGGTGAAGAGCAGCGACTCGCGGATCTCGCTGCCCGAGACGATGCAGCCCGAGGCCACCAGCGACGAGACGGCCGAGCCGCGCCGGCGCTCCTCGTCATGGATGAACTTGGCCGGCGGCACGCTCTCGGAATAGGTCCAGATCGGCCAGTCCTGGTCCCAGAGATCGAGGTCGGGGGTGAAGTTGGTCAGGTCGATATTGGCCTTCCAGAAGGCGTCCACGGTGCCCACGTCGCGCCAGTAGGCCGGCGCCTCGCGCGAGGAGCGCACGCAGCTGTCCTGGAAGCGGTGGGCCTGCGCCTTGCCGTTCTTGACGAGGTCCGGGATGATGTCGTGGCCGAAATCGTGGCTCGAGTTGGGGTCGTCGCCGTCGCGCACCAGAAGGTCGCGCAGGAAGTCCCACTTGAAGACGTAGATGCCCATCGAGGCCAGCGTGACCTCGGGGTCGTCGGGCGTGCCGGGCGGGTCGGCGGGCTTTTCCAGAAACGAGGTGATGACGTCGTTGCCGTCCACCGCCATCACCCCGAAGGCCGAGGCCTCGGCGCGCGGCACCATCAGGCAGCCCACCGTCACGTCGGCGCGGCTGTCGACATGGTGCTGGATCATCCGCTCGTAATCCATCTTGTAGATGTGGTCGCCGGCGAGGATCAGCACGTAATCGACGCCGTAGCTGTCGATGATGTCGATGTTCTGCGCCACCGCGTCGGCGGTGCCGCGGTACCACATGCTTTCCGAGACGCGCTGGCTGGCCGGCAGGATGTCGAGAAACTCGTTGCGCTCGGCGCGGAAGAACGACCAGCCGCGCTGGCAATGGCGGATCAGGCTGTGCGCCTTGTACTGCGTCGCCACCGCCATCTTGCGGATGCCGGAATTCATCGCGTTGGAGAGCGCGAAGTCGATGATCCGGCTCTTGCCGCCGAAATAGACCGCGGGCTTGACCCGGCTGTCGGTCAGTTCCTTGAGCCGCGATCCGCGTCCCCCCGCCAGAACGAAGGCCATAGTGCGGCGCGTGAGACCGCTGGATGGTGTCGACATGTCTTCCTCCCGTTCCTCGTTCCGGCCGCGCATTCTGCGCCTGTTAGCGTTACCATGCCGTCCCGCCCCGGCATGTGCTAGTCCTTGACGAGATAGACCGCGGCCAGCGGCGGCAAGACCAGTTCGGCGGAAGCTGCCTGTCCGTGCAAGGGCTTGTCGGTCGTCGCCTCGACGCCGCCCATGTTGCCGCGGTCGCCGCCGCCGTAGATCCCCGCATCGGTGTTGAGCGCCTCGCGCCAGCGGCCCGGGCTTGGCAGGCCGAGCCGGTAGGCGGACTGCTCCACCGGGGTGAAGTTGACCGCCACCACCACCTCGGGGTCGTCCTTGCCGCCGCTGCGCCGGATCCAGGCAAAGACCGAACGGTCGGCGTCGCCGGGCTCGATCCACTGGAAGCCGCCCGGGTCGCAATCCAGCGCGTGCAGCGCCGGCTCGGCGCGGTAGAGCGTGTTGAGGTCGCGCACGAGGCGCTGCATGCCCTTGTGGTCGGGCCGTTCGAGGCAGCCCCAGTCCAGCTCCACGTCATGGTTCCATTCCCGGGCCTGGGCGAATTCCTGGCCCATGAACAGCAGCTTCTTGCCGGGATGGCCCCACATGAAGCCGTAATAGGCCCGCAGGTTGGCGAACTTCTCCCAGGTCGTGCCCGGCATCTTGCCCAGCATCGCGCCCTTGCCGTGCACCACCTCGTCGTGGCTGATCGGCAGGATGAAGTTCTCCGAGAAGGCGTAGTGCAGGCCGAAGGTCATCTGGTGGTGGTGGTGCTTGCGGTAGAGCGGGTCGGTCTTGATGTATTCGAGCGTGTCGTTCATCCAGCCCATGTTCCACTTGTAGCCGAAGCCCAGCCCGCCCTCGTGGACCGGCTGCGAGACCTTCGGGTAGGAGGTGGATTCCTCGGCCACCGTCATGATTCCGGGCGCGGCGCCGTAGGTCAGGGTGTTGACCGTCTGCAGAAGCTCGATGGCCTCGTAATTCTCCCGCCCGCCATGCTTGTTGGGCACCCATTCGCCCTCCTTGCGGGAATAGTCGCGGTAGAGCATCGAGGCCACGGCATCCACGCGCAGGCCGTCGGCGTGGTATTCCTCCAGCCAGTAGAGCGCGTTGGCGGTCAGGTAGTTGCGCACCTCGCGGCGGCCGTAATTGTAGATCAGCGTGTTCCAGTCCTGGTGGAAGCCCTCGCGCGGGTCGGCATGCTCGTAAAGCGCGGTGCCGTCGAACTGGCCGAGCCCGTGCGGATCGGTCGGGAAATGCCCCGGCACCCAGTCGAGGATGACGCCGATCCCGGCCGCATGCGCGGCGTTGACCAGGTCGCGGAACTCGTGCGGGGGGCCGTGCCGGACGGTCGGCGCGAACAGCCCCACCGGCTGGTAGCCCCAGGAGCCGTCAAAGGGATATTCGCTGATCGGCATCAGCTCGATATGGGTGAAGCCCATGTCGCGGACATACTCGACCAGCTCGGTGGCGGCCTCGACATAGGAGATGCGGCGGTTGCCGGCCTTGCGCCGCCAGGAGCCGAGATGCACCTCGTAGACCGAGACCGGCGCGGTGCGGCCGTTGCGGTCGGCGCGGATCTTCATCCACTCGTCGTCGGACCAGCCATAGCCCGAAATGTCCCGCACCATGGAGGCGTTCTCGGGCGGGTGCTGGCCGCCGAAGCCCACCGGGTCGGCCTTCAGCGGCTGGGCATGGCCGTGCGCGCCGATGATCTCGTACTTGTAGAGCGTGCCGTCGCCGAGACCGGGCAGGAACAGCTCCCAGACCCCGGTGGTGCCGCGCCGGCGCATGACGTGGCGCCGCCCGTCCCAGGCGTTGAACGGCCCGACCACCGAGACGCGGCGCGCATTCGGCGCCCAGACCGCGAAATGCGTGCCCCAGACGCCCTCATGCGTCATCACGTGGGCGCCGAGCGCCTGCCAGAGCCGGCGATGGGTGCCCTCGCCGAGGAGGTATTCGTCGATCTCGCCCAGCACCGGGGAGAAGCGGTAGACGTCCTCCATGTCCCAGCTGTCGCCGTCGGCGTCGGTGCCGCGCAGGCCGTAGGGCTCGGACCCGGGCACCGGGCCGTGGAAGATGCCGCGCAGCCCGGCAACGCGGGCGAGCGGATGCTCGGTGCTGCCGATCACCGCCAACAGCGTCTCGGCGTTCGGGTCGAAGGCGGTGACGTGCCGGATCCCGGCCACCTCGCGCGGGCCGAGAATGGCGAAGGGATCGTCGCAGGTGCCCTCGGCGATGCGCCTCAGGAGGTCGAACGGGAGGGGTGCGGTGTCATGTGCCATGAGCGCTAGCCTAGGCGCTCATGGCGGCGGATCAATAGCGTGGCGGCCTGTCAGGGACGGATCAGACTGTCGGCCGCCCAGATCTCGCGCATGTAATCGGTGATCGTCCGGTCCGAGGAGAACCAGCCCGACCGTGCGGTGTTGATCGCGGCCATCTGGGTCCAGCCGACGCTGTCGGTGAAGGCGTGGTCGACCTTGCGCTGGGTGCGCCAGTAATCGCTGAAGTCGGACGCCACGAGGAAATAGTCCGGCCCGGCGATGTTCTCGACGATGCCGCGGTAGCGCTCCGGTTCGTCGGGCGAGAAGGTGCCGTCGGCGATCGCCGCCAGGGCGCGGGCCAGCCGGGGATCGGCGGCGATGGCGCGGGCGGCGTGGTCGGGCAGCTTGCGCCGCGCCGTCACCTCCTCGGCGGTCATGCCGAAGAGGAAGAAGTTCTCCGCGCCCACATGGTCGCGGATTTCCACGTTGGCGCCGTCCAGCGTGCCGATGGTGGGCGCGCCGTTCAGGGCGAACTTCATGTTGCCGGTGCCCGACGCCTCCTTGCCGGCGGTGGAGATCTGCTCGGACAGGTCGGCGGCGGGGATCAGCCGTTCGGCCAGCGTGACGTTGTAGTTCGGCAGGAACACCACCTGCAGCAGGTCGCGGGTGACCTTGTCCTCGTTCAGCACCGTGCTGACATCGTTGATCAGCCGGATGATGTCCTTGGCAAAGAAGTAGCCCGGCGCCGCCTTTCCGGCGAAGATCTTCAGCCGCGGCGTCCAGCCGCCGGTCGGGTTGTCGCGGATCTCCTGCCACAGCGCCACCGCCTCGAGGATGTTGAGGTGCTGGCGCTTGTATTCGTGCATCCGCTTGATCTGGATGTCGAACATCATCTCGGGATCGACCGTCAGGCCCTGGGTCTCGGCGATCCACTGGGCCAGCTCGGCCTTGTTGGCGCGCTTGGCGGCGGAGAAGCGCTCGCGCCAGGCGGTGTCGATATGGCCCTCGAGCTCGGAGAGCTGCGACAGGTCGGCGACCCAGGCATCACCGATCGTGTCGGTGATCAGGTCGGACAGCCGCGGGTTGCAGGACAGCAGCCAGCGCCGCGGCGTGACGCCGTTGGTCTGGTTCAGGATGCGCTCGGGGTGCAGGCGGTGCAGGTCCTGGAACACGGTCTGCTTCATCAGCCCGGTATGCAGCGCCGAGACGCCGTTGACCCGGTTCGCCATGACGAAGGACAGCTCGCCCATGCGCACCTGGCCGGCGCCGCGCATCGACGACTTGCGGTCGGGATGGGCGCGGGCATGGGTGGCGTCGATGCGGTCGACGATCTGCAGATGGCGCGGCAGCAGCTTGCCGAAGACGCCCTCGTGCCAGCTTTCCAGCGCCTCGGGCAGCAGCGTGTGGTTGGTGTAGTTCAGGCAGCCGCGGGCGATCTCCATCGCCTCGTCGAAGGGCAGGCCGCGCTCGTCGTGGAGCAGGCGGATCAGCTCCGGTCCGGCGATCGCCGGATGGGTGTCATTGAGCTGGATCGCGACCTTGGAGGGCAGGGCGCGCAGGTCGTCGTGCTCCTGCCCGAAGCGGCGCAGGATGTCGCGCAGCGCCGCGGCGGTGAAGAAGAATTCCTGCTTCAGCCGCAGTTCCTTGCCCTGCTCGGTGGTGTCGTCGGGGTAGAGCACGCGGGAGATCGTGCGGGCCAGCGCCTCGGGCGCGGCGGCGCCGGCGAAATCGCCGCGGTTGAAGCTTTCGAGGTCGAACGGGTCGACCGCCTTGGCCGACCAGAGCCGCAGCGTGTTGACCCAGCGGTTCTGCCAGCCGGCGATCGGGGTGTCGAAGGCCTCGGCATCGACCATCTCCGCCGGCGTCCAGATCGCCCGGCCGGCGGTCTGGCTGACCTCGCCGCCGAAGCCGATGCGGTAGCGCAGTTCCGGACGTTCGAATTCCCAGGCATGGCGCTGCAGCAGCCAGGTCTCCGGGCTCTCCATCTGGCGGCCGTCCTGGAAGGATTGCCGGAACAGGCCGTGCTCGTAGCGGATGCCGTAGCCCATCGCCGGGCAGCCCAGCGTCGAGAGCGATTCCAGGAAGCAGGCGGCGAGCCGGCCGAGCCCGCCATTGCCGAGCGCCGCGTCGGGCTCGTCGGCCAGGACGGTGTCGTAGTCGAGCCCCAGCTCCTCGAGCGCGCCGCGCACCTGGTCGACCATGCGCAGATTGACGATGCCGTCCTCGAGCAGGCGGCCGATGAGGAATTCCATCGACAGGTAGTAGACCCGCTTGGCGCCCGCGGTACGGGCCCGGGCGAGCGAGTCGACCCAGACATCCACCATCCGGTCGCGCACCGCGAAGGACAGCGCCATGCGCCAATCCTCGATCTGCGCCGCGTCCGGGGTCTTGCCGAAGCTGTAGCGCAGATGCGCCAGCAGCGCGGTTCCGAAATCGGTGGCGGTGGCGGTCGAGCGGTTGGCGATATTCATGACAGATCTCCGGAGGGAGGGGCCGGGCATCCGGGTTAAGGCCATCAAACCCCCTTGCCGCGTCTTGGCAAGGCAGGGGCCGCCAAAAAAGCCGTTATGTGACGCAACGACCGCGCGCTGCCCGATCCGCGTGCGGCCCCGGGGCGCAGGCGGCCGGCGTCGCGCAGCCTAGCGGGCGGCGGTGAGGATTTCATGAAGATGTGCGGCCGATCCGGTCAGCGCCGCGTAATCGTCGGTGACGAGGTGGACGGGAAACTGCGCCATGAAGTCGGTGAACCGGCCCTTGTCGCAAAACGCGTCGGCAAAGCCCATCTCGGCCAGCCACGGGCCGAAATGCCGCGCCACGCCGCCGCAGAGATAGATGCCGCCGAAGGGCAGGGTGATCAGGGCGAGGTTGCCCGAGACCCGGCCCAGCATCCGGGTGAACATCGCCACGCTGCGCCGGGCGCGGTCGTCGCCGGCCTCCGCGGCGGCCATGATCTCGCCCGCGGGGAGCGGGTCGCCGGCGCCGTCTTCCGCGCAGAGCCAGGCATGGACGCGCTCGAAGCCGCGCCCCGAGAGCACGTCCTCGACCCCCGGCTGGCCATGGTTGAGGGCGATGAAGTCCTTCAGCCGCAATTCCTCGGCCGATTGCAGCGGCAGGGTGATGTGGCCGGATTCCGAGGGCGGCACCAGCGTCTGGCCGTTCAGCCGGAAGACCGGCGCGGCGTTCATGCCGGTGCCCACCCCGATCACCAGCCGGGCCGCCTGCGGCGAGGCCGGCTGGCCGGGCATCACCAGGGTCAGCGCCGCGGGGTCGAGCGCATCGAGCGCGTGACCCTGGGCCGACAGGTCGTTGAGCACCGCCACCGTGGCGGCGCCGGTGGCGCGGGCGACCGCGCCGCGCTCCACCACCCAGTCGAGATTGGTCAGCCGCCCGACACCGTCGCGCACCGGCCCGGCCATCGCCACGCAGGCCGCCGCGGGGCGGGCGCCGGTCTCCGCCAGGTAGCGCTCCAGCACCTCGGCCAGGGCGCCGAACTCCGCGTTGCGGTAGCGCCGGATGGTCTCGGTCTCGACCCGGTCGCCGCGGGCCAGCGCCACGCGGGTATTGGTGCCGCCGAGATCGGCGACCAGGGCCAGGGGGGCGAGCGGGGCGGTGTCGGTCATGCAGCGTCTCCCAGGGCGGCGGCGAGCGCATGCCAGGAGGCTTTCGGCCGGCGCTCGAGCGTGTCGAAATCCACGTGCACCAGGCCGAAGCGCTTCTCGTAGCCCAGCGCCCATTCGTAATTGTCGAGCAGCGACCAGATGAAGTAGCCCTGCACCGGAACCCCCTCGGCGACGGCGCGGCGCACCGCGTCCAGGTGATCGTCGAGAAACGCGGTGCGGTGGGAATCGTTCACCCGGCCGTCGGGCTCCAGCCGGTCGGGCGCGGCCATGCCGTTCTCGGTGACGTAGAGCGGCAGGTCGCCGGTATACTCCGCGGCGGTGCGCTTGAGGAAGCGGTAGAGGCCCTCGGGGTAGATCTCCCAGTCCATGAAGGTCTTGGGCAGCGGCCCCTCGACCTCTGCCAGCGCCGGCCAGGGGCCGGGCGCCGGGGCGATCACCTTGCGGGTGTAGTAGTTCAGCCCGACCCAGTCGAGCGGCGCGCCGATCACCGCGAAATCGTCCTCGTAACCCGTCGGCAGATGCGGCGCGAAGCCGTCCAGCACCGCCTCGGGATAGGCGCCGCGGAAGATGCCGTCGAGGAAGAAGCGGTTGTAATAGGCGTCGAAGGTGGCGGCGGCGCGGGCGGCCTCCGGTCCGGCATCGGCGGGTTCGGGCCATTCCATGTTGAACACGCCGCCGAGATTGCCGATCCCCATGGCGCGCATCGCGGCGATCGACTGGCCATGCGCCAGCAGCACGTGGTGCATGGCCCGCGCGGTGGCGCGGATGTCGCGCAGGCCGGGCGCGTGCAGGCCGAGGAAATGGCTCATCCAGCCGACGCACCAGGGTTCGTTGATCGGCGCCACCGAGAACACCCGGTCGCCGAGACGGCGCATCACCACCTCGGTGAAATCCGCGAACCAGTGGGCGATGTCGCGGTTGGTCCAGCCGCCGCGATCGGCCAGCGCCGAGGGCAGTTCCCAGTGGTAGAGCGTGGCGCAGGGCTTGAGGCCGCGCGCCAGCGCCGCGTCGACCAGCCGGTCGTAGAAGTCGAGTCCCTCGGCGTTCACCGCCCCCGTGCCCTCGGGCAGCACCCGCGCCCAGGAGGTCGAGAAGCGGTAGGCGTCGAGCCCGGCGCCCCGGACGAGGTCCAGATCGGTCTCGACGCGGTGGTAATGGTCGCAGGCCCGCGCCCCGGTCTCGGCCCGCACCACGTTGCCCGGCGTGGCGGCGAAGCTGTCCCAATGCGTCGGCCCGGCGCCGCCGAAGGCGTGGCCCTCGATCTGGTAGGCGGAGGTGGCGGTGCCGAAGAGGAAGCCCTCGGGCAGGTCGGAGCGGCGGGTGCGCATCGGCTCTCCTATCGCAGCGCGGGCTCGGGGGCGGGGGCGCGCGCGGGGCCGGTGGACTGGCCCAGTATCAGCTCCGCTTCCATCAGGGTTTGCAGCGGTGCGCAAGCCGGGTCGTCGATCAGCCGGAGCAGCATCGCGGCGGCGCGGCGCCCGGCCTCGCGCACCGAGGAGCGGGTGGCGGTGAAGAGCGGCACCTCCTGCCGGTTCCGCAGGTAGCCCAGGTCGTCGTCATGGCTGATCACCGAAACGTCGCGCCCGATTTCCAGCCCGGCTTCGCGCAGCGCCCGCGCCACGCCGAGCGCGGTCACCATGGAGGAGACCAGGAAGGCGCTGGGCGGTGCGGGCTGCGCCAGCATCTCGCGGGCGGAGGCGTGGCCCAGCGCCTCGCTCATCTCGCCGGCGCGGATCAGCGCCGGATCGGCGGCGATGCCGTGGCGGGCCAGGGCGCCGGCATAGCCGTCGCGGCGGCGATGCGCGTAATCCATGCCGTCGGGCCCGTTGACCAGCGCGATGCGGCGATGGCCGAGCCCGATCAGCAGCTCGGTGGCGCGGTCGAAGGCGCGGCGGTTGTTCATGTCGATCCAGGAATAGGGCGCGCTGACATCCGAGGCGCGGCCATGCACCACGAAGGGCAGGCCGAGGCCGTTGAGCAGGTCGATGCGGCCGTCCGACAGCATTGGGCCGTGCACCAGGATGCCGTCGACATTGGCCTTGGCGCGGATGCGGCGGTAATGGTCCTCCTGATCGGCATCGTCGATCAGCGACAGGACCAGCTCGTAGCCCGCCTCGCGGTAGGTTTCCGAGGCGCCGGTGATGAAATCGCCGAAGACCGGGTTCACCATCTCGTATTTCTTCGAGGTCGGAATGACGTGGCCGATCGCCATGGCCCGCCCGGTGGCGAGCCCCCGGGCGCGCAGATTCGGGGTGTAGTTGAACTTGCGCGCCGCCGCCTCGACCCGGAGCCGGGTTTCCTCCTTGACCTCCGGGTAGCCGTTGAGCGCCCGGCTGACCGTGGTCTGCGACAGGTTCAGATGCGCCGCGAGCTCCTTGAGATTCATGTCCGGCCCTTCAAAGCGCTTTCAATCGGTCGGCATTCTGGCGCAAAGCGTTGGCGCGGAAAAGGGCTTTCTGACCCCCGGGCGGATCCGGAAAACCCGAAAACTTCCGTTGGCTTCCCTCGGAAACCCATTGACGTCGCCGCCCCGGCCTGAGAATGCTTGCGAAAGCCAAAGCGCTTTGGGTGTGTCAGCGCATCTGCGGGCGTCTATCTGGTGAAACCAGCGATCCAGGGAGGATGTGAGGAATGAGACGGAGTTTGACGGCAAGCGCGGCCACGCTGGCCCTGCTCACCGGGGCCGCCGCGGCGCAGGAGTTGATGACGCCGGTGGGCGAGGGCGACTACACCTGGGACGGGTTCCAGGATTTCGCCGACGCGCATGACCTCTCGGGGGAGACGCTGACCATTTCCGGGCCGTGGACCGGCAAGGAGAAGGAGAAGGTCGACAAGGTGTTGGAATACTTCACCGAGGCGACCGGCGCCGCGGTGGAATATTCAGGCTCCGACAGCTTCGAGCAGGACATCGTCATCTCCGCGCGTTCCGGCTCGGCGCCCAACCTCGCGGTGTTCCCGCAGCCCGGCCTGCTGGCCGACATGGCGAGCCAGGGCCTGCTGACGCCGGTGCCCGACGATCTCGGGCAATGGGTGGCCGAGAACTACGCCGCGGGCGAGAGCCTGGTCGACCTCGCCACCTATCCCGGCGAGGACGGCGAGGAGGATCTCTTCGGCATGTTCTGGCGCATCGATGTGAAGTCGCTGGTCTGGTACAACCCGATCACCTTCGACGAGTTCGGCTTCGACGTGCCCGAGAGCATGGAGGAGCTGAAGGAACTGACCGAGGAGATGGCCGACGAGGGCATCACGCCGTGGTGCATCGGCCTGGGCTCGGGCGCCGCGACCGGCTGGCCCGCGACCGACTGGGTCGAGGACATGATGCTCCGCCTGCACACGCCGGAGGTCTACGACCAGTGGGTCGCCAACGAGATCCCGTTCGACGATCCGCAGGTGATCGCGGCGATCGAGGAATTCGGCTGGTACGCCCGCAACGAGGACTTCGTCTCGGGCGGCGCCCAGAACGCGGCCACCACCGATTTCCGCGACAGCCCGGCGGGCCTGTTCACGATCCCGCCGGAATGCGCCATGCACCGGCAGGCCTCGTTCATTCCGGCCTTCTTCCCCGAAGATGCGGAGCTGGGCGAGAATATCGACTTCTTCTACCTGCCGGCCTTCGAGGAGAAGGATCTGGGCACGCCGCTGCTGGGCGCCGGCACGGTGGTCGGGATCACCAATCCCTCCGATGCCGCCAACGTCTTCCTCGAATTCCTCAAGCTGCCGGTGGTGCACGAGCTGTGGATGACCCAGGGCGCCTTCCTGACCGCGCATAACGGCGTCAACATCGACCTCTATGCCGACGACGCGCTGAAGCGGCAGGGCGAGATCCTGCAGGACGCCACGGTGTTCCGCTTCGACGCTTCCGACCTGATGCCGTCGGAGATCGGCGCCGGCGCGTTCTGGAGCGGCATGGTCGATTACGTCACCGGCAGCGAGGCCGCCGACGTCGCGGCGCAGATCCAGCAGCGCTGGGATTCGCTGAACTGATCCCGAGGGGCGGCCCGCGCCGGGCCGCCCCCGCCCCGCGACGGGCGCCGTCAGAGCGCCGCGCCAGCACCCGGAGGGACAGATGCCACCGCTCTTGCAAGGCTTCGTGACGATCGTGATCGGCGTCGGCGGCTGCGCGCTGTATTTCTACGCCTCGAACTGGGTGCTGGACCGGCTGATCTTCCCCGCCCGCAACGACGATCACGGCCGCAACGTGGCCCGCGCCACCTCGGTCCGGCCCTGGCTGTTCCTGTTCCCGGCGATCTTCTTTCTCGGGCTCTACCTCGTCTACCCGGTCGTGGGCTCCTTCATCCGGTCGCTCTACAACCGGTCGGGGGCGCAGTTCGTGGGGCTCGAGAACTACCTGCAGATGTTCGCCGAGGAAGGCTTCCGCACCGCCCTCTTCAACAACGTGCTGTGGGTGATCTTCGTGCCCGCGGCCTCGACCTTCTTCGGGCTTTTGGTGGCGCAGCTCACCGACCGGCTGAAATGGGGCTCGATCGCCAAGTCGATGATCTTCATGCCGATGGCGATTTCCTTCGTCGGCGCGTCGCTGATCTGGAAGTTCGTCTACGCCAACACGCCCGAGATCGGCATCATCAACGCCACCCGCGACTATTTCGGCATGGACCCGGTGGACGTGCTGCAGATCCCGTTCTGGAACAACTTCTTCATCATGTTCATCATGGTCTGGATGCAGACCGGCTTCGCCATGGTGATCCTGTCGGCGGCGCTGCGCGGCATCCCCGAGGAAACGGTCGAGGCGGCGATCATCGACGGCGCCAACCCGTTCCAGATCTTCTTCAAGATCAAGGTGCCGCAGATCATGCCCACCATCGTCGTGGTCTGGACCACGATCACCATCCTGGTGCTCAAGGTGTTCGACATCGTCTACGCCATGACCGGCGGCAACTTCGATACCGAGATCCTGCCCAGCTACATGATGGATTACATGTTCCGCGACGACGGGCGCGCCACCGCGGTGGCCTTCGTGATCATGGTCATCGTCACCCCCGTGATGGTCTGGAACATCGTCCAGGCCCGCCGGGAAATGCGCTGAGGGAGGCGGAGCAATGGACAATATCGCCGGCCAGAAAAGCGGCCTTTCCATCGTCACCAACATCAGCGTCATCCTGCTGGTGCTGGTCTGGCTGATCCCCACCGTCGGGCTGCTGGTGTCGTCGTTCCGAGAACGCGCGCAGATCTCCGAAAGCGGCTGGTGGCGCGCGCCGTTCCCGGTGGAGCAGGCCTTCCGCATCTCGCCCGCCGCCGACGGCGCGGTGCAGGAGGGCGATCTCTGGGTGCTCGAGGGCAACCTCTTCGGCCCCGAGGGCTCGGGCCGGGTCTCGGCCTTCGGCATGACCTCGCGCGATCCCGGCGCCGCCGAGCCGGGCATGACCTATGCCCGCTACGAGGTCGCGATCCTCGAGGATCGCGAGCCCGACGACACCCGCATCGAGATCGCCCACCCGGCCGACGCGGCCCCGGACTTCCCCGAAACCGACGAGGACGGCAACGAGATCCTCGCCGATCCGGCCCCGGTGCTCGACCGGGCGCTGACGGTGATGGAGAACGGCGATTTCCGCTATGTCGACGTGGACGAGATCGACCGCGCGCCCTCGGTCTACATCACCGCGGCGCAGCCGCCGGAATTCACGCTCGACAATTACGAGACCATCCTGGCCTCGGACAACATGGACCGGGCCTTCATCAACACCCTGACGGTGGCGATCCCGGCCACCATCATCCCGATCCTGGTCGCCGCCTTCGCGGCCTACGCGCTGGCCTGGATGGACTTTTCGGGCCGCGGCCTGCTGATCGCCTGCGTCGTGGGCCTTCTGGTGGTGCCGCTGCAGATCGCCCTGGTGCCGCTCCTGACGCTGCACAACGCGGTCGGCATCGGGCAGAGCTTCCTCGGCGTCTGGCTGGCGCATACCGCCTTCGGCATGCCGCTGGCGATCTACCTGCTGCGCAACTACATGATCGGCCTGCCGCGCGACATCATCGAGTGCGCCAAGGTCGACGGCGCCACCGACTTCCAGATTTTCACCCGCATCGTGCTCCCGCTCAGCTTCCCCGCTTTGGCCAGCTTCTCGATCTTCCAGTTCCTGTGGACCTGGAACGACCTGCTGGTGGCCAAGGTCTTCCTGCCCGCCAATTCCGAATCCTGGGTCATGACGGTGAAGATCGCCGACGATCTGCTGGGCTCGCGCGGGGGCGATTGGGGCATCCTCGCGGCCGCCGCCTTCGTGTCGATCGCGGTGCCGCTGGCGGTGTTCTTCGCGATGCAACGCTACCTCGTGCGCGGCCTGCTGGCCGGGTCCGTGAAGTAGAGAGGAACCACATGAACAAACCGGCGGAATTCCAACAGCCCCCCGAGGCCGGGGCCGATGTCCAGTGGTGGCGCGGCGCGGTGATCTACCAGATCTATCCGCGCAGCTTCCAGGACAGCAACGGCGACGGCATCGGCGACCTCCTGGGCGTGGCCCAGCGCCTGCCGCATGTCGCCTCGCTGGGGGTCGACGCCATCTGGATCTCGCCCTTCTTCACCTCGCCGATGAAGGATTTCGGCTACGACGTCTCGGATTACTGTGACGTCGACCCGATGTTCGGCACGCTGGCGGATTTCGACATCCTGATCTCCACCGCGCATCGTCTGGGGCTCAAGGTCTTCATCGACCTGGTGCTGTCGCACACCTCCGAGGAGCATCCCTGGTTCAAGCTGTCGCGCAGCTCCAAGGACAACGAGAAGGCCAACTGGTATGTCTGGGCCGACGCCAAGCCCGACGGCACGCCGCCCAACAACTGGCTGTCGATCTTCGGCGGCTCGGCCTGGCAATGGGACGGCACCCGCTGCCAGTACTACATGCACAACTTCCTGACCGAGCAGCCGGATCTGAACTTCCACGAACCGCAGGTCCAGGAGGCGCTGCTGAAGATCGCCCGGTTCTGGCTCGGCCGCGGCGTCGACGGCTTCCGGCTCGACACGATCAACTTCTACGTCCACGACGCGCTGCTGCGCGACAACCCGCCGCTCGCCCCGGAGGAGCGCAACCCGATCACCGCGCCGGCGGTCAACCCCTATACCTGGCAGAACCACCTTTACGACAAGACCCAGCCGGAGAACCTCGAATTCCTGCGCAAGCTGCGCAGCCTGATGAACGAGTACAACGCCGCCGCGGTGGGCGAGGTCGGCGAGGATCTGCGCGGGCTCGAGGTGCTGGGCGAATATACCGGCGGCGACGACAAGATTCACATGAGCTATGCCTTCGAGCTGCTCTCCGACCACATGCCGACAGCGCATTACATCGCCACCGTGTTCGACCAGGTGGAGGCGGTGGCGGCCCAGGGCTGGGCCTGCTGGGCGTTTTCCAACCACGACGTGCCGCGCCACATCTCGCGCTGGAACCTGACCGAGGCCGGGGCGCGCTGCTTCACCACCCTGATGATGTGCCTGCGCGGCTCCTGCTGCATCTACCAGGGCGAGGAACTGGCGCTGCCCGAGGCCGAGATCGCCTTCGAGGATCTGCAGGACCCTTACGGCAAGAAGTTCTGGCCCTCCTTCAAGGGCCGCGACGGCTGCCGCACGCCGATGGTCTGGGAGCCGACCAACCAGAATGGCGGCTTCACCTCAGGCCGGCCCTGGCTGCCGGTCAGCCACGAGCACCTGAACCGTGCGGTCTCGACCCAGGAGCAGGACCCGGCGGCGATCCTGCATCATTACCGCCGCGCCATCGGCTTCCGCCACGCCCACGAGGCGCTGCGCACCGGGGCGCAGAACGGCATGCGGGCCGAGGGCGACGTGCTGATCTTCCACCGCTCGAAGGACGAGGAGGAGATCTTCTGCGCCTTCAACCTGAGCGGCGATCCCGGCCTGATCGACCTGCCGGCGGGCGCCTGGCGTCAGATCGGCGTGGAGCTCGGCTCCACCGGGCCGGCGCCCGACGGCAAGCTGCATCTCGGCCCGTGGCAGCCGGCGCTGCTGCTGCGGACCGGCGAGCATCACTGAAGGGGAGGGAGCCTCGCGATGGCCAATCTGAAACTGACCGGCGTCGAGAAGACCTATGGCGGGGCCGTGGAGGTCCTCAAGGACATCAATCTCGACATCCGGCAGGGGGAACTGGTGGTCTTCGTCGGGCCCTCGGGCTGCGGCAAGTCGACCCTTTTGCGAATGATCGCGGGGCTGGAGAAGATCACCGGCGGCACGCTGGAGATCGACGGCCAGGTGGTCAACGAGGTGCCCCCCGCGCAGCGCGGCATCGCCATGGTGTTCCAGTCCTACGCGCTCTACCCGCACATGACGGTGCGCGACAACATGAGCTTCGCCCTGAAGCTCGCCAAGAAGTCGAAGCAGGAGATCGACGCCGCGGTCACCAAGGCGGCGCGCATCCTGCAGCTCGAGCCCTATCTCGACCGCCTGCCCAAGGCGCTGTCGGGCGGCCAGCGCCAGCGCGTGGCGATCGGCCGCTCGATCGTGCGCGATCCCAAGGTCTATCTCTTCGACGAGCCGCTCTCGAACCTCGACGCGGCGCTTCGCGTGGCGACCCGGATCGAGATCGCGCAGCTCAAGGAATCGATGCCCGACAGCACCATGATCTACGTCACCCACGACCAGATCGAGGCGATGACGCTGGCCAGCCGCATCGTCGTGCTGGCCAACAAGGGCATCGCCCAGGTCGGCGCGCCGCTCGAGCTCTACGAGCGGCCGAACAGCGAGTTCGTGGCGCAGTTCATCGGCTCGCCGGCGATGAACCTGCTGCCGGGCCGGGTGGTCGAGACCGGGGCGCGCACGGTGGTGGAGATGGCGGGCGGCGGCCGGGCGGTCTCGACGGTGCCGACCGGGGCGGAGGATATGGGGCTGACGGTGAATGTCGGGGTGCGGCCCGAAGACTTCATCGAATGCGGCCCCGAGGAGCCGCATATCTACGAGGGCCGCGTCGACATCACCGAGGCGCTGGGCGAGGTCACGCTGCTCTATTTCGAGGCCGCCGGCGGCGAGCCGGTGATCGGCAAGCTGCCGGGCGTGCATGCCGACCTGCGCGGCCGTTCGGTGCGCATGGGAGCGGCGCCGGAGAAGGTGCACCTGTTCTCCGAGGGCCGGTCGCTGCTCTACCGCTGAGCGCCGGCGGCGCCGGGGCTACTTGCCATGCGCCGCCGAGGCGCCGTTCAGCCAGTGCAGGATCTCGCCGCGATTGCCGTCGAGATCCGGGGCGGCGCCGCGCGCCGTGCGGTCGGTGGCGTCCGAGAGCTTGATCGGGTTGCCCGCCGCCTTGAAGGCCTGGCGGCCGTTGCGGTCGAGCACGTCGACGATCATGTTGCGCGCCGCCAGCTGCGGGTCGCGCAGCACCGCGGCCCGCGACTGCACCGGCGCCACCGGGATGCCTGCCGCCTCGAGCAGCGCGATCCAGTGCGCCCGCGGCTTCTCGAGTGTCACCGTCTCGATGTGACGCGTCAGCAGGCGGGCATTGCGGCAGCGCGACGGGTTGTCGGCAAAGCGCGGATCGTCGCTCAGCGGCAGCGACAGGGTCATGCAGAGCTTCTCGAACAGGCGGTCGTTGCTGGCCGCCAGAGCGAAGCGGCCATCGGCGGCCTCGACCAGCCCGGAGGGGGCGCAGGAGGGGTGGCCGGCCGGCGGCAGGTCCGGCCCCTCGGCGGCGCCGAGCCAGGCCACGGCGTGATCGGCCACCGCCAGCTGCGCATCCAGCAGCGCCACGTCGACATGGCGTCCGGGCCCGCCGCGGGCGCGGTCGAAGAGCGCCGCGAGCACCCCCTGGGCCAGGAACAGCGCCCCCGCCATGCCGGTGCCGCCGGTCCCGGTGGCGGCATCGGCCAGCGCGCCGGAGCGGGCGCGGGCGGTGACCTCGCAGCCCGGCCGGCGCGCCGCCGGCCCGGTCTGGCCATGCGCCGAGAGCGAGCCGAGGATCAGGTGCGGATGGTCGCGGTGCAGCCGGCTCCAGCCGTAGCCGAGCCGCTCCAGAACGCCCGGGCGGAAGCTTTCGAGCAGCACGTCGGCGCGCCCGATTAGGCCCTCGAGGATGGCGCAATCGGCGGCCGCGCGCAGGTCGAGCGCGATCGACGACTTGGAGTGGTTGAGCGCCGCGAAATAGGCGCTGCGGCCGTCCTTCACCGGCAGGGTCTGGCGCGCCGGGTCGCCGGTGCCGGGGCGTTCGACCTTGATTACGCGGGCGCCGAGATCGGCGAGGGTCAGCGCGGCGAAGGGGCCCACCGTGTCGCGCGTCAGGTCGAGCACGGTGACGCCGGAGAGGGTTTGGGTCATGCGGCCTCCCGACCGAATGTGTGGACTGCTCGCCCTAAGGGTGAGCGCACTCGGGGCCGGTCTCGCAAGCTCAATCTGCCGTCCCGGCCCGCGCCGCCGCATTCCGTGCGGATCCGTGTCCCGGGCGCGACTTGCCGCTTCGCGGCGGCTCTAGTATCACACCCGCCAGTCGAAAGGGCAGGTTGGATCATGCGGGCCGAAATCGAGAACATCGTCGAACGGATCGAGAAATCGCTGGACCTGCTGGGCCAGCGGCTGAACTGGGAGACCGCCCAGCACCGGCTCGAGGAATTCAACGCGCGGGTCGAGGATCCGAATCTGTGGAACGACCCCGCGGCGGCGCAGAAGCTGATGCGCGAACGCCAGATGCTGGTCGACCAGATGGAGACCTACCGGACGATCAAGCAGGATCTCTCCGACCAGGTCGAGCTGATCGAGCTCGGCGAGGCGGAGGGCGACGACGAGGTCGTCACCGAGGCCGAGGAGGCGCTTAAGGCGCTGGCCGGGACCGCGGCGACCAAGGAGCTCGAGGCGCTGCTCGACGGCGAGGCCGACGGCAACGACACCTTCCTCGAGATCAATGCCGGCGCCGGCGGCACCGAGGCCTGCGACTGGGCGCAGATGCTGCAGCGCATGTATGTCCGCTGGGCCGAGAAGAAGGGCTACGAGGTCGAGCTGCAATCCGAGGAACCGGGATCGGAAGCCGGCATCAAGTCGGTCTCCTACAAGATCTCCGGCCCCAACGCCTATGGCTGGCTGAAGACCGAGAGCGGCGTGCACCGATTGGTGCGGATCTCGCCCTTCGGCAAGGGCACGCGCGAGACCTCGTTTGCCAGCGTCTGGGTCTACCCGGTGGTCGACGACAACATCGACATCGAAGTCAACCCGGCCGATATCCGCATCGACACCTACCGCTCCTCGGGGGCCGGCGGCCAGCACGTCAACACCACCGACTCGGCGGTGCGGATCACCCACCACCCGACCGGCATCGTCGTGACCTCGTCGGAGAAGTCGCAGCACCAGAACCGCGACATCGCCATGAAGGCGCTGAAATCCCGGCTCTACCAGCTCGAGCTCGACCGCCGGCATGCCGAGATCAACGCCCAGCACGAGGCCAAGGGCGAGGCCGGCTGGGGCAACCAGATCCGCTCCTACGTGCTGCAGCCCTACCAGATGGTGAAGGATCTGCGCACCTCGGTGGAGACCTCGGACACCCAGGGCGTGCTCGACGGTGCGCTCGACCAGTTCATGGCGGCGACGCTGGCGCTCAAGGTCTCGGGCAAGAGCCGGGCCGACGCCCAGGCCGAGTGAGGCGCCGGGCGCCGGGCCTCAGCTCTCGACGGTCTCGGTCTTGAGCTGGGTGCGGTGGAACACCGGCAGCGCCTCGGCGCTGCACAGCCCGGTCTCGCGAGCCGCGCCGCGGACCCGGTCGCCACGGCGGCCGAGATATTCGTAGACCAGCCGGGTGACGCGGTGGCCGGAGGCCGATTCCGGCACCGTGCGGGTGACGTAGCCGACCCAGTAATTGTTCTCGAAGGACGGCACCCGCGACAGGAAGTTGAACGAGATGGTGAGCGCGTCGCGCCGGCTGACCAGCGCCGCGATGCCGGATTCCTGGGGCATCAGGAAGCCGCGGAACTCGCGGTTGCGCGGCGTCGGGGCCAGATCCTGCTGGCGCATCGCTTCCTTGGCCTCGTAGCCGCGGATGAAGGCGTAGCCGTCGCGGCGGTAGACGTAGACCAGCCCGCGCAGGTAGCGGTCGGGGGCGACGAAGCTCCGGCGCGAGAACCGGTAGAAGCCGGAGGGGAACTGGCTTTCGTCGAGCACCACCGAGCCGGCGCCGACGAATTCGGCGATCTCGGGATGGTGCAGCAGGTCCACCGACGTGGCGCGCAGCTTCTCCACCGGCTCGAGGAGAATGCGCGCATCGACGTCGAAATACCGGCAGATGCGGTAGAGCACGTCGGGGCGGGGGAAGCTCTCGCCGGCGCGGTAGCGGTTGAACTGGGTGCGGTTGATGCCCAGTTCGCGGCACAGCGCCGAGATCGATTCCGCCGAAGCTGCGAGCAATTGCAGGTTCGCTCCGAGCATGTCGCGCAGCTCGGCCGGGCTGCGCTCGTCAGCCATCATCCTCATCGGCGTTCTCCCCGAAACCCCATTCGGAACCATGAAACCCACTCGGTGCCGCGACGCCCCCGTTTCGACGCTGATCGGCGTCATGCCTGACGCGGTACCGCTTCAATTAAGCCCCCGTTCCGGCACAAAATGCAACCCCGCTGTTACAGGCGGCCGCCTGACTTGGCTCCCGCCGGCTCCGTAGACTGACCACGTGGCACAGGTCGGTACGGGTTGGATGTTTGGGTTGAGGGGTGCCTGGAATGGCGAAATCTCTCCTGCTTGGGGTTGTCATCTGGTGCGATGATGCGGATGGCCGCGCGGTCATCTGGTGCGACGACCATGGCGATCTTGCATATCTCGGCGCCAGTCCGCCGCTTTGCGGAACGCGCCCGACGCTGGCGCCGGGCGATCTGGTGCGGTTCCAGCTGCGCGAGGAACGCGCGCCGCGCCGGGTGATCGATCCGGAACTGGTGGAACCGGCGGGCTTTCCCGACCTGCCGGCGCGGCTGGCGCGGGTCCGCCCGGCCCCCGCCGGCACCCGGCGCAGCGCCTAGCCGTCGCAGCGCGGCGGCAACTCTCTCACAGACCGGAGCGCGCGCCCGGCGCGCGCCATGCCAGGCTCGGTCGCGCGCCCGCCATACAGGCAGAACGCGCGGTCCCGCCGGGGAGCCGCGCGCTCGTGCAGTGTGGTGGTTCGGGGCCCGGGGCAGCGCCCCGCGGGACGCGCCAGCGCTCAGGCGCCGCGGGCCAGCGCCGCGACGCCGGTCCGGGCGATCTCCTTCAGACCCAGCGGGCGCATCAGGTCGGCGAAGGCATCGACCTTTTCCGGCGTGCCGGTGATCTGGAAGACGAAGCTCTCGAGCGTCGAATCCACCGCCTGGGCGCGGAAGATGTCGGCCAGGCGCAGCGCCTCGACGCGCTTCTCGCCGCTGCCCTCGACGCGCAGCAGCGCCAGTTCGCGCTCCACCGACGGGCCTTCGGCGGTGAGGTCGTGCACGTCGTGCACCGGGATCATCCGCCCGAGCTGCGCCTTGATCTGCTCGATCACCTGGGGCGTGCCGGTGGTGACGATGGTGATGCGGCTGAGATGGCCCTGGTGGTCGACCTCGGCCACGGTGAGGCTCTCGATGTTGTAGCCGCGCCCCGAGAACAGCCCGATGACCCGCGCCAGCACCCCGGCCTCGTTGTCCACCAGCACCGCCAGCGTGTGGGTCTCGAGATTCTCCGAGAAGGTCGGGCGGAGATTGTAGGCCGAGTGTTTCGTCGAGCCCTTCTTGATGTTGAGTGCGTTCATCGCGTCGTGGTTCCTGAAATTCTGTTCGGGCAGGGCGGAGAGGGGGCGCGGCGGACCGCGCCCGGGGCGCTCAGACCAGCACCGCGCCGCCCGACTTGATGGCGTCCTTGGTCGAGGCCTCGCCGAGCAGCATCTTGTTGTGCGGCTCGCCCGACGGGATCATCGGGAAGCAGTTCTCGTGCTTCTCCACGAGACAGTCGAAGATCACCGGGCCGTCATAGGCCAGCATCTCGGCAATCGCGTCGTCGAGATCGGCGGGATCGTCGCACTTGATGCCCTTGGCGCCGAACGCCTCGGCGAGCTTGACGAAATCTGGCAGGGCCTCGGACCAGGAATGCGAATAGCGCTCGCCGTGCAGCAGCTCCTGCCATTGCCGCACCATGCCCAGCCGCTCGTTGTTGAGGATGAACTGCTTGACCGGCAGGCGGTACTGGATGGCGGTGCCCATCTCCTGCATGTTCATCAGCCACGACGCCTCGCCGGCGACGTTGATCACCAGCGCCTCGGGATGCGCCACCTGCACCCCGATCGAGGCCGGGAAGCCGTAGCCCATGGTGCCCAAGCCCCCGGAGGTCATCCAGCGGTTCGGATCCTCGAAGCCGAGATACTGCGCCGCCCACATCTGGTGCTGGCCGACCTCGGTGCAGATGTAGCGGTCGCGGCCCTTGGTCAGCGCCTCGAGCCGGGCCACGGCGTGCTGCGGCTTGATCGCGCCTTCCGAAGGCTTGAACTTCAGGCAGTCGGTCTTCTTCCAGTCCTCGATCTGCGCCCACCAGCGCTGCAGGCCCTCGCGGTTGACCTTGCGGCCGCGCGCCTTCCAGACCTTCAGCACGTCCTCGAGGATGTGGCCGACATCGCCCAGAAGCGGGATGTCGGCGCGCACCACCTTGTTGATCGAGGAGGGGTCGATGTCGATATGCGCCTTGGTCGACCGCGGCGAGAAGGCGTCGATGCGGCCGGTGATGCGGTCGTCGAAGCGGGCGCCGACGTTGATCATCAGGTCGCAGCCATGCATCGCGAGGTTGGCCTCGTAGAGCCCGTGCATGCCCAGCATGCCGAGCCAGCTGCGGCCCGAGGCCGGATAGGCGCCGAGCCCCATCAGCGTCGAGGTGATCGGAATGCCGGTGGCGTCCACCAGTTCGCGCAGCAGCTGGCTCGCCGCCGGGCCGGAATTGATCACGCCGCCGCCGGTGTAGAAGACCGGCCGCTCGGCGGTCTCCAGCGCCTCGACGAGACGGGTGATCATCTCCATGTCGCCCTTCACCTTGGGCTGGTAGCGCGCGGTCTTGGCGCGCGCCTTGGGCTGGTACTCGGCCGAGGCGAACTGCACGTCCTTGGGGATGTCGACCAGCACCGGGCCGGGCCGGCCCGACGTGGCGACGTGGAAGGCCTCGTGGATAGTCGCGGAGAGCGATCCGGTATCCTTGACCAGCCAGTTGTGCTTGGTGCAGGGCCGGGTGATGCCGACCGTGTCGGCCTCCTGGAAGCCGTCCGAGCCGATCATGAAGGTCGGGACCTGGCCGGTCAGGACGACCAGCGGGATCGAATCCATCAGCGCGTCGGTGATGCCGGTCACCGCATTGGTGGCGCCGGGGCCGGAGGTGACCAGCACGACGCCCGGCTTGCCGGTGGCGCGGGCATAGCCCTCGGCGGCATGCACCGCGGCCTGTTCGTGACGCACGAGGATGTGGCGGATGTCGTTCTGCTGGAAGATCTCGTCGTAGATCGGAAGCACCGCGCCGCCGGGATAGCCGAAGATCACCTCGACGCCCTGATCCCTGAGGGCCTGCACCACCATCTTCGCTCCGGTCATCGCCTTGGTCATCTCATCCGCTCCGTTTCAGGCGTCGTTCGCGGCATCTGGGCATCCCGCCGCGCACAAAAAAGCCCCCGAGGGTCGGTCGGGGGCGCATCGGTCCGATCAGGGGTCCGTCACCGGCCCATGCGCCACAGCCTTACATCAATTACGATAAGAGGGAACATGGACCTAACCTTTCCGTGCCATCCGTGCATACGACCGTGCTCCGGGGGCGTCAACCACGATTTGCGCGAAAAGATGTGCGCAGGGGTGGGTTTTCTTTCCATTTGTTGCGCGCGACGGGTGCGATGCGAGGAATCCGGAAATCCGCGCGCGCCGTTGCCGGCCCGGGGGCGATGCGATTCGGATGCGCCGTGCGTCGCGCCCGCGCCCGGTGCTATTCGCGCCCGCGCCCGGTGCTAGTCGGGCGCGGTGACGCGGAGCGGCAGCCGGGCGATGACGCGGTCGTCGCGGCCGAGATGGTAGCGCAGTTCGTACGCGCCGGGGATGTCCGGGGCGCGCAGCACCAGCGGGCTGTCCTGGCTGGTATAGACCGCGCGCATGGTCTCGCCGTCCGGCGCCCCGGCGCCGACCAGGCCGAGATAGTCGCGGCGGTAATCCGGGCCCTCCCAGGTCACCGCGAAGGGCGCACCGGCCGCCACCTCCGCCGGCGCCTCGAGCCGGGCGGCGACCGGGGCGAGGGTGATCGTCCGCCGCGCCAGGACCGCCTCGCCGGCGCCCGAGGCGACGTAGCGCAGCTCCCAGTCGCCCGGTTCGGTGGGCATGTCGACGATCAGCGGCGTGCCCTCGCGGGCCGGCCGGAAGACCGCGTAATCCTCGGCGTCGGGCCGCGCCACGGCGATGTAGTCGCCGTCGTAGCCCGGCCCCTCCCAGGCCACCGCCACCGGCGCCCCGGCGGCGGCCTCGGACACCGCGGACAGTTGCGCGGTGACCGCCGCGACCTCCAGCGGCCGGCGCGCCAGCACCGCCTTTTCCGGCCCCATCAGGTAGCGCAGCTCGTGCGGCCCGGCGGCCAGCGGCGCCGGCAGGCGGGCCGGCGAGCCCTGGCTGGCCGGCACCTCCGAGACCACCAGGCCGGAGCCGGGATCGACCACCGCGATGCGGTCCTCGGGATAGGCCGGGCCGTCCCAGCCGACCCGCAGCTCGGCCCCCGCGGGAATGCGGTCGGGCGCGTCGAGCATGGCCTCGACCGGCAGCACCTCGACCGGGCGGGTGGCGAGCACCTTGCGGTCCTGTGCCATGACATAGCGCAGCTCGTAGGTCCCGGGCTCCGCCGGCATGCGCAGCAGCGCCGGGCTGCCGGTCCGGGTGTAGACATAGGCCAGGTAATCCGCCGCCCCGGGACGCGCCACGGCAAGGTAGTCGTTGGGATAATCCGGCCCGGTCCAGACCAGCGGCAGCAGGGCGCCGGCATCGGCGTCTTCCTCGGCGGTCAGGCTCGCCGTCACCGCGCCGACCTCGATCGCGTGCCGGGCCAGCACCGTGCCGTCATCGCCGCGGCGGTAGCGGATCTCGTAGCGCCCGGCCTCCGATGGCAGGCGCAGCGCGAGCGGGCTGCCGTCGGCGGCATAGGTATAGGCCAGGTCGCGCTGGTTTCCGGGCAGACCGACGGCCACGTAATCGCCCCGGGCGCCGGGCCCGCTCCAGGTGACCGGGATCGTGGCCCCGGCCGTGCCGCGGCCGGCGGCCTCCAGCGTCACCTCGGGCTGCGGCGCGGGCAGCGCCAGGGCAAGGTCGCGCGGACGGTCGGGGCGCAGGATCACGTCGGCGCGGGCGCCGGCGCCGTCGGGGCGCGTGACCTCGACGCTGTAGCGCCCGGGCGGCAGGTCCCGCGCCAGCCGGGCGCCGCCGCGGGTCTCGTAGACCACGCCGCCCTCGTCGCTGATCCGCCAGTCGAGCGGCGCCTCGGCGGCCGGGCCGTTTTCCGACAGCGTGGCGCGCAGGCGCAGCTCCACCGGCTCCGCATCCTCCTGGGCCGAGACCGGCAGCGCGTACAGGGCGAGGGCGAACAACAGGCGGCGCATGCGGGGTCTCCGGTTCCGGGCGTGTCGCCCCACTAACTAGCATCGCGGCCCCGTCGCCAAGTCCCCGCCACCACTCCCCGGGGCGGCCGGAGCGCCTGCGACCGATGCGCCATTCCCGGCATCGCCCATGGCAGGACGCGGCCGGGCTTCCTATATGCCGGGCCACGGGGTTCGCCGCTGCCGGGCGGGGCGGATGCCGCAGACCGATGGCGAGGCTCCGCCGGTGACAGCGGGTTCGCGTTTCGTTCGCGGTTTTCGGTTGGCTGACCGGGCCGCATCAACTATGTCTTAACCGTTGCCGACACCGGGGGCGAGATGGCCGAGCTGAAGCATATCGAGGTGCGCGGCGCGCGCGAGCACAACCTCAAGAACATCGACGTGGACATTCCCCGGGACGAGCTGGTGGTGATCACCGGCCTGTCGGGCTCGGGCAAGTCCAGCCTCGCCTTCGACACGATCTACGCCGAGGGCCAGCGCCGCTATGTCGAGAGCCTGTCGGCCTATGCGCGGCAGTTCCTCGACATGATGGAAAAGCCAGACGTCGATCACATCTCGGGCCTCAGCCCGGCGATCTCCATCGAGCAGAAGACGACCTCGAAGAACCCGCGCTCGACGGTCGGCACGGTGACCGAGATCTACGATTACCTGCGGCTCTTGTTCGCCCGCGTCGGCACGCCCTACAGCCCGGCCACCGGCCAGCCGATCGAGGCCCAGCAGGTGCAGGACATGGTCGACCGCGTGATGGCGATGGAGGAGGGCACCCGGGGCTACCTGCTGGCCCCCATCGTGCGCGACCGCAAGGGCGAGTACCGCAAGGAATTCCTCGAACTCAGGAAGCAGGGCTTCCAGCGCGTCAAGGTCAACGGCGAGTTCCACGAACTCGACAGCCCGCCGAAGCTCGACAAGAAGTTCCGCCACGACATCGACGTGGTGGTGGACCGCATCGTGGTGCGCGAGGGCATGGAGACCCGGCTGGCGGATTCGTTCCGCACGGCGCTCGACCTGGCCTCCGGCATCGCGGTGCTGGAGACCGCGCCGCGCGCCGCCGAGGGCGAGGAGGCGCCGCAGCCCGAGCGCATCACCTTCTCGGAGAACTTCGCCTGCCCGGTCTCGGGCTTCACCATCCCCGAGATCGAACCGCGGCTGTTTTCCTTCAACGCGCCCTTCGGCGCCTGCCCGGATTGCGGCGGCCTCGGGGCGGAGCTGTTCTTCGACGAGCGGCTGGTGGTGCCGGATGCCGGGCTGAGCATCTCCAAGGGCGCCATCGCGCCGTGGCGCAAGGGCAAGTCGCCCTATTTCACCCAGACCATCCAGGCGCTGGCCCGGCATTACGAATTCGACGCCGCGACGCCGTGGAAGGATCTGCCGGCGCATGTCCAGCAGGTCTTCCTGTTCGGCTCCGGCGACGACCAGATCGCCTTCCGCTACGACGAGGGCGGGCGGGTCTACAACGTCACCCGGGTCTTCGAGGGCGTCATCCCGAACATGGAGCGGCGTTACCGCGAGACCGACTCGAACTGGATCCGCGAGGAATTCGAGCGCTACCAGAACAACAAGCCGTGCTCCTCCTGCGGCGGCTACCGGCTGCGCGAGGAGGCGCTGGCGGTGAAGATCGGCGGACTGCATATCGGCCAGGTGGTCGAGATGTCGATCAAGCAGGCCTTCGACTGGTGCGAGGGCGTGCCCGCGGACCTGACGCAACAGAAGAACGAGATCGCCCGCGCCATCCTCAAGGAGATCCGCGAGCGTCTCGGCTTTCTCAACAATGTCGGCCTCGAATACCTGACCCTGTCGCGCAATGCCGGCACGCTGTCGGGCGGCGAGAGCCAGCGCATCCGGCTGGCCAGCCAGATCGGCTCGGGTCTCACCGGCGTGCTCTACGTGCTCGACGAGCCCTCGATCGGCCTGCACCAGCGCGACAATGACCGGCTGCTCACGACGCTGAAGAACCTGCGCGACCAGGGCAACACGGTGATCGTGGTGGAGCATGACGAAGAGGCGATCCGCGAGGCCGATTACGTCTTCGACATCGGCCCCGGCGCCGGCGTGCATGGCGGCGAGGTGGTGGCCCACGGCACGCCGGCCGAAATCGCCGCCAACGCCGAGTCGGTGACCGGTCAGTACCTCGCCGGCACCCGGGAGATCTCGGTCCCCGCCAAGCGCCGCAAGGGCAACAAGAAGGCGGTGACGGTGGTCAAGGCCAGCGGCAACAACCTGCACGACGTCACCGCCAAGTTCCCGCTCGGCAAGTTCGTCTGCGTCACCGGGGTCTCCGGGGGCGGCAAGTCGACGCTGACCATCGAGACCCTGTTCAAGACCGCCTCGATGCGGCTCAACGGCGCCCGCCACACCCCGGCGCCCTGCGAGACGATCAAGGGGCTGGAGCATCTCGACAAGGTCATCGACATCGACCAGCGCCCGATCGGGCGCACGCCGCGGTCGAACCCCGCGACCTATACCGGCGCCTTCACCCCGATCCGCGACTGGTTCGCCGGGCTGCCGGAGGCGAAGGCGCGCGGCTACAAGCCGGGGCGCTTCTCGTTCAACGTCAAGGGCGGGCGCTGCGAGGCCTGCCAGGGCGACGGCCTGATCAAGATCGAGATGCACTTCCTGCCGGATGTCTACGTCACCTGCGAGACCTGCAAGGGCGCGCGCTACAACCGCGAGACGCTGGAGGTGACCTTCAAGGGCAAGTCGATCGCCGACGTGCTGGAGATGACCGTCGAGGATGCGCAGGACTTCTTCAAGGCGGTGCCGTCGATCCGCGAGAAGATGGACGCGCTGATGCGGGTCGGCCTCGGCTACATCAAGGTCGGCCAGCAGGCCACGACGCTGTCGGGCGGCGAGGCGCAGCGGGTCAAGCTGTCGAAGGAGCTGGCGCGCCGCTCCACCGGCCGCACGCTCTATATCCTCGACGAGCCCACGACGGGCCTGCATTTCGAGGATGTGCGCAAGCTCCTCGAGGTGCTCCACGAGCTGGTCGAGCAGGGCAACACGGTGGTGGTGATCGAGCACAATCTGGACGTCATCAAGACCGCCGACTGGCTCATCGACATCGGTCCCGAGGGTGGCGATGGCGGCGGCCGGATCGTGGCCGAGGGCACGCCGGAGGACGTGGTGGAGGTGGCGGAAAGCCACACCGGGAGATACCTGCGCCCGATGCTCGACCCGAAGAAGATCGCCGCCGAATGACAAAACGCCCGGCCGCTGCGGCCGGGCGCTTTGCAAAGGGGCCAGGACCGGGCCGGGGGCTCAGTCGAGAAGGCGCGAGATCGAGCCGAGCACGTCGAGCACCTCGCGCGTTTCGGGGTGGATCAGGTAGACGCGGTCGCCGACCCGGGCATATTTGAAGTCCGGGTCCAGCCGATACCGCCGGGGATCGCGCAGGATCGAGAAGGGCCCGTCGATTCGTTCCCCGACGCCGTAGCGCCGGGTGTCGGACCGGCCCGCCTTCTTGCCTTTCTGCTGCCCCACCGCGCCGGCCTGCGCGAGACCCGGCGGCGTGCAGCCATTGGCCTTCTTGGCGAGCCCCGGGGGGCAATCGTTCCCGGCCAGCACCGGCGCCGGCAGCCCTGTGACAAGGACCGCGAGCAGAGCCGTGCGCAGGGGAAGAGCGAACGCACGAGACATCAAAAATTCCTTCCGGTAGCGTAACTTGTCGGTGGCAAATGCAGCACGCGCTACCGGCGTTCCGATGCCGCCGGCGGATCGGCGGATGCCTGCCCATAGCGCGTTCAATTCAGATCCTCCAGCAATCGGCCGTACCGCTTGGTCTCGGCCAGCAGCGCGCCCAGCGTGGTGATGCCGCGCCCTTCGAGCATCGGGATCATCCGCAGCAGCGCCTGTGCCGTGGCCTCGGCATCGCCCATCGCGGTGTGCCGGCGCTCGGCCGGCAGCGCGATGCCCAGACGACGGCACAGCGCGTCCAGCGTATGCGTCTCGGTGATCCCGAACAAGACCGCCGAGACCAGCACCGTGTCGATCACCGGGTGGCTCCACTCGACACCCATGCGGTCGGCATGGCGGCGCAGGAAGGCCATGTCGAAGGGGGCGTTGTGGGCCACGATCACCGCCTCCCGGGCGAAGGCGTGCAGCCTGCGGCCGGCCATGGCGATGTCGGGCGCGCCCGCGACGGCGTGATCGCCGATCCCGTGCACCCGGGTCGCGGCCTCGGGGATCGGCCGGCCCGGATCGACCAGCGTCTCCAGCCGCTCGCCCGGCACCAGGCGGCCGTTCAGCACCCGCACCGCGCCGATCTGCACCACCTCGTCGCGGTGCGGCAGCAGCCCGGTGGTCTCGGTGTCGAAGACGCAGAAGCAGAGCCTCGACAGCGCCGTCGCCTCGAGCGCCGCCTGCGGCGCGGCGTCGAGCAGGGCGAAATCGTAGACGATGGGGCGTGCGGCCTCGGGCGGCAGCCGGGTCTCGGCATCGTCGATGACGAGCAGGTAGCCGCCATCCTCCATCGGCTTCATCTTGGCGCTGTAGCGCAGCGCGCCGTCGGCGGCGCGCAGGTGAAAATCCACCTCGAGCCCGCTGCGCTGCATCTTGGCGCGCGCCGCGCTCAGGGTGTCGGGGTCGAAATAATCCCCGGGATCGGCGAGCAGCCGCGGCGTGTGGCTCTGGGCCAGGATCTCGGCGGCCTGGCCGTCATAGAGCACGATCCGGTTGGCGGCGTTGACCATCAGGCAGGCCACCGGGATCTCGGTCAGCAGCGCCGTCAGCCGGGCCCGCTCGGCCTCCAGATGCGCGGTCTCGGCGGCCACCGCCTGCGCGGTCTCGAGCGTCGCCGCGCCCAGCGCCCGGGTCACCGCGTCGGCGGCCGGGGCGAGATCGCCCAGATGCTGCGCATCGGCAAGATCGAGGGCGCCGGAATGGCCGGCATGGGCGCGGACCCGAAGCTCGGCGGCGATCCGGTCGACCGGCCGGGCGACGCTCTGGTCGAGCACGTACCAGACCAGGGTGACGAGGCCGAGCTGCGCGAAGGCGGCGATCACGAAGGCGGTGGCCCAGCCGCCCGGGCCGCTCTGCGCGCCGATCCAGAGCGCCGCGCCGACGGCCAGGATGGCGCCCGCCGCGAGCCCGGCGCAGAGCCCGAGGATGCGCCGCCGGAGCCCGGTGCGGCGCATCACGCCGGCCCGCAGGTGGCGGCGACGATCGGGTCGTCGGGGCCGACCGTGCGCCAGACCGGCGCGGCGCCGTTCCGCAGCGGGTCGGCGCGCCGCCCGGCGCCGCAATCGACCATCATCTGCACCGCCCGAACTGGGCGCCAGCGGGCGAGGAAGTAGAGATCGGCGAGGTAGGTCTCCCCGGCCTCGGGGTGCGGGCGGCGGCCGGCCCGGTCGACCGCGACGAAGCGCGTGACCATCGGCGCGGCGTAGGTCCAAGGCCGGTACCAGACGCGTTCGCGCACCGTGTCGGCCACCGCGAAGCCCTCGGGCAGGCCGGCGCTGGTGCGCGCGTACCAGCCGTATTCGCTCGAGATGGTGGCGGCGAGCATCGCCAGCCCGGCGCCCACCGGCACCAGCCAGGCGGCGATGCGGCCGCCGGTCAGGCGGCGCAGCAGCAGCATCGCGCCGGCCCCGGCGAAGCCCGCGACGATCACCGCAAACAGTTCCAGCGCCATGCGCGCTCCTCTCCCTTCCGCGCCACGCCCCGAAGGCGCGGCGCGCTCGCTCATCCGAGCAGATGCCGGCCCTGGCCGACGGCCGATTGCATGCCCTTGACCACCACGAAGGCATCCCTGAGATGCGCCCGATCGAAATCCGAAAGGTCCGGGGGTGCAAGGAAATTGTCCGGCGGCACCCCGTCGCCGACCTGCCGGCACTGATGCGCCAGCCGGGTCTCGGCGATCAGGTCGTAGGCGTCGAGCAGGTCCTGCCCGCCGCTCTGCGACACGATGCCGGCGGCGCGCGTCACCTCAAGCCAGGCGCGCGTGTTGGCCAGCAGCAGCGTGCCTTCGAGGGCGTAGAGCCGGGCCAGGTCGATCACCGGCACCACGCCGGAATGCTTGAGGTCGATCATCCGCCGGTGCTCGCCCGAGCGGATCAGCGCGAAGCCGCGGAACAGGCCGAGCGGCGGCGTGTGCTTGAGCGCGTTGGCGGTCATGTGGGCGCGGAAGATGGAATTGCTTCGCGCCCGCTCCAGCGTCTCCTCGTGCAGGTCGGCGAAAAGCCCGACATCGCCGGCGATCGGGCGCAGGTCGAACATCACCGAGGCCAGCATCTGCGCCTCGGGGCGGGGATGCGCGATCCAGTCGCGGAAATAGCCGCGCCAGACCGAAAGCGGCTGGCACCAGCGCGGCGTCTTGGCCATCATGTCGCCGGGGCAGTAGACGTAGCCGGCGGCGTTCAGCCCGTCGCAGACGAAGCCGGCGAACTCGGCGAAATATGCCTGTTCCGCCGCGCCCGCGCCGTCCTCGAGGATCAGGCAATTGTCCTGGTCGGTGATGCCGCTCTGCTCCTGCCGGCCCTGGCTGCCGCAGGCCAGCCAGAGCCAGCGGCAGGGCGCCGGGCCGAGCCGCGCCTCGGCGAGGGTGACGAGCCGCCGCGTGGCGGCGTCGGCGATGTCGGTGACCAGCCGGGTCGTGACCTCGTGGCGCTGCCCGGAGGCCACCAGCTGGGCCAGCATCTGCGGGATCCGCGCGGTCACCCGGGCGATGTCGCCGGCGCTTTCGGCGCCGCCGATCTCGGCGGCGAGGTCGGCCGGGCGGCTGGCCTGCCAGCGCGTCAGGTCGGTCTGGGTGATCATGCCGAGCAGGCGGCCCTGCTCGGCCACCGGGACGTGGCCGATGCCGCGCTCCAGCATCAGCTTGAGCACGTCGGAACCCAGCGCCGAGGGCGGCAGGGTGACCGGGTCGCGGGTCATGACCTCGGCCAGCGGGGTCTCCGCGGGGCGGCCCTCGGCGACGATCCGGCCGGCCAGGTCGCGCTGCGTCACCAGCCCGACCAGCCGCTCGCCCTCGGTCACGCAGATCGACGAGGCGCCGGCCTCGCGCATGCGGATCGCCGCGTCGCGGACGCTCACCCCGGGCGGCGCGGTGACCAACCGGCGCGACATCAGCGTCTCGGCCCGGGTGGCGACGAGGTCGGGCCGGGCCGGGCGGATGCGGCGCTCGCGCTCGAAGAAGCGCCGGATCTCGGGCTCGCTGGCCATCAGCTCGCGGAAGGTTGCGGCGGGCAGGATCAGCAGCCTTGTGTCGCTCAGCGCCGTGGCGGTGGTGGCGGCGCGGCCGTCGCGGGCCAGCCCGCGTTCGCCGAAGATCGCGTGCGGGCCGAGCACCGAGACCGGCACGCCGTGTTCGTCACGAACCTCGATCTCGCCCCGCATGACGAGGTGCAGCCCGTCGAGCGGCGCGCCCACGGCATAGACCCGGTCGCCGGCCGCGACCCGGCGCGGCAGCACCGCCTCGACAAGCGCGGCGCGGGTCTCGGCGGGCAGGGCGGCAAAGGGGGCGAGCGTCGTCAGGAAGTCGCCGATCGCCGTCCTGTCCTGCGTCATGCCGTCCCCCGAAACGCAATGTCCCGCCCGCATCATGCAATGCGGACGGGACGGGTTCAAACGCCCCGGGCCGAACGGACGGCCCGGGTCCGGATCAATGCGTCTGGGCCGAGCCGGCGCCGCGCGGCACGCGCACGCTCTCGACCAGTTCGCGGATCTCCGCCGGCACCGGCTTGGTCATGCCGGAGACGATGTAGGCGGTGGCAAAGTTGATCAGCGCGCCCACCGCGCCGAACGAGGTCGACTTGATCGAGCCGAGCAGCGGATCGGCATCGGTGAAGGAGTTGGTGTCCGGGATGAACAGCCAGCCCTTGTGCAGGAAGATGTAGACCAGCGTGACGATCAGGCCGGCCAGCATCCCCGCCACGGCGCCGCGGTTGTTGATGCGGGTCGAGAAGATCCCCATCATCAGCGCCGGGAAGATCGACGCCGCCGCGATGCCGAAGGCCAGCGCCACGGTCTGCGCCGCGAAGCCCGGCGGGTTCATCCCGAGCCAGGTGGCGACCGCGATCGACACCGCCATGGCAATCCGCGCCCACATCAGCTCGCCCTTCTCCGAGATCCCCGGATTGAGCTGGCCCTTGATCAGGTCGTGGCTGACCGCCGAGGAGATGGCGAGCAGCAGGCCCGCCGCCGTCGACAGCGCCGCGGCCAGGCCGCCGGCCGCGACGAGGCCGATCACCCAGCCCGGCAGGTTGGCGATCTCGGGGTTGGCGAGCACCAGGATGTCGTTGTTGAAGTTGGTGAGCTCGTTGCCCTGCCAGCCTTCCGCGGCGGCGCGCTCGGCCATCGCCTCGGAGCCGTCGTTGTAGTACTGGATGCGGCCGTCGCCGTTCTTGTCCTCCCAGCCCAGCAGGCCGGTCTGCTGCCAGGTTTGCATCCAGTCATAGGCCGGATCGCTCTCGATGGTCTCGAGGCTCACCGCCTGGCCCTCGGCGCCTTCGGGCCAGAACTGGGTGGTGATGTTGAGCCGCGCCATGGCGCCGACCGCCGGGGCGGTGAGGTACAAAAGCGCGATGAAGACCAGCGCCCAGCCCGCCGACCAGCGCGCATCGGCGACGCGGGGGACGGTGAAGAAGCGCATGATCACGTGCGGCAGGCCGGCCGTGCCGATCATCAGCGACAG
The DNA here is from genome assembly GCF_054482755.1 of Roseivivax sp. CAU 1761. Lineage (NCBI taxonomy): Bacteria > Pseudomonadati > Pseudomonadota > Alphaproteobacteria > Rhodobacterales > Roseobacteraceae > Roseivivax > Roseivivax sp. CAU 1761. The sequence goes on from NZ_JBTLRM010000005.1 coordinate 79,470, forward strand.
GGTGAAGAGCACCATGTTGAAGGTGTCGCCGTTGTGCGCCGTGTACTCGTTGAAGCCCAGATCGGTGACGATCTGGTCGAGCTGCTGCAGCAGCGGCGTGCCGGTCGCCTCGACGCTGCTGAACAGGCCGAGCCCGGGGATCGGGTTGCCGGTCAGCTGCAGCGAGATGAAGATCGCCGGGATCGTGTAGGCAAGGATCAGCACCACGTATTGCGCCACCTGGGTGTAGGTCACGCCCTTCATGCCGCCGAACACCGCGTAGGCGAAGACGATCACCGCGCCGATCAGCAGGCCGGTGGTGGCATCGACCTCGAGGAAGCGGCCGAAGGCCACGCCGACGCCGGTCATCTGGCCGATCACGTAGGTCACCGAGGCGATGATCAGGCAGATCACCGCGACGAGCCGCGCCGTGGGCGAGTAGAAGCGGTCGCCGATGAACTCCGACACGGTGTATTTGCCGAACTTGCGCAGATAGGGCGCGAGCAGCAGCGCCAGCAGCACGTAGCCGCCGGTCCATCCCATCAGGAAGGTCGAGTTGTCGTAGCCGGTGAAGGCGATCAGGCCGGCCATCGAGATGAACGAGGCCGCCGACATCCAGTCCGCCGCGGTCGCCATGCCGTTGGTCACCGGGTGCACGCCGCGGCCGGCGGCGTAGAATTCCGAGGTCGAGCCGGCGCGGGCCCAGATCGCGATGCCGATATAGAGCGCGAAGGACGCGCCCACGAAGATGAAGTTGATCGTCGTCTGATCCATGGGGTTACTCCTCGTCCACGCCGTATTGCCGGTCGAGCCGGTTCATCCGCCAGGCGTAGAAGAAGATCAGCGCCAGGAAGATCAGGATCGACCCCTGCTGGGCGAACCAGAAGCCGAGATCGGTGCCGCCCACCTCGATGCCGGAGATCAGCGGCCGCAGCAGGATGCCGAAGCCGAAGGACACCAGCGCCCAGATGATCAGGCTGATGACGATGAGACGGATATTGGCCTTCCAGTAGCCGCTTCCGTCGCTGGCGCGGGGCGCCGGGCTGTGCAGATTGTCCGCCATGACAAGCGGTTCCTCCTCCTTGAAATGCGTTCCGGGCGGGGTGCCGCCCGGGCCTCCCTGCCGCGCCGGATCAGGCGCGGGTCTCGGTCACGATGCGCGCCAGGTCCTCGGCGATGGCGTCGATCTCGCCCATCGCCGGTACCCGGTGCAGCGCGCCCGCGTGGTCGTAATGGCCGATCAGCGGCGCGGTCTCGGCGTGATAGGCCGCGAGCCGGGCCGCCACCGTCTCGGCGCGGTCGTCGGCGCGCCGGGTCATCTTGGTGCCGCCGCAGAGATCGCAGACGCCCTCCGTGGCGGGCGGCTTGAAGCTGTCGTGGTAGCCCTCGCCGCAGCCCGCGCAGGTGAAGCGGCCCGAGATCCGCTCCACCATCGCCGCGTCCTCGACCTCAAGGCTGATCGCGGCGTCGATCCTCTGGCCGCGCGCGGCCAGCAGCGCGTCGAGCGCCGCGGCTTGCGCCGCGGTGCGCGGAAAGCCGTCGAGGATCACGCCGCCGGCGCAGTCCGGGTCGGCCAGCCGGTCGCTGAGGATGGCGATGACGATCTCGTCCGAGACCAGGCCGCCGGCCTCCATCACCGCCCGCGCCTGCTGCCCGGCCGGGGTGCCCTCGCGCACCGCGGCGCGCAGCAGGTCCCCGGTGGAGAGCTGGACCAGCCCGTGGCCGGTCGCCATCAGGCGCGCCTGGGTGCCCTTGCCGGCGCCCGGCGGGCCGAGCAGGATGTAGACCGGGGCGGTCTGCGGGGTCTTGCTTCCGTCCATCGCTCTCAGCCCTTGTTCATGCGGTTGGCCACCAGGTCGTCGACGACCTCGGGATCGGCGAGGGTCGAGGTGTCGCCTAGCGAATCCGGATCGTTCTCGGCGATCTTGCGCAGGATGCGGCGCATGATCTTGCCCGACCGGGTCTTCGGCAGCCCGGGGGCGAACTGGATCAGGTCGGGCTTGGCGATCGGCCCGATCTCGGAGCGCACCCAGTCCTGCAGCTCCTTCTTCAGCCCGTCCGAGGCCTCGACGCCCGACATCAGCGTGACGTAGCAGTAGATGCCCTGTCCCTTGACGTCGTGCGGGTAGCCCACGACCGCGGCCTCGGCCACCTTGTCATGCGCCACCAGCGCGCTCTCGACCTCGGCCGTGCCCATGCGGTGGCCCGAGACGTTGATCACGTCGTCGACCCGGCCGGTGATCCAGTAATCGCCGTCGGCATCGCGGCGGCAGCCGTCGCCGGTGAAGTAATAGCCCTTGTATTGCTGGAAATAGGTCGTCTCGAAGCGGTCGTGATCGCCCCAGACGGTGCGCATCTGGCCGGGCCAGGAGGCGCGGATCGCCAGCACGCCCTCGGCCGGGCTCTCCTCGATGACCTTGCCGCTCTCGGGCTCCAGCACCACCGGCTCGACGCCGAAGAACGGCTTCATCGCGGCGCCGGGCTTGGTGGCATGGGCGCCGGGCAGGGGGGTCAGCAGGTGGCCGCCGGTCTCGGTCTGCCACCAGGTGTCGACGATCGGGCAGCGGCCGCCGCCCACCACCTCGTTGTACCAGTTCCAGGCCTCGGGATTGATCGGCTCGCCCACCGTGCCGAGGATGCGCAGCGCGGAGAGGTCGCACTTCTCCACCGGGGCCTTGCCCTGGCCCATCAGCGCCCGGATCGCCGTCGGCGCGGTGTAGAACTGGGTCACCTTGTGCTTCTCGCAGACCTGCCAGAAGCGCGAGGCGTCGGGATAGGTCGGCACGCCCTCGAACATCAGCGTGGTGGCGCCGTTGGCCAGCGGGCCGTAGACGATGTAGCTGTGCCCGGTCACCCAGCCGACATCGGCGGTGCACCAGTAGACGTCGCCGTCATGGTAGTCGAAGGTCACCTCGTGGGTCAGCGCGGCATAGACCAGGTAGCCCCCGGAGGTGTGGACGACGCCCTTGGGCTGGCCGGTGGAGCCCGACGTGTAGAGAATGAACAGCGGATCCTCGGCCGCCATCTCCTCGGCCGGGCAATCGGCGGTGGCGGCCTGCATCGCCGCCGTCAGGTCGAGATCGCGGTCGTCGTTCCACGCCGTCTGCCCGCCGGTGCGCTTGACCACCAGGCACTTCACCGAGGCATCGCAATTGGCCAGCGCCTTGTCGGCATTGGCCTTGAGCGCGGTCTTGCGGCCGCCGCGCGGCGCCTCGTCGGCGGTGATCACCGCCTTGGCCTCGCAGCCGTTGACCCGGCTGGCCAGCGCGTCCGGGGAGAAGCCGGCGAAGACCACCGAATGGATCGCGCCGATGCGGGCGCAGGCCAGCATCGCGTAGGCGGCTTCCGGGATCATCGGCAGGTAGAGCACGACGCGGTCGCCGCGGCCCACGCCCTGGTCCTTGAGCACGTTGGCGAGGCGGCAGGTCTGCTCGTGCAGTTCGCGGTAGGTGATCGCCTGCGCGGCCTCAGACGGATCGTCGGGCTCCCAGATGATCGCCGTCTGGTCGCCGCGCGCGGCGAGATGGCGGTCGATGCAGTTGGCCGCGACGTTGAGCCGGCCGTCCTCGAACCACTTGATCGAGACCTGGCCGAAATCGAAACGGGCATCGCGCGCCTTGGTCGGCGCGGTCATCCAGTCGAGCCGCCCCGCCTGTTCGAGCCAGAACCCGTCGGAATCCTCGATCGAGCGCTTGTACATCTCGTCGTACCGCGCCGCATCCACATGCGCCCGCGAGACGATCTCGTCGCGTGGGGCAAAGGTGTGGGTCTGATCGGTCATGGGACGTCCTCCTTCTGTCCGTGTCATGCCGGCGTCGTTCCTCCGCGGCGGGGCATGAGTTGCGCGGACCATAAACGCCCGCCGAAAACAAATAAACAAACCACGGAAAACACGATACTTTCCTGTAAAAACTTTTCCAGAATGCCGCGCATTCGGTCAAGTTCGTTGACTTCCGTGCGGTAAAGTCAACGCAGACATGCGTTGTTTCCGCAAACACTTTCTGTCGTCGCCGCGCGGCTTTCCGCATCATCCTGTCGTGGCGGCCGCCGAACGCGGTCCCGCAGCCTGCGACAGATAGCCCCGCATCGCGCGCGCGGCCACTCCGGCACTGCACGCGGCGCGGGAATCATCCTCCGGGCCGCCCGGGCTTGCACCCTCCGTCCCATCCTCTAGGCTCACCCCATACGGCGGGGCACACCGCCGGTCCAAGGGAGGATAGAAGATGACCAATCTCACGGCCAAACTGGCCGTCTCCGCGCTGGCGCTGGCCTTCGCGACGGAGGCTGCGGCAACCGAATGGAACGTCTCGCTCTGGGGCAAGCGCCGCGCCTTCACAGAGCACGTCCACAAGCTCGCCGAGCTGGTGGAGCAGAAGACCGACGGCGAGTTCACCATGAACATCTCCTATGGCGGCCTGTCGAAGAACACCGAGAATCTCGACGGCATCTCCATCGGCGCCTTCGAGATGGCGCAGTTCTGCGCCGGCTACCACGCCGACAAGAACCGCGCGATCACCGTGCTGGAGCTGCCCTTCATCGGCGTGCGCAACCTCGAGGAGGAGGTCGCGGTGAGCCACGCCGTCTACGACCACCCGGCGGTGGCCGAGGAGATGGCGCAGTGGAACGCGCGCATGCTGATGACCTCGCCGATGCCGCAATACAACCTCGTCGGCACCGGCGAGCCGCGCGACGAGCTGGCCGAGTTCGACGGCATGCGGGTGCGCGCCACCGGCGGCCTGGGCGAGGCGTTCCGCGCCGTCGGCGCGGTGCCGACCAGCGTGACCTCGTCGGAGGCCTACCAGGCGATGGAGGGTGGCGTCGTCGACACCGTGGCCTTCGCCCAGCACGCGCATCTGTCCTTCGGCACCATCAACGAGGCCGATTGGTGGACCGCCAACCTCAACCCCGGCACCGTGAACTGCCCGGTGGTGGTCAACATCGACGCCTATGAATCGCTCTCCGACGAGCACCGCGAGGCGCTGGACAGCTCGGTGCCCGAGGCGATCGACCATTACCTCGCCAATTACGGCGAATTGCTGAAGCGCTGGGACGAGGTGCTGGAGGAGAAGGGCGTCGAGAAGGTCGAGATCTCCGACGAGGTTCTGGCCGAGTTCCGCGAGGTCGCGGGCGAGCCGATCCAGCAGCAATGGATCGAGGAGATGAGCGCGCAGGGCCTGCCGGCGCAGGAGCTCTTCGACCTCGTGCAGTCGACCCTCGAGCAGAGCCGCGCCTCGAACTGAGGCGGCTCGGGGCCGGCCGTCCGGCCGGCCCGACCGTTGCGCAAATCGGGGGAGATCGCCGATGGCCGGTGGCGCCACCGTGCTCAAGGATGACAGCCTGCTCAGCCGGCTCGACCGCCGGCTGTTGGGGCTGGAACGCGCCATGGCGCTGATCTCGGGGATCTTCGCCTTCTCGCTGATGGGGCTCGCCGTGGTTTCGGTGACCGGGCGCAACGGCTTCAACGAACCGCTGCCCGGCTATGTCGACTGGATCGAGGCCTTCATGCCGCTGATCGCCATTCTCGGCATCGCCTACGTGCAGCGCCAGGGCGGCCATATCCGCATGGACATCGTGGTGGGCGCGCTGCGCGGCCGGGCGCTCTGGGCGGCGGAGTTTGTCACCACCTTCGCCGTGCTGCTGCTGATGCTGGCACTGGTCTGGGGCAGCTGGGCGCATTTCGACCGCAGCTTCGACATGACCAAGCCGCTCTGGTCGCGCGACAGCTCGATCGATATCGGCCTGCCGATCTGGCCGGCCAAGCTGGTGGTGCCGGTGGCCTTCTCGGTGCTCTGCCTGCGGCTGGTGCTGCAGCTCTGGGGCTACGGGCGGGCCTTCCTCGCCGGGCTCGAGCGGCCGGTGGCGGTGCCGCTGATCCAGTCGGTGGCCGAGATCGCCGCCGAGGAGGCGCGGCACGTGGCCGGGCGCGAATGAGGGAAGCTGCCTGATGGATCCGATCGAGATCGGCCTCTGGGTCACCGGCGGGCTGATGGTGCTGGTGGTGCTCGGGATGCGGGTGGCCTTCGCCGCGGCCTTTGCCGGCCTGGTGGGGCTGATCTGGATCTTCTGGGTCCGCAAGGATTACGCCCCGGACGAGTTTGCCTGGGCGCTGACCGTGGCGGTGAAGACCGCGGGGCAGGTGCCGCATGGCAAGGTGGCGAGCCAGGCCCTGAGCCTCATTCCGACCTTCATCCTGATCGGCTATCTCGCCTATTATGCCGGGCTCACCCGGGCGCTCTTCGAGGCCGCCAAGCGCTGGATCGCCTGGGTGCCGGGGGGGCTCGCGGTCTCTACCGTCTTCGCCACGGCGGGCTTCGCGGCGGTCTCCGGCGCCTCGGTCGCCACCGCGGCGGTCTTCGCCCGCATCGCCATCCCGGAAATGCTGAAGATCGGCTACGACAAGCGCTTCGCCGCCGGCGTGGTGGCCGCGGGCGGCACGCTGGCCTCGCTGATCCCGCCCTCGGCGATCCTCGTCATCTACGCCATCATCGTCGAGCAGGATGTCGGCAAGCTGCTGCTTGCGGGCTTCCTGCCGGGGGTGTTCTCGGCCTTCGTCTACGGCGCCCTGATCATCGGGCTGGCGCTGACCATCAAGGGCTTCGGGCCGCCGGTCGGCGGCTACAGCTGGCGCGAGCGCTTCGTGGCCCTGCCGCCGGCGCTGCCGATCTTCGCGGTGGTGATCATCATCATCTGCTTCGTCTACAACCCGTTCGGCGGCGATGCCTGGGGCACGCCGACCGAGGGCGGCGCGATCGGCGCCTTCATCGTCTTTTTGATGGCGCTGTGGCGCGGCATGCGGCTGCGCGAGCTGAAGGACGCGCTGATCGAGACCGCGAAGCTGTCGATCATGATCTTCTCGATCATCTGGGGGGTGCTGATCTATGTCCGCTTCCTGGGCTTCGCGGACCTGCCCTCGGCGTTTTCCGACTGGATCACCGGGCTCGACTACCCGCCGCTGATGATCCTGGTCTGCATCCTGCTGGCCTATGCGGTGCTCGGCATGTTCATGGACGCCATCGGCATGCTGCTCCTGACCCTGCCGGTGGTCTACCCAGCGGTGATGGCGCTGAACGGCGGCGAGTTCGTCTCGGCCGCGGATTCGGCCTTCGGGATGAGCGGCACGATGTGCGCCATCTGGTTCGGCATCCTGGTGGTGAAGATGGCCGAGTTCTGCCTGATCACGCCCCCCATCGGGCTCAACTGCTTCGTGGTGGCGGGGGTGCGGCCGGACCTGTCGGTGCAGGACGTGTTCCGCGGCGTGACGCCGTTCTTCATCGCCGACGCGGTGACCATCGCGCTGCTGGTGGCGTTCCCGCAGATCGTGCTCTGGCTGCCCTCGCTGGCCTGATCCGGCAGGTTCGCCGGGCCAGGGGCAGGGCGGCGGGCAGGGCGGCGGCTGGCGCCGCCCCGTGGGCGCGTCAGAGCTGCGCCATGACCTCGTCGGAGGCCTCGAAATTGGTGGTGACGCGCTGCACGTCGTCGTCATCCTCGAGCGCGTCGACCAGCTTCATCAGGCTCTGCATGCCGTCGAGGTCGAGCTCGGTCGTGGTGCCGGGCTTCCAGACCAGCTTGGTCGATTCGCTTTCGCCCAGGGTTTCCTCGAGCGCCGTCGAGACATCGTTCAGGTCGCTGTCGGCGCACCAGATCACGTGGCCGTCCTCGGAGCTCTCGACATCCTCGGCGCCGGCCTCGATCGCCGCCTCGAGCACCGCCTCGCTGTCGCCCACCGAGGCGGGGTAGACGATCTCGCCCTTGCGCTCGAACATGAAGGCCACCGACCCGGTCTCGCCCAGGTTGCCGCCGTTCTTGGAGAAGGTCGAACGCACGTTGGAGGCGGTGCGGTTGCGGTTGTCGGTCATCGCCTCGACGATCACCGCGACGCCGTTCGGGCCGTAGCCCTCGTAACGGATCTCCTCGTAATTCTCCGCGTCGCCGCCGGTCGCCTTCTTGATGGCGCGCTCGATCACGTCCTTGGGGACCGAGCTCGACTTGGCTTCCTTGACCGCCAGCCTCAGCCGCGGGTTCTTGTCGGGATCGGGATCGCCCATCTTGGCGGCGACGGTGATCTCCTTGGAGAGCTTGGAAAACAGCTTCGACCGCGCGGCGTCCTGACGCCCTTTGCGGTGCTGGATGTTCGCCCATTTGGAATGGCCGGCCATGAACGTGCCTCTCGGGGTCGTGGGTCTGTCAGAAATCGCCCGTCTCTATAGGGCAGGGGCCGGGCTGAGGGCAAGCCCGCGGCGCCGGGCCGGCGGCGGGCCGGGACCGGGGTTTTACGCCCCCACCCCCCGCTGCGCGGGCGTGCAAGCCCGCGCTTGCCCGCGCCGGGGCGGGTTGCGCTCGCCCCCGGCTCGGCGCTCTATGCCGGGATGGACATGCCGGGACAGCGCCCCCTTGCGGGCATAATGTGGATGGTCGCGACGGGATTCTGCTTCGTCGCCGTCACCGCGCTGGTGAAGACGCTGGGCGGCCGCATCCCGGCCGCCGAAAGTGCCTTCCTGCGCTATCTTCTGGGGCTGGTCTTCCTGCTGCCGGTCTGGCGCAGCCTGCTGGCGCTGCGGCTGACCGGACGCCAATGGCGGCTCTTCGCGGTGCGCGGAGCCTTCCATACCGTCGCGGTGATCTGCTGGTTCTACGCCATGACCCGCATCCCGATCGCCGAGGTGACGGCGATGAACTATCTCAACCCGGTCTATGTCAGCATCCTGGCGGTGGTGTTCCTGGGGGAGACCATCGCGCTGCGCCGCATCCTCGCGATCCTGGCGGCGCTGGCGGGCGCCCTGATCATCCTGCGCCCGGGTTTCCGCGAGCTCGATTCCGGCCATGTCGCGATGCTGTTCACCGCGGTGCTCTTCGCCGGGTCCTACCTCACCATGAAGATCCTCTCGGGTGAACAGAGCGCCAGCGCGGTGGTGGCGCTGCTCTCGGTGACGGTGACGGTCGGGCTCGCGCCGTTCGCGGCGCTCGACTGGGTGACGCCCTCAGCGGGCGAGCTGGGCATCCTGTTCGGCGTCGCCTGCTTCGCCACCGCCGGGCATTACGCCATGACCCGGGCCTTCGCGGCGGCGCCGATCACCGTGACCCAGCCGGTCACCTTCCTGCAGCTGGTCTGGTCGGTGATCGTCGGTGCGGTGTTCTTCGCCGAGCCGCCCGATCCCTGGGTGGTGGCCGGGGGCGGGGTGATCATCGCCGCGGTGACCTTCATCGCCTGGCGCGAGGCGCAGGCGCGGCGCACCCGGATCACCCCGCCGATCCACGCCACGAAGAGCTGAGACGCGAACAATCCCGCCGGAGGGGCAGGGTTCGTTGCCGGTCTCGAAATGGTCCGGGGCGCTGCATCATCGCGCCGCATTCCCCCGTAAAGGATCGGTTCAGGGAACGGCGTTAGGACGGTCCCACGCCACGGAGGGAATCCGATGTTCGCCGAGAACCGACTGACCGACAGTTTCACCGAGATCTCCGCCTTCCTGAAGTCGGAGCGCCGCAAGTCCCTCTCCGAGGCCGAGTGGCGCTTCCGCCTGCGCGGCTACGGCTACAGCCTGCGCCGCATCGAGGCGGGCTACGAGGTCGCCCGGCTGCCGCAGAACCAGGTGCTCGGGGTGATCGAACCCTGACCGGGCCGCGGTCCGACCGCCCGGAACCCGGCCCGCGCACCGGGCGCCGTGGGCGCCGCGGCCGCCGTCCGGGGAGCCGTCGGACAGGCCTGCACCGGAATTATTGATTGACGAGTCAATCAGCGACTTCTATCTCTCCCCCGAGAACGATGCGGGGGAAGCCATGGCACGGCCGAACATCCTGGTGGTGATGGTCGATCAGCTGACCGGGACGCTGTTCCCGGACGGCCCGGCGGAGTGGCTGCACGCGCCCAACCTGAAGCGGCTCGCGGCCCGCTCCACCCGCTTCGCCCAGACCTACACGGCCTCGCCGCTCTGCGCGCCGGGACGGGCCTCCTTCATGTCCGGGCAATTGCCGTCGCGCACCCGGGTCTACGACAATGCCGCGGAGTTTGCCTCCGACATCCCGACCTACGCCCATCACCTGCGCCGCGCCGGCTACCGCACCTGCCTGTCTGGCAAGATGCATTTCGTCGGCCCCGACCAGCTGCACGGCTTCGAGGAGCGGCTGACCACCGACATCTACCCGGCCGATTTCGGCTGGACGCCGGATTACCGCCGGCGCGGCCAGCGCATCGACTGGTGGTATCACAATCTCGGCTCGGTGACCGGGGCCGGCGTGGCCGAGACCTCGAACCAGATGGAATACGACGACGAGGTCGGCTTCCTGGCCGAGCAGAAGCTCTACGAGTTCGCCCGCGGCCACGATGCCCGGCCCTGGATGCTGACGGTGAGCTTCACCCATCCGCACGATCCCTATGTGGCGCGGCGGCGGTTCTGGGATCTCTATGAGGACTGCGCCTATCTCGCCCCCGAAGTGCCGGCGCTGCCCTACGAGGAGCACGACCCCCACGCGCAGCGCATCTTCGACGCCAACGACTGGCGCAGCTTCGAGATCACCGAGCGCGACGTCGCCCGGGCGCGGCGCGGCTACTTCGCCAACATCTCCTATCTCGACGACAAGATCGGCGCGCTGCTCGACGTGCTGGAGCGCACCCGGCAGGAGGCCGTGGTGGTCTTCGTCTCGGATCACGGCGACATGCTGGGCGAGCGCGGGCTGTGGTTCAAGATGAGCTTCCGCGAGGGCTCGGCCCGGGTGCCGCTGATGATCGCCGCGCCGGGCATGGCGGCGGACCGGATCGACGCGCCGGTCTCGACCATCGACCTCTGCCCGACGCTGTGCGAGCTCGCCGGCGTCTCGATGGCCGAGGTGATGCCCTGGACCGACGGCGAGAGCCTGGTGCCGCTGGCGCAGGGCGCGCAGCGCACCAGCGCGGTGGCGATGGAATATGCCGCCGAGGCCTCGATCTCGCCCCTGGTGGGCCTGGTGCAGGGGCAGTGGAAATACACCAATTGCGCGCGCGATCCCGAGCAGCTCTTCGATCTTGCCGCCGATCCGCAGGAGACGCGCAACCTCGCCGCTTCGCCCGAACACGCCGCGGTGCTCGAACGCTTCCGCCAGGCGGCGGCGGCGCGCTGGGATCTTGAAAGCTTCGACGGCCAGGTGCGCGAGAGCCAGGCGCGGCGCCATGTGGTCTACGAGGCGCTGCGCCAGGGCGGCTACTACCCCTGGGACTTCCAGCCGCTGCGCCAGGCCTCCGAGCGCTTCATGCGCAACCACATGGACCTGAACGTCGTCGAGGAGAACCAGCGGTTCCCGCGGGGAGAATGACATGAACGACACGCCCTATCCGACCCAGCCCGAGGCCAGCCATTTCGTCGCCGGCGCCTATCACGAGGACGCCTCCGGCACCCCGCTCGAGGTAATCTACCCGGCCACCGGCGAGGCCATCGCGACGCTGCACGAGGCCACCGACGCGGTGATCGACAGGGCCCTCGAGGCGGCGCGCGCGGCGCAGGCCGAATGGGCCGCGACGCCGCCGCGCGAACGCGGCCGGGTGCTGACCCGCGCGGCGCAGATCCTGCGCGAGCGCAACCGCGCGATGTCGGTGCTGGAGACCATGGATACCGGCAAGCCGCTCTCCGAGACGCTGGTGGCCGATGCCAGTTCGGGCGCCGACGCGCTGGAATATTTCGGCGGCATCGCCGCCGGGCTGACCGGCGAGCACATCCCGCTTGGGGAGGACTGGGCCTACACGATGCGCGAGCCGCTGGGCGTCTGCGTCGGCATCGGGGCGTGGAACTATCCGACGCAGATCGCCTGCTGGAAGGCCGCCCCGGCGCTGGCCTGCGGCAATGCCATGGTCTTCAAGCCCTCCGAGACGACGCCGCTCTCGACGCTGAAACTGGCCGAGATCCTGGTCGAGGCGGGGCTGCCGGCCGGGCTCTTCAACGTGGTGCAGGGCGCCGGCGCGGTGGGCGCGCGGCTGGTCACCGATCCGCGCGTCGACAAGGTGTCGCTGACCGGCTCGGTGCCCACCGGGCGCAAGGTCTACGCCGCCGCCGCCGAGAGCGTGAAGCACGTCACCATGGAGCTCGGCGGCAAGTCGCCGCTGGTAATCTTCGACGACGCCGATCTCGAGGACGCGGTGGGCGGCGCCATCCTGGCCAACTTCTACTCCTCGGGGCAGATCTGCTCCAACGGCACCCGGGTCTTCGTGCAGAAGGGCCTGCGCGCGCGCTTCGTGGCACGCCTGGCGGAACGCATGCAGGGCGCGGTGATCGGCGATCCGCTGGACGAGGCCACGACCTTCGGCCCGCTGGTCAGCGCCCGCCAGATGGAGATCGTCGAGGGCTACATCGCCAGGGGCCGGGCCGAGGGCGCGTGGCTGGTGGCGGGGGGCGAACGGCTCGACCGGCCGGGCTACTGGATCACCCCGGCGCTGTTCGACGGCGTGACCGACGAGATGACCATCGCCCGCGAGGAAATCTTCGGCCCGGTGCTTTCGGTGCTGGAGTTCGACGACGAGGACGAGGCGGTGCGGCGCGCCAATGCCACCGCCTTCGGGCTCTCGGCCGGGGTCTTCACCCGCGACCTGGCCCGCGCCCACCGGGTGATCGGGCGGCTCGAGGCCGGCACCTGCTTCATCAACTCCTACAACGACGCGCCGGTGGAGATGCCCTTCGGCGGGGTCAAGATGTCCGGCGTGGGGCGCGAGAACGCGCGCGCCGCGATCGAGCATTATTCGCAGCTGAAGTCGGTCTATGTGCGCATGGGCCGGGTCGAGGCGCCGTTCTGATGGCGGCGCGCCCCGCCCCGGAGAGCGCCCGCCCGCCCACCCCGCTCTCCGGGGCGGGGCGGGGCCCGGACGCCGCGGCGCGGCTGGCAGAGGAAAGGCGGGTTCACGGATGAGCAAGATGCAGGCGGACTACGTCATCGTCGGCGCCGGCAGCGCCGGCTGCGCCATGGCCTACCGGCTGGCCGAGGCCGGCCGCTCGGTGATCGTGATCGAGCATGGCGGCTGGGACGGCGGCCCGTTCATCCGCATGCCCGGCGCGCTCAGCTACCCGATGAACATGAAGATGTACGATTGGGGCTACCGGACCGAGCCCGAGCCGCATCTCGGCGGCCGCCGCCTGGCGGCGCCGCGCGGCAAGGTGCTGGGCGGGTCGTCCTCGATCAACGGCATGGTCTATGTGCGCGGCCATGCCCGCGATTTCGACCATTGGCGCGACCAGGGTGCCGATGGCTGGGGCTATGCCGACGTGCTGCCCTATTTCAAGCGGCTCGAGCACAGCCATGGCGGCCAGCCCGGCTGGCGCGGCAGCGACGGGCCGCTGCACGTCACCCGCGGCCGCCGCGACAACCCGCTGGTCCGCGCCTTCGTCGCCGCCGGCGCCGAGGCCGGCTACGAGACCACCGAGGATTACAACGGCGAGAAGCAGGAAGGCTTCGGCGCCATGGAGGCCACCATCCACCGCGGCGTGCGCTGGTCGGCGGTGCGCGCCTATCTCGACCCGGCCAAGCGCCGCGGCGCGCGCGTCGTGCGCGGCTTGGCCGAGCGCGTGCTGATCGAGCAGGGCCGCGCCACCGGGGTCGCGGTCTCGGGCCGCGGCGGCCGCCGGACCGTGCGGGCCAGCCGCGAGGTCATCCTCGCCGCCTCGGCCTTCAACTCGCCGAAGCTGCTGATGCTGTCGGGCATCGGGCCGGCGGCGCATCTGGCCGAGCACGGCATCCGGGTGGTGGCTGACCGCCCCGGCGTCGGCGGCAACCTGCAGGACCATCTCGAGCTCTACCTGCAGATGGCGGCGAGCCAGCCGGTCAGCCTGTTCAAGTACTGGAACCTGCTCGGCAAGGCCTATGTCGGCGCCCGCTGGCTGCTCACCGGGACCGGGCCCGGCGCCTCCAACCAGTTCGAGAGCGCGGCCTTCATCCGCTCGCGCGCAGGCGTCGAATATCCCGACATCCAGTATCATTTCCTGCCCCTCGCGGTGCGCTACGACGGCAAGGCCGCGGCCGAGGGGCACGGCTTCCAGGCCCATGTCGGGCCGATGCGCTCGGCCTCGCGCGGCGAGGTGCGGCTGGCCTCCGGCGATCCCGCCGCGGCGCCGCGCATCCGCTTCAACTACATGAGCCAGGACGACGATTGGCGCGATTTCCGCGCCTGCATCCGGCTGACCCGGGAGATCTTTGCCCAAGACGCCTTCGCGCCCTATCGCGGCCACGAGATCCAGCCCGGCGCGGACGTGCAGAGCGACGCCGAGCTCGACGGCTTCATCCGCGAGCATGTCGAGAGCGCCTACCATCCCTGCGGCACCTGCCGGATGGGCCGCGCCGACGATCCCCTTTCGGTGGTCGACCCGGAGGGCCGGGTGATCGGCGTCGAGGGCCTGCGGGTGGCCGATAGCTCGGTCTTTCCGCGCATCACCAACGGCAATCTCAACGCGCCCTCGATCATGGTGGGCGAGAAGATCGCCGACCATGTGCTGGGCCGCCGCCTGCCGGCGGAGAACGTCCAGCCCTGGATCCATCCCGACTGGCAGTCCGCGCAGCGCTGAGCGGCGCTGGAAAGGCCCGCGCCGGCGCGCTACCCTCGCGAGAGGAGGTGCCGCCATGGCCGGAGGATGGACGCGCGACGGCGCGGTACAGGAGCAGATCGACGCCTCGATCGCCGACGAGCTGGCGCGCATGCGGGCGCGCCCCGCGCCGGCGGGCGAGAGCGCGCGGGTTTGCGTGGAATGCGAGGAGCCGATCCCCGAGAAGCGCCGCGCGGCGCTGCCGGGGGTCAAGCTCTGCCGCGACTGCCAGGAGGAACGCGACGCCCGGCCGGTGGCGCGCGGCGGCATCAACCGGCGCGGCAGCAAGGATTCGCAGCTGAAATAAGGGCGCTGCGCGCGGGCGCCGGGTTCGGGGCGCGGCGCGGCGCGGCGGGGCGGACCGGGGGCGCTGCCCCCGGACCCCCGGGATATTTTCGCTCAGAAGAAGCAGGTGGCCCCTGTCAGGCTTCGAGCGCCTCGAGTTCGTCGATCAGGCCGGAGATCATCGACAGGCCCTTGTCCCAGAAGGCCGGGTCGGTGGCGTCGAGGCCGAAGGGCGCCAAGAGGTCGGTGTGGTGCTTGGCGCCGCCGGCGCGCAGCATGTCGAAATAGCGCTCCTGGAAGCCCTCGGGGCGCGCCTCGTATTCGGCGTAGAGCGCGTTCACCAACCCGTCGCCGAAGGCGTAGGCGTAAACGTAGAACGGCGTGTGGACGAAATGCGGCACGTAGGACCAGAAGGTCTCGTAGCCCTCCATGAAGTCGAAGGCGGGGCCGAGGCTCTCGGCCTGCACGCTCATCCAGAGCGCGTTGATGTCGTCCGGCGTCAGCTCGCCGCCGCGCCGCGCCTCGTGCAGCTTGCATTCGAAATCGTAGAACGCGATCTGCCGGACCACGGTGTTGATCATGTCCTCGACCTTGCCGGCCAGCAGCACCTTTTTCTCGGCGTCGTCCCGGGCATTGGCCAGCATGCGGCGGAAGGTCAGCATCTCGCCGAACACGCTCGCGGTCTCGGCCAGCGTCAGCGGCGTGTGGCTCAGCATCTCGCCCTGGCCCGCGGCCAGCACCTGGTGCACGCCGTGGCCAAGCTCGTGCGCCAGCGTCATCACGTCGCGCGGCTTGCCGAGATAGTTCAGCAGCACGTAGGGATGGACGTCGGTCACCGTGGGATGGGCGAAGGCGCCGGGCGCCTTGCCCGGGGTCACCGCGGCATCGATCCAGCCCTTGTCGAAGAACGGCTCGGCGATCTCGGCCATGCGCGGATCGAAGGCGGCATAGGCGTTCATCACCGTCTCGCGCGCCTCCTGCCAGGGCACCACGCGGTCGCTCTGCATCGGCAGCGGCGCGTTGCGGTCCCAGACCTGCATGCGCTCGAGCCCCAGCCACTTGCGCTTGAGCTCGTAATAGCGGTGCGAGAGGCGCGGATAGGCCGCCACCACGGCGTTGCGCAGCGCCTCGACCACCTCGGGCTCGACATCGTTGGCGAGGTGCCGGCCGGTCTGCGGCGTCGGCATGCCGCGCCAGCGGTCGAGCACCTCCTTCTCCTTGGCCTGGGTGTTGTGGACCCGGGCGAAGGTGCGGATATTGCCGGTGAAGACCGCGGCCAGGGCGCGGGCCGCGGCCTCGCGGCGGGCGCGGTCCTGTTCGGTCAGCAGGTTCAGCGTGGCCTCGATGCCCATGACCTCGCCGTCGACGTCGAATTCCAGCCCGGCGATGGTCTCGTCGAAGAGCCGCTCCCAAGCGTCGCCGACGACGCCCATGTCGTGCAGGAACTTCTCCATCTCGTCGGAGAGCTGGTAGGGCTTCATGGCGCGGATGCGGTCGAAGGCGGGCTTGTAGCGCGCCAGCTCGGCATTCTCGAAGAGCGTGGCATAGGTCGCGTCGGGCACCCGGTTCAACTCGAGCGCGAAGAACACCAGCGGCGTGGTGTAGACGGTGATCTTCTCCTGCATGTCGGAGAGGAACTTGGCGCGCGCCGCCTCGGTGGTGTTCTGGTAGTAGCGCAGCCCGGCATAGGACATGATCCGCCCGGCCACTGTCTCGATCGTCTCGTGGCGCTTGACCATGTCGAGGAAGGACGCGGCGTCTAGCCCGGCGATCTTGCCCTCGAAATCGGCGGCGAAGCGGCGGCAGGCCTCTTCCAGCCAGTCGAGGTCGCGCTTCACCTCGGGCGCGTCGGGCGCGGCGTAGAGGTCGCTCAGATCCCATTCGGGCAGGGCGCCCAGATCGCGGCCCCCGGCGGAGGCGTTGGCGTCGAAGGTCGGGCGGATGGTCATGCGCGTCTCCATGTCTGGTCTTGTCCGTCAGGTAGGCCCGCCGGGCCGCGATGTTCAAGGGCGCGCCGGGCGCGGGCGCGTGTCAGGCCGGCGCCGGACCGGTGCCGGGGCGGCGTCCTGCGCGGCGCGACGGGGCGCCGCGCTCAGCCATAGGCGGCGAGCAGCTGGTGCAGGTCGGCCAGCGTGTTGGCCTCCTCCTTGGGCTTGTCCTCGCGCCAGCGCGCCATGCGGGGGAAGCGCAGCGCCACGCCGGATTTGTGCCGCGGGCTCTTCTGGATGCCCTCGAAGGCGATCTCGAAGACGTGCTGCGGCTTGACCTGCCGGACCGGGCCGAAGCGCTGCAGCGTGTTGCGCCGCACCCAGGCGGTGATGCGGTTGAACTCGGCATCGGTGAGCCCGGAATAGGCCTTGGTGAAGGGCACCAGCGCTTCGCCGTCCCAGACCGCAAAGGTGAAATCGGTGAACAGGTTGGCGCGCCGTCCGGCGCCTTGCTGGGCGTAGATCAGCACCGCGTCCACGACCAGCGGATCGAGCTTCCACTTCCACCAATCGCCCTTCTTGCGGCCGGACAGGTAGGGGCTGTCGCGCCGCTTCAGCATCACCCCCTCGGCGCGCCGGTCGCGGGCCGTGGCGCGCTCCGCGGCGAGCGCCTCCCAGGTGCCGAAGGCGAGCGCCGGCGACGGGTGCAGTGGCGCCCCCTGGGGCAGGTCTTGCAGCAGCGCCTCCAGCCGGGTGCGCCGTTCGGCCAGCGGCCGGTCGCGCAGGTCGCCGCCGTCCTGCTCCAGCAGGTCGTAGGCCAGCATCGCCACCGGCGCGTCGCGGAGCAGCGCCTTGGGCACCGTCTTGCGGCCGATCCGGGCCTGCAGCGTGTTGAAGGACATCGGCGCGGCGCCGTCCCAGGCGACGATCTCGCCGTCGATCACGGTGCCGTCGGGCAGGAAATCGGCGGCGCGGGCGAATTCCGGGAACCGGTCGGTCATCAATTCCTCGCCGCGCGACCAGACATGGTGCTCGGCGCCGCGCACCACGAGCTGGCCGCGGATCCCGTCCCACTTCCACTCCGCCTGCCAATCCTCTGGGTCACCCAGAGTTTCGGGCGGATCCTCGAGCTGGTAGGCAAGGTAGAACGGGTAGGGGCGCGAGGCGTCGGCGGCGCTGTCTTCGGCCTCGATCAGGCTTTCCCAGGTGACGTCGTCCGGGGTCCAGGCCCCCATCAGCTTGTGCGCCAGGACCGGCTCGTCCTGACCGGTGGCCTGGGCCAGCGCCCGGGTCATCAGCTTGCGGCTGACGCCGATCCGCCAGCCGCCGGTCAGAAGCTTGTTGAACAGGAAGCGCTCGGTGGCGTCGAGCCGGTCCCAGGCGGCGAGGATGCGCGCCTTGCGGGCGTCGAGATCCAGCCGGGCGAGCCCGCGCAGGTCGTCGATCCAGTGCGCCAGCGGCAGGTCGGTCTCCTCGGCGGCGGGCGGCAGGATCAGCGCGATGGTTTCGGCCAGATCGCCGACCACCGGATGGCTTTCCTCGATCAGCCAGAGCGGCAGGCCGGCGCGCTCCGCCGCCCATTCGCGCAGCTGCGTCGTGGTCACCGCGCGCTTCGGCCGGCGGCCGGAGAACAGCGCCACGGTCCAGAGCTTGTCGCGGTTCGAGGCCTGCGTGAAGAATTCCGCCAAGGCTTTTGTCTTGACGGTTGTTTTCGTGGTCTGGTCGAGCGCGGTGAAGAGCCGGGCGAAGTCCTTCATGCGGCCTCCGTCACCGCGCCGTCATCGTCCTCGCCGCTGCCGAACTCAGTCGGCACGACCGCCGCGTCCCAGCCCGCATGGTTCAGCCATCGCGCGAAGATGTCGGTGTAACCATGAGTGACAAATATCTTTTCCGCGCCGGTTTCGCGGATCGCCTGGTGCAGTTCGTCCCAATCGGCGTGGTCGGAGAGCACGAAGCCGCGATCGGCGGCGCGGCGGCGGCGCACCCCGCGCATCCGCATCCAGCCGCTGGCAAAGCCGGTCGAGGCCGGACCGAAGCGCCGCGCCCAGGGCGTGCCAAGCGCCGAGGGCGGCGCGATGACCAGCGCGCCGGGATGGTCGCGGCCGCGCATCTCCGGCGTCACGTGGCGAGTCTCGGGCAGCGCGTAGCCCTGGCCGCGCAGCACCCGGTTGGTGGCCTCCACGGCGCCGTGGGTGAGGATCGGCCCGATCCCGGGATCGACGAGGGCGAGCAGGCGCTGCGCCTTGCCGAGGCTGTAGGCGCCAAGGATCGAGGTCCGGCCAGCGGCGGCATTGCCGGACCACCAGGCGTTGATCTCGGCCGCCACCTCGGTTTGCGGGCGCCACTTGAAGACCGGCAGCCCGAAGGTGCATTCGCTGACGAAGGCGTGGCAGCGCACCGGCTCGAAGGCCTCGCAGAACCCGTCGGGCGTGACCTTGTAATCGCCCGAGACGGCCCAGACCTCGCCGCGCACCGCGACGCGGATCTGCGCCGAGCCGGGGATGTGGCCGGCCGGGTGAAACGACACCTCGGCATCGCCGATGCGGCGGGTTTCGCCGTAGCGGATGGTCTCCAGCGCGATCTCGCCCAGGCGGTGGCGCATGACCGGGGCGGCGGCGTCGGTGCAGAGGTAGCGGCCATGGCCCTCCCGGGCATGGTCGGCATGGCCGTGGGTGATCAGCGCGCGCGCCACCGGGCGCCAGGGATCGATGAAGAAATCCCCCGCCGGACAATAGATGCCGCGTTCGGTGAAGGTGAGCACGGGGTCGGCCATGGCGGCGAGGTAGCGCGCCCGCGCGCCCGCGCCAGAGGCCCGGGCGTCAGGCCACCGGCTCGGCCAGGTCGCGCCCGGCGCGGTCGAACAGGGCGCAGAGCCCGTCGAGCACCTGGCAGCGGATCTCGGGGCGGTCCATGAGCACCTCGTGTTCGCCCCCCGGCACGGATTCGAGCCGGCCGCGCGGCCAGCGCGCCATGCGGGCGCGGATCCGCGCGACGTCGACGATGCGCTCGTTGCTGCCGACGAAGGTCAGCGCCGGAAGATCGGGCGAGGGCAGGCGGTCGAGGGTGCGGCATTCGGCCAGCGCCTCGTGCAGCCAGCGCAGCGACGGGCCGCCAAGCTGCAGCCGCGGGTCGGCCACCACCTGGCGCCGCATGTAGTCGAACATCTCGGTGTCCGGGGTCAGCACGTTGTTCTCGAAGGCCTCCGAGACGACGTAGGATTCCGGCCGGGTGCCGGGGGCATAGACATGGCCCAGCCCGAAGCGCGCGCCGGACCACGCCAGCGCCCAGGCCGCGGGCCGCAACGTGGCCGACATGCGGATGCCCCACATCGGTCCGGTGAAGGAAGCCGAGACCACCTCCAGCCCCTCGATCGCGGCGCGCAGCCCGATGGCGCCGCCCATGGAATGGGCCAGCAGGTGAAACGGCTCCGGCAGCCCCTCGGCCCGCGCCGCGCCCAGCAGCGCGGCCACGTCCCGCTGATAGTCGCGAAACGATTCGACATGGCCGGTGCGGGCATCCTGCAGCAGCCGGTCGGCGAGCCCCTGGCCGCGCCAGTCGATCGCCATCGTGTGATAGCCGCGCGCCGCCAGATCGGCGGCGGTGCGGCCGTATTTCTCGACATATTCGGTCCGGCCGGGAAACAGCAGCACGCTGCCCTTGGCGCGGGCCGGACCGGGATAATGCGCGACGCGCAGGCGGACGCCGTCGATGGCCCGCACCCACAGGGCGCGGGTGCCCTCGGGGCCCTCGGACAGGTCCTCGAGGAACGGCGCCGCCTTGGCCATCAGCTCAGCACGGAGGCGAGCTTCATCGCCTGGCCCATGTCGCCGTCGATCGACAGCCGGCCCGACATGAAGGCCGAGGTCGGATCGAGGCTGCCGTTGAGGATTTCCCGGAACGTGTCGGCATCGGCCTTCAGGGTCACGTCGGCCGCGCCGTCGCCTTCGCGCGCGCCGTTCGAATCGAGCAGGAAGCTGCCCTCGTCTTCGATCTCGAACCGGGCGGTGCCGTCGTAATCCGAGGCATCCACCTTGTCGTTGATCGTCTTCACCGCCTCGGCCACTACTGCGCTCATGATGGAGGGTCCTTTCCTCAAAGGCTGGTGACTGGCATTCCGCGCCCGCCACGCTAAACTCGGGACACAATGGGCACGCGCATTCCGAATATCAAATCTACCGTTGCGGCACTGGCCGCGCTCGCCCTGCTGGCCGGGCCCGCAGCGGCGCGCGCCGAGGTCGGATCGGAGCGCGCCGCCGCCCTGCTCGAGGAGCTTGCCGGGGCCGCGGATTCGGTGGCGGCCGGCAAGGCGGAGCGGGCGCTGCGGCTGGAATGGTCGAAGAGCGGCTCGGCGGCGATGGACCTGCTGCTGAAGCGCGGCCAAGACGCGCTGGAGGTCCAGGATGCCGGCACCGCGATCGAGCACCTGACCGCGCTGACCGATCACGCCCCGGATTTCGCCGAGGGCTGGCACGCCCTCGCCCAGGCCTATTTCGGCGCCGAGATGTTCGGCCCGGCGATGGCCGCGCTGGAGCGCACCCTGGCGCTCAACCCGGCGCATTTCGGCGCCCTGCGCGGGGTCGGCGCGATCTACGACCAGCTCGACGAGCCGCGGCTGGCCTATCTCGCCTATGCCCGCGCCGCCGAGATCCGCCCCCATGACGACGATCTGGCCGAGGCGATGGAGCGGCTGCGCCGCGAAGCCCGCGGCTCCCGGATCTGACCCCTCGCGACAGGAAAGGCGATCGATGCCCGAGCGCGCACGGATCGCGGCCGTTCTCGGCCCGACCAATACCGGCAAGACCCATTACGCCATCGAACGGATGCTGGGCTATCGCAGCGGCATCATCGGCCTGCCGCTGCGGCTTCTGGCGCGCGAGGTCTACGACCGCATCGTCAAGGCGCGCGGTCCCTCGGTGGTGGCGCTGGTCACCGGCGAAGAGCGCATCGTGCCGCCGCGCGCCGCCTACTGGGTCTGCACCGTCGAGGCGATGCCGGAAGGCATGGGCTGCGACTTCGCCGCCATCGACGAAATCCAGCTTTGCGCCGATCCCGAGCGCGGCCACGTCTTCACCGACCGGCTGCTCAGGATGCGCGGGCTGAAGGAGACGCTGTTTCTCGGCTCCGACACCATGCGCGGGGTGATCGGCGCGCTGGTGCCGGGGGTCGAGTTCATGCGCCGCGAGCGCATGAGCGAGCTGAGCTATACCGGCCCGAAGAAGATCAGCCGGATGAAGCCGCGCAGCGCCATCGTCGGCTTCTCGGTGGAGAACGTCTATGCCATCGCGGAGCTGATCCGGCGCCAGAAGGGCGGCGCGGCGGTGGTGATGGGGGCGCTGAGCCCGCGCACCCGCAACGCCCAGGTCGAGCTCTACCAGAACGGCGAGGTCGACTACCTGGTGGCCACCGACGCCATCGGCATGGGGCTCAACCTCGACATCGACCACGTGGCGTTCTCGTCGCTGACCAAGTTCGACGGCCGGCGGATGCGGCCGCTCGCGCCGAACGAGCTGGCGCAGATCGCCGGGCGGGCCGGGCGCGGCATGGCGAACGGCACCTTCGGCGTCACCGGCGAGGCACGGCCGCTGGACGAGGAGGTGGCCGAGGCCATCGTCGAGCACCGCTTCACGCCGATCCGCAAGCTGAACTGGCGCAATGCCGACCTGTCCTTCGGCAGCGTTGCGCGGCTGATCGCCTCGCTCGAGGCGCAGCCCAGCCACCAGATGCTCACCAAGGCGCGCGAGGCCGACGACCTGGCGGCCTTGAAGGCGCTGGCCGGGGAGGCCGAGGTGGCGGCGCGGGCTTCCGATCCGCGCTCCGTGCAGCTGCTCTGGGACGTCTGCCGGGTGCCCGATTTCCGTGGCATCAGCCATGCGGAACATGCCGGGCTGCTGAAGGTTATCTTCGGACATCTGCACGAACGCGGAGCGGTCCCCGACGACTTCGTCGCCCGCCAGGTCCACCGCATCGACCGGACCGACGGCGACATCGACACCCTGTCCAAACGGCTGGCCTACATTCGGACCTGGACATACGTGGCACAACGCCGAGGCTGGGTGGGTGACGAAGAGCATTGGCGCGACCGCACCCGCACGGTAGAAGACAGCCTGTCCGATGCGCTCCATGCGCGTTTGACGCAACGATTTGTTGACCGGCGGACGAGTGTTCTCCTCCGGCGGTTGAAGCAAAAGGAGGCCCTCTTGGCCGAAGTGAACGACAAGGGCGAAGTGACGGTCGAAGGCGAATTCGTCGGACGTCTCGAAGGATTCCGGTTCCGTCAGGACAAGGATGCGACCGCGCAGGAGGCGAAGACCCTGCGCAGCGCCGCGGTGCAGGCGCTGACGCCGCATTTCCACCTGCGCGCCGACCGCTTCTACAACGCTCCCGACACCGAGATCGACTTCACCGAACAGGGCGGGCTGATGTGGGGCGACCAGGCGGTCGGCAAGCTGGCCGCCGGCGACGACGCGCTGCGCCCCCGGATCGTCACCTTCGTCGACGACGAGGCGGGTCCGGACGTCGCCCAGAAGGTCGAGCGCCGGCTGCAGCATTTCGTCGACCGCCGCATCGCGGCGCTGTTCGAGCCGCTGCTGGGCATCCAGAAGGACGAGGCGCTGTCGGGCCTGGCCAAGGGCTTCGGCTTCCGCATGGTTGAGGCGTTGGGCATCCTGCCGCGCGCCCAGATCGCCGAGGAGGTGCGCGGGCTCGACCAGGAGGCGCGCGGCGCGCTGCGCAAGCACGGCATCCGCTTCGGCCAGTTCACCATCTTCATGCCGGCCCTCCTGAAGCCCGCGCCGACGCGGCTGCGGCTGGTGCTGTGGTCGCTGGCGCAGGGCCTCGAGACCTTCCCCGAGGCGCCGCCGCCGGGGCTCGTCACAGTGCCCGAACAGCCGGGCCTGAAGCCCGAGCATTACACCGTGATGGGCTACCGCAAGGCCGGCGCGCGGGCGATCCGCATCGACATGCTGGAGCGGCTCGCCGACCTGCTGCGCGGCGAGGACAGCCGCGGCGGCTTCGAGGCCAAGGCCGACATGCTGTCGATCACCGGCCTGACGCTGGAACAGTTCGCCGACCTGATGGAGGGGCTCGGCTACCGCGCCGAGAAGGCCGAGCGCGAAAAGGTGCGGGCGGTCGACCAGACCATCCCGACCGACGAGGGTATCGTGCATGCCGACGTGACGCCGCATCCCGACGCCGCGGGCGCCGAGGCCGAGGCGGGCCAGGCCGACGCGATCCCCGAGACCGATCCGGCGGCCGGGCCCGTGCCGGACGACGCCTCGGTGGCCGATGCCGGCCCCGACGCGCCGGATCAGCCGGTCTTCGATGCCGGCAAGGAAGCGGCGCCGGGCGCGATCACCGAACAGCCCAGCGTCGAGCCCGACTCGCCGCTCGAGGCCGAGATCGAGAACATCCCGGACGCCGATCTGGCGCCGATCGCCGAGGAGCCCCGCGACACGCCCCCGGGCCGTCCGGTGCCGGTCGACCCGAACGACGAGATCCCGGTCGGCACGCCGCCCGATGCCGATGTCGCGGCGCCGGAGATCGAGACCTACTACACCTTCACCTGGGTCGGGAACCGCGCGCCCCGCGGCGGCGCCCGGGGCGGGCCCCGCGGCGAGCGGGCCGGCCGGGGCGGCGGCGGGCAGGGCGCCCGCGGCAAGGGGCCCAAGGGCGGCAAGGGCGGGCGCAAGCCCGGCGAGGCCGGCCCGCGCGGCCCCAAGAACTTCGAATCCAAGCCGCAGAAGAAGGACCGCATCGACCCCGACAATCCCTTCGCCGCCGCGTTGATGGGACTGAAGGACAAGTCCTGAATGGCCGAGGCGCCGCGCCCGGAGAAACTGCGCCTCGACAAATGGCTGTGGCAGGCCCGGTTCTTCAAGACGCGCACGCTGGCCGCCCGGGTGATCTCGGGCGGCCAAGTGCGGCTGAACGGGCAGCGCATCGCCAAGCCTGCCCTGGCGGTGGGCGCGGGCGACGTGCTGACCTTTCCGCAGGCCCGCGAGGTGCGGGTGGTGCGGGTCTTGGCCCTGGGCGACCGGCGCGGCCCGGCACCCGAGGCCCGCACGCTCTACGAAGACCTGGCGCCGCCGGAACCGCGCGAACCGCAGCCCGCGGTGCCGCGCTACGATCAGGGCGGCCGGCCCACCAAGCGCGACCGCCGGCAGCTCGATCAAAGCCGCGGCACGGCGCTTGAATGATCCGGCGGCTTGCTCTAGCTGTCGGCCCGAAATCGCCTTCAGGACGGCCGGACCCATGACCTACATCGTCACCGACAATTGCATCGCCTGCAAATACACCGACTGCGTCGAGGTCTGCCCGGTGGACTGCTTTTACGAGGGCGAGAACATGCTGGTGATCCACCCCGACGAATGCATCGATTGCGGCGTCTGCGAGCCGGAATGCCCGGCCGACGCGATCCGCCCCGACACCGAGCCGGACATGGAGAAGTGGGTCGAGTTCAACCGGAAGTATTCCGAGGCCTGGCCGGTGATCGTCACCAAGAAGGACCCGCTGCCTGAGGCCGAAGAGCGCGACGGCGAGACGGGCAAGCTCGACAAGTACTTCTCCGAAGCGCCCGGCGAAGGCGGCTGAGCGATTCGGCAGGAACCCGCCTTGCAGCTGCAGGACGCCTCGCAAGGCCTTGAAATCACGCGATCTCCAGGGGGGCCTTGGCTGCTCTGGCAGGGAAGCGCGATTTATGTTAGATTTGTTTCATCAATGAGTACGCCCTATGCGCAGGCCGGGGTCCGGAACGGTGTGTTCCTGACCCGTTCATTCTGGACCGAATTTGAGGTGAACGGAAACGCGGTTTCCGCTCGCCTTTCGTGTCGCTGCGCTAACGGGACCGAACTGCCGAGGAAGCCTGTATGACCAAGTCCAAGACGTCCGAGTTCAGCCCCAACGACTACGTGGTCTACCCCGCCCATGGGGTCGGTCAGATCATGTCGATCGAAGAGCAGGAGATCGCCGGCATCAAGCTGGAACTGTTCGTTATCTCGTTCGAGAAGGACAAGATGACGCTGCGGGTGCCGACCCACAAGGCCTCCGAGGTCGGGATGCGCTCGCTCAGCTCGCCGGACGTGGTGAGCCAGGCGATGAAGACCCTGAAGGGCAAGGCCAAGGTGAAGCGGGCCATGTGGTCGCGCCGGGCCCAGGAATACGAACAGAAGATCAATTCCGGCGACCTGATCGCCATCGCCGAGGTGGTGCGCGATCTGCACCGCGCCGACGACCAGCGCGAGCAGAGCTATTCCGAGCGTCAGCTCTACGAGGCGGCGCTCGAGCGGCTGACCCGCGAGGTCGCCGCGGTGACCGGCGGCGACGAGGTTTCCGCCGCCAAGCAGGTGGACGAGGTTCTCGTCTCCCGCGCGGCCTGAGCCGCACAGAACTCCGGGACAGGCATTCCAGCGGCCGCACCTTCGGGTGCGGCCTTTTTCATGCCCGCCGCGGCGGGGCGATGCGGGGGCCAGGCCTCAGGCGGCGTCGGTCTTCTGCTCCAGCGCCGAGTAGAGCGCGGTCTCGAGCTCCTTCTCGAGCTCCTGCGCCCGCGCCATGTAGGCCGCGTTCTCGGTCGCGGGCACCGCCGGGTCCCAGAGCTTGGCGAGTTCGCGCACGGTGTGGCGGTCGTGGTGGTAGAAGGTCTTCTGCGCCTCCGCCGCCTCGAACTCGGTCAGGCCGACATTCTCCAGAACGTAGCGCCCGGCGCGGATCGAGCTGTCGAAGAGCTCGCGCACGATGTCGTTGGCGCCGGCGCGGTAAAGTTCGTAGACATGGCTGCGGTTGCGGGCGCGCGCGACGATGTGCAGGTCCGGCCCGCGGTGCCGTCGGGCATAGGCCACGACCTCGCTGGCTGCCTTGGCATCGTCGAGCGCCACCACCAGCACCCGCGCCGTGTCGAGCCCGGCCGCCTGCAGCAGCTCGGGCCGCGTCGGGTCGCCGAAATAGCCCTTGTAGCCGAAGCGCCGCATGACCTGGATCGTCTCCATGTCGTGGTCGAGCACCACCGTCTTGAAGCCGCAGCTCTGCACCAGCCGGTTGACGATCTGCCCGAAGCGCCCGATCCCCGCGATGATCACCGGGGCGTGGCTGTCGATGGCGTCCGGCTCCGGCGCCGCGCTGTCCTCGGCCATGCGCCGCGACAGCGCCTCGTAGGCGATGAAGAAGAGCGGCGTCAGCAGCATCGACAGCGCCACGATCATCAGCAGTTGTTCGGCCACCCCCGCCGGCAACACCGCCTGCTGGAGCGAGAAGGAGATCAGCACGAAGCCGAATTCTCCGGCCTGCGCGAGGCCGAGCGTGAACAGCCACTTGTCGCGCCCTCCGAGTCCGAAGAGCCGCGCCAGCGCGTAGAGGATGACGCCCTTGACCAGCATCACACCCGCCGCCAGGCCCAGCAGCTGGCCCGGCGCGGCGAAGAAGGTCGGCAGGTCGATGCCGGCCCCCACGGTGATGAAGAACAGCCCGAGCAGCAGGCCCTTGAACGGCTCGATGTCGGATTCCAGCTCGTGGCGGAACTCGCTGTTGGCCAGCACCACGCCGGCGAGGAAGGTGCCCAGCGCCGGCGACAGGCCGACGAGGATCATCAGGAAGGCGATGCCGAGCACGATCAGCAGCGCCACCGCGGTGAACATCTCGCGCAGCCGCGCCGAATGGATGAAGCGGAAGAGCGGCCCGGTCAGGAACATGCCGGCCAGGATGATCGCGGCGATCGCCGCCAGGGTGACCAGCGCCGCGCCCCAGCCCGGCAGCCCCTCGACCAGCGACATGCCGTGATGCGACCCGGCCTCGGCCCCGTCGCGCTGGATGGCGCCGTCGGGCCCCAGATGCGCCGCGTCGCGGGTGGTGAGCAGCGGCAGCGCCACCAGCATCGGGATCACCGCGATGTCCTGGGTCAGCAGCACCGAGAAGGCCGAGCGGCCGCCGGCGGTCTGGATCAGGTTCTTCTCCGACAGGGTCTGCAGCACGATCGCGGTGGACGAGAGCGCCAGGATCATCCCGATGGCCAGCGCCGGGCCCGGCGCGAACCCCACGGCGACGGCGCCGGTCATCATCGCGAGCGTGGTCACCACGACCTGCAGCCCGCCCAGCCCGACCAGCTTCTGGCGCATGTCCCAGAGCGTGCGCGGCTCGAGCTCCAGCCCGATCAGGAACAGCATCATCACCACCCCGAACTCGGCGAAGTGCTGCAGGTCGTCGGTCGCGGTGATGAGGCCGAGCCCCGGCCCGATGACCAGCCCCGCCGCGAGATAGCCCAGCACCGAGCCGAGCCCGAGCCGGGCGGCGATCGGCACCGCGATCACCGCGGCGAGCAGCAGGATGGAGGCCTGATAGAGAAAGCTTTCCAAGAGCGAAGTCCTTGCCGAGGGGTCGCCTCATCATGCGGCACCCGAAGGCGAAGGCAACCGCTGCGACGGTCGCAGACCCGGGGCGCCGACGATCAGATCGGAAAGGGGGCATCCGCCTTGGGCTGGTCCATGACGATCTGGCTCTGCACCCGGGAGACCGCCGGATGCGCCAGCAGCACCTCGTGCACCAGCCGGTTCAGCGCGGCGAGGTCGGGGCAGTAGACCCGGAGCAGGTAATCGGCCTCGCCGGTCATCGTCCAGGCGCTGGTGATCTCCGCCCGGGTGGAGAGCAGCCGCACGAAGCTCGGTCCCTGGTCGGGGCCGTGGGTGGCGAGGCTGACCTGCACGAAGGCCTGCACCGCCAGGCCCAGCCGCGCCGGGTCGAGCCGGGCGGTGTAGCCCCGGACATAGCCCTCGGCTTCCAGCCGCTGGCGCCGCCGGCCGATCTGGCTGGCCGAGAGATTCAGGAGGCCGGCCAGCTCCTGCGCGGTCAGGTGCGCGTCCTTCTGCAGGGCGGCCAGCAGGCGGCGGTCGGTCTCGTCGAGCAGGGTGCGGGGCGTTTGCATGGTTCTGATCTTAGGCGCGGCAGGTCCGCATGTCGATGCGCCTGAACGGTGCAGAACGCGCGGAAACCGCACGGGCCGCGCGATACATTCAGGGCAAGACAGACATGCCGAGGAGGACATCATGGGACCGTTCCCGCACGACGCACCGCGCGCCCGCATCACCGACGAGAACCCCGCCGGCACCGACGGCTTCGAGTTCGTGGAATTCGCCCATCCCGAGCCGCAGCAATTGCGCGACCTGTTCGCCAAGATGGGCTACCAGCACGTCGCGACCCACAAGCGCAAGGCGGTGGAGCTCTGGCAGCAGGGCGACATCACCTATGTCTTGAACGCCGAGCCCGGCAGCTTTGCCGCCCGCTTCGTGGAGGAGCACGGGCCCTGCGCGCCGTCGATGGCCTGGCGCGTGGTGGACGCCCAGCACGCCTATCGCCGCGCCGTGGAGCTGGGCGCCGAGCCCTATGATGCCGAGGACCGCACCATGGACGTGCCGGCAATCCGCGGCATCGGCGGCTCGCTGATCTACTTCATCGAGAATTACTACGACACCTCGCCCTACAACGAGGAGTTCGACTGGATCGCGCAATCCAAGCCCGAGGGCGTGGGCTTCTGGTATCTCGACCACCTGACCCACAACGTCTTCAAGGGCAACATGGACACCTGGTTCCGGTTCTACGGCGACCTGTTCAAGTTCAAGGAAATCCGGTTCTTCGACATCGAGGGCAAGTATTCCGGCCTGTTCAGCCGCGCCCTGACCTCGCCCTGCGGCAAGATCCGCATCCCGATCAACGAGGACCGGGGCGAGAAGGGCCAGATCGTAGCCTATCTCGAGAAGTACAACGGCGAGGGCATCCAGCACATCGCGGTGGGCGCCCGCGACATCTACGACGCCACCGACGCCATCGCCGCCAACGGGCTGAAGTTCATGCCCGGCCCCCCGGACGCCTATTACGAGCTCAGCCGCGAGCGCGTGCAGGGCCACGAGGAGCCGATCGAGCGCATGAAGAAGCACGGCATCCTGATCGACGGCGAGGGCGTGGTCGACGGCGGCGAGACGCGGATCCTGCTGCAGATCTTCTCCAAGACGGTGATCGGGCCGATCTTCTTCGAGTTCATCGAGCGCAAGGGCGATGACGGCTTCGGCGAGGGCAACTTCAAGGCGCTGTTCGAATCCATCGAGGCCGAGCAGATCGCCAATGGCGAGCTGAGCGCCGCGGAATAGGCGCGGGGCTCTTCCCCCTGGCTGGTCCGAAGACGGCCCGCTCCCTCCGGGGGCGGGCCGGTGTCGTTCCGGGGGGCGCTGTCAGGTGACCGGTCTCAGGACGGAAGGCGCCGCGCCGGACGGGCGCGGCGGAGTTCAGGGCATGCGCAGCAGCTCGCTGCGCCCGCCCTTCACATAGCGCAATTCGTCCTCACCGATCGCCGCGATGCGGCCGCCGTCGATGCGGTCGCCGACCTTGACCTTCTGGTAGCGGCCGTTCGGCAGACGCACCAGGGCACGGCGGTTGGACGGCTCGCCGTAGACCCCGATCAGGTTCAGCCCGCGCAGCGCGATGACGTTGGCTTCGGTGGCGCGCTTGCTCACCGAGGCGTTGCTCGGGATGTCGGGCTGCACCTCGCGCACCGCGGCGCTGCGGCGCGACTGGATCAGGTCCTTGACCACCGCGGCGAAATCGTTGGGCCGGGCAGCGGGCTTGGGCGATTGCGCCACCGCCCATTGCGAGGTGTCGGCCAGGGCCGCTTCCTCGACCGGGGCGGAGCTGTCGGGGGGCGTGGTCTCGGCCGGGGCGGCGCCGTCGGCGGCGAGTTCCGGGGGCACCGCATCCTCGGGGCGCGGCCGCGGCGCCACGGCGCGCAGCGCGGTCAGCGCCACGCCGCCCGGGGCCGGCTCGGTCACCGCGGCGGTGGCCGGCGGGGGGGGCTCCGACCCGGGCGCGGCATCGGGCTGCTCGGCATCGGGCGCCAGCACCGGCGCCGGTCCCGGCGCGTCAAGCGTCTCGGACGGGCCGGGCAGCGCGGTCGCGCCGTCCGGCTGCGGTTCGGTCGGCGCGCGCGCGGGCCGTTCGGCCGGGCGGATGCGCGCCAGCTCCTGCAAGGTCTCGACCTGCTCGGCGCTGTCTGGCGTGGTGCCGGCCGGAACCACCGACAGGCGGTTCGGCGGCACCGCGGGCGGGCGACCGGCGAAAATGCGCACGCGGTCGGGATTGACCGCGCCTTCGGCGGTGGCGCGCACCAGGCCGCGGGCGTCGAGGTCGAAATCGGTGCCGGCGGGCGCCGGCGGCATCGGCGCGACCGGCACGGCGTCGCGGCGCGACGCCGGCGCCGCGGCCAGCAGGGCGGCGGTGTCGAGCCGCACCGCGGGCTCCGCGGCGAGGCTGCGCGGCTGTTGGGTTTCGGCCGTCGCGATCGGCAGCGGCCCCTGCGGGGCGCGCTGCCAGATGCCGCTGGCGCTGTAGGAGGCCTCGGCCTCGTCCTGCGACAGGATCACCGGCGCATCGCTGCGCGGCGGCAGCGTCGCCGGCGCCGGAGCGGGCGCGGCGGCGCCGTCCGCCGCGGCATCGGGCGCCGGGGCCGCGTCGCCGTCAGCGGCGCGGGGCGCGTCGCGGGCGTCGTCCTGCACCGGCAGGGCGGCCTCGCGGATCGCCGGGGCGTCGCGGAACAGGCGGGCCACGCCGTCTTCGAGGAACACCGCCGCCCAGGCGGCCACGCCCACCAGAGCGAGGATCAACGCCGCGGTCAGGACCAGCCCGAGGAAGCGCGGCTTGCCGCCGATCTGGGCCTGGGCATGGCGCGCGCCGAAGACCGTCATGCGCTGGCGCTCGGCCTCGGCATCCTGTTGCGCGGTGGCGGCCGGAGAGGCCGCGGGCGCGGCCTCCGGCGCCGCCGGCTTGCGCAGCGGCACGGGGCCCGCGCCGGGGCGCAGCGCCGCCAGCCGCTCGGCGGGGTCCGGCGCCGGCATCGCCGCGTCCGGGCCTGTCACCGGGTCGGGCCGGTCGCGGTCCTCGCGGCGCCCGAAACGCGCCAGACCGCGCGCCCGCTCGGCGGCGCTGACCGCGCCACCCGGGGCTGCGGGGGCGGGCCGCGGCCGGGTCAGGCTGTCGATCGGCGCCGCGGGGTCGGGGATCGGTGCCTCGGATGCCGGCCCGCCGGGGGTGCGGGCCGCGGCCGCCGTCGGGCCGGAGGGCGTCGGGGCGGACGGCGCGCCGCGCGTCGAGCGGAACGGAACCGCGGCGTCGGAGGTCCCGGCGCCGGCCGCTCCGCCGGCCCGGTCCGGTGCCCCGTCGGTTGGGTCAGGTGCCCCGCCGGTCCGGTCAGGCGCCGAGGCATCGGCGCGGCGAGGCGCCGCATCGGTCCGGTCCGGTGTCCCGTCGGTTGGGTCAGGCGCCCCGCCAGTCCGGTCAGGCGCCGAAGCATCGGCGCGGTGAGGCGCCGCGTCAGCCCGGTCCGGTGCCCCGTTGGTCTGGGCAGGCGCCCCGCCGGTCCGGTCAGGCGCCGAGACATCGGCGCGGTGAGGCGCGTCGGTCCGGTCCGGTGTAACCTCGGTCCGGACGGGCCCGGCGTCGGTCCGGTCAGGTGTCCCGTTGCTCTGGGCAGGTCCGGCGTCGGCATCCTTCCGGGCCTCGGCGTCGTCCCCCGGGGAGAGAGCAGCGCCATGCTGCGCCGGTCCGGCCTCGGCGCTCGGTGCGGGCGCCGCCGCATCCGTCCGGGGGCCGTCTCCGGCGGCGGCGCCGCTCTGCAAGTCGGCGATCGGGGCCGCGCGGCCCGGTTCCGCGGCATCCTGAGCTGCGGGCGCCGCGTCGGAATCGGTCCCGGGCGTGGCGTCGCGCGGCGCCCGGGCAGCGGCGGCGTCGGAGCCGGCCGCGTCGGTCGCGGGTTCCGCCGCCTCGCGGGCCGGGGCGTCCGCACCGGGCCGGGCATCCGCGCCGGACGCGGGCGGGCGGGGAGCGTCCGGGGCCGCACCAGGGAGGTGGGGCGACGCGATATCCGCCTGTCCCAGTCCCTGCGCCGCCGTTCCGGACAGCGGCGGCTCGGCCGCCTCCTGATCCGGCGGCACAGGCCGGGACGGATCCGCCGCCGGCGCCGCCGGCACCGCGGCGGCGTCGAACCGCACCGGCTGCGCCTCGCGCTCCGGGCGCGCCCCGGACCAGCGCGGGGCGGCGCCGAAGAACGCCTCGCCGGGGAACACCTCCTCCGGCGGCGCGGCGGCGAGGGCCACCGGGCGGAAGCCGTGCTGGCGGGCGAACTCCTCGGCCTCCTCGAGCGTCTCGCGGGCCACCGCGGCGATCTGCACGCGATCGTCCCGCACCGCCGCGTCCCAGCGCAGATCCGCGAGCGGGTAGGGCGTGGCGCCGTCGAGCGCCCGGCGCGCCACGGCCTGCGGATCGGCGCCGTCCAGCGGCGCATCGAGGAACTTGATCTGGTCGCTCGGCAACAGCACCCGCACCTCGGTCGCCGCCGGCGAGAGGGCGAGCGCCGCCCGCCGCAGGTCGTCCATCGCCGCATCGAGATGGTCGTCGAGCCGCGCCGCGCCGACCGGGTGCCAGCCCGCCGCGTCGCGGCGCAGCAGCGTGATGCCGTCGAATGAGAGGTTGAGCGCGAAATCCGGTGTCATGCCCTGTCCTTACCATTCCGCGCCGGCGCTTGGGAGTCACTTGGCCGTCACGGCGCGCGCCTCAGGCGCGGTTCTGCCGATCCTTGCAGGGTGACTTGCAGCTGCCGCCGCCGGGGGCAAGACTGCCTGCGAACTCCTTGCTGATCGGGAAAGGACCCTGCGATGCGCGCGATGACACTGGCCGTTCTCTGCCTCGGACTGGCGCTTCCGGCCGCCGCCCAGGAGATCGCGCCCGAGACCGGCCGCCTGACCGTCACCGGCAGCGGCGAGGCGGCGGCGGCGCCGGACATGGCGACGCTGACCATCGGCGTCAGCGAACGCGCCGATACTGCCGCGGCGGCGATGGATGCGACCTCGGCGGTCACCGCGCGGCTGCTCGAGCGGCTGGCGGAATTCGGGGTCGCTGCGCGCGACGTGCAGACCGGGTCGCTGTCGCTGAACCCGGTCTATGCCGAACCCGACGGCCCGCGGCAGGCGCCCGAGATCGCGGGGTTCGAGGCCGGCAACATGCTGACCGTGCGGCTGCGCGAGATCGACCGGGTCGGCGCGGCGCTGGCGGCGCTGCTCGACGACGGCGCCAACGCGCTGCACGGCATCGCCTTCTCGGTGGCCGATCCCGAGCCGCTGCTGAACGAGGCGCGCCGCCGGGCGGTGGCCGATGCCAGGGCGCGGGCGGAACTCTATGCCGACGCCGCCGGGGTGGGCCTGGGCCCGCTGGTGGAGCTGCGCGGCGAGACCGGCCGCCCGCCGCATCCGATGCCGATGGCCGAGATGCGCATGGCCGCCTCGGTGCCGGTGGCCGGCGGCGAGACCGGTTACAGCGCCGAGGTCACGCTGGTCTACGAGATCGCGCCCTGAGCGCGTTCCCGGCTCAGCGCGCAGCGTCGCCGCGGCCGGCGCCCCGGCGGTAATGGTCGAGCACGAAGAGCCGGATGGCGGTGGCCAGCCCGGTCTCGAGCCCGCGCGCCGCGTCGATCCGCGCGGCCAGCAGATTGACCGCGACGCCGCGCTCGCGGGCGATCTCGCGGAAGGCCTGCCAGAAGGCGTCCTCGAGCGACACGCTGGTGCGGTGGCCGCGCAGGGTCAGGGAGCGCTTGACCGGGCGGCCGGCGGCGATGGCGGCCGGGATGTCGTCATGCGGGGGCTGGGACACCGGCGCGGTCTCAGCTGTCCTGGGGATCGTCGCGGCGATGGCCGTCGAGATGCGCCCGGGCGCGCGCGGCGGCATCGTCCTCGCGCTGGCGCTGCGCCTTGCTGCGCCCGAACTTCGCGGCATTGGCGTCGCCCGCGGCGCGTTTTTGTGCGCGGGCGCGGGCCTTGCGCGCCTGGTTGAGATTGGTGACCTTGCTCATGCTCGCTCTCGACCGCGTCCTGCCTGCTCTGGTCCGGGGCGCGGGTCGGGCCCGCGGCGGGTCACAGGATGCGCCGGGGCCGGGCGCGCCGCAAGCCGTTGCGCGGCCGGGCGGCGGCGGGGGCGCGCGGCACGGCCGGCCGCGCGCCCCCGATCGGTCTCAGTCCTTCGGGCCGATCATGTCCTCGGGGCGGACCACCCGGTCGAAGGTCGCCTCGTCGACGAAGCCCAGCTTGACCGCCTCCTCGCGCAGCGTGGTGCCGTTCTTGTGCGCGGTCTTGGCGACCTTGGTGGCGTTGTCGTAACCGATGGTCGGGGCCAAGGCCGTCACCAGCATCAGGCTTTCCTTCATCAGCTTTTCGATGCGCGCCTCGTTGGCCTCGATGCCCACGACCATGTTGTCGGTGAAGGCGGAGGCCGAGTCGCCCAGCAGCTGCATGCTCTGCAGCACGTTGTAGGACATCATCGGGTTGTAGACGTTGAGCTCGAAATGGCCCTGGCTGCCGGCGAAGCCCACCGCCGCGTCGTTGCCCATGACATGCGCGCAGACCATGGTCAGCGCCTCGGCCTGGGTCGGGTTGACCTTGCCCGGCATGATCGAGGAGCCGGGCTCGTTCTCCGGCAGGATCAGCTCGCCCAGCCCCGAGCGCGGGCCGGAGCCCAAGAGCCGGATGTCGTTGGCGATCTTGAAGAGCGAGGCCGCGACGGTCTTGAGCGCGCCTGAGAACATGACCATGGCGTCATGCGCGGCCAGCGCCTCGAACTTGTTGGGCGCGGTGACGAAGGGCAGGCCGGTGATCTCGGCCATGTTCTTCGCGACCATTTCGGCCCAGCCCTTGCGGGTGTTGAGCCCGGTGCCGACGGCGGTGCCGCCCTGGGCCAGCTCGTAAATGTCGGGCAGGCAGGCATTGACGCGCTCGATCCCCTTGCGGACCTGGTGCGCGTAGCCCGAGAATTCCTGGCCCAGTGTCAGCGGCGTCGCGTCCTGGGTGTGGGTGCGGCCGATCTTGATGATGTCGGCGAAGGCGTCGCGCTTGGCCTCGAGCGCCGCGGCCAGCTTCTCCAGCCCGGGCAGCAGCACGTCGCGCGCCTGCATGGCGATGGCCACATGCATGGCGGTCGGGAAGGTGTCGTTCGAGGACTGGCCCATGTTGCAATGGTCGTTGGGGTGGACCGGTGTCTTGGAGCCCATCTCGCCGCCCAGCATCTCGATGGCGCGGTTCGAGATCACCTCGTTGGCGTTCATGTTCGACTGGGTGCCGGACCCGGTCTGCCAGACCACCAGCGGGAAATTGTCGTCGAAGCGGCCCTCGACCACCTCGCCGGCGGCGGCCACGATGGCCTCGCCGATCTCGCGGTCGATGGCGCCGAGTTCCAGATTGGCTTGGGCGCAGGCCTTCTTGACCACCCCGAGCGCCCGCACGATCGGCACCGGCTGCTTTTCCCAGCCGATCGGGAAGTTCTTGATCGAGCGCTGGGTCTGGGCGCCCCAATACTTGTCGGCGGGCACCTCGAGCGGGCCGAAGCTGTCGGTTTCGGTGCGGGTGGCGGTCATGTCGTCGTCCTCGTCCCTGGATACGGTCGCGCGGGGGATAGCGCGGCCTGCCGGGCCGGGCAACGGGGATCGGCCGGGCGCGGCGGCGGAGACGACAGGATCGGCGGCGCGGCTACTTGCGGAACGAGTCGAGGCTGACCACGTCGGCCTCCTTCTGGGCCGCCGGGGCGTCGTCGTCCTCGGCCTCGGGTTCCGGCGCCGGGCGCGGCCCGCGCTCGCCCAGATCGCTTTCCTGGGTCTCGAAGCGCAGCCCGAACTCCACCGACGGATCGACGAAGGTCTTGATGGCGTCGTAGGGAATGTAGAGCCGTTCCGGCGCGTCGCCGAAGTTCAGCGACACCGCGAAGCCCTCGTCAGTGACGTCGAGATCCTCGAACCAGTGCTGCATCACCACGGTCATTTCGCCCGGATAGCGGTCGGACAGCCAGTCGGCGATCTCCACGTCGGGGTGGCCGGTATCGAAGGTGATGAAGAAGTGATGCTCGCCGGGCAGGCCCTCGGCCGCGACGCCGGTGAGCACCTCCTGGATGAGGTTGCGCATCGCGCGGTGCATGAGGTTGCCGTAATCGATGCCCTGCGACATGGGTCTTCGCCTCTCCTGTGCCTGGACCCACCATATTCGATTTGAGGACGAGGAAAAGGGTGCCTCCGGCATTTCCCGGTCCCGGCCTCGACGCGCGGCCCGGCCCGGCCGTGACCACGGCGCGCGGCGACGGGACCGTCCCCTCGCCAGAACCAGTGCAACCGACGGCTGTGCGAAAGTGCAGGCTTCTGTTGCCAGGTGCCTGCGAACCCCGCCTTACGCTGCTAGGCGCAAGGACTTAGATTTCGGTATTGCTAACTGCTTACGCAGCCAGCGCAACCGGAGCACGATTGTCGTTGGCAATTATGCTTTACGGACCGATAACGGTGGTACCTCACCGGGACAAAGCCACACCTTTACACGTTCGTCGATCCTATTTCGGCCCCATGCCCCGCCAACGACCGGGGAGTTTGGTGGAGCCGCCGGGTACCGCCCCCGGGTCCGATCCGCTTATTACGTGCGCGTTTATGCCCATAGTCCGTTGCCGGACGCTTCCGAATATAGGCGCAAGCGCCGGCGGTGCAAAGAGGGGGCGGGGCAAAACTTCCG
The DNA here is from genome assembly GCF_054482755.1 of Roseivivax sp. CAU 1761. NCBI lineage: Bacteria > Pseudomonadati > Pseudomonadota > Alphaproteobacteria > Rhodobacterales > Roseobacteraceae > Roseivivax > Roseivivax sp. CAU 1761. Next base: position 116,745 of record NZ_JBTLRM010000005.1, read on the forward strand.
CCCGGGCCTCGCGGCGGCGGCGCGGCGCCCGCCCCGCCTCAGAGCGCCATGTTGGCGCCGATCAGCCACGCCGCGAAGATCGCCTCGAAGGCGAAATACCCGCCGGCCTTCTTGCGAGGCGGAGCGTCGGCGATGAGCGAGACCAGCCGCCCGGTGCCGGCGCCGAGATAGGCGATGCCCAGCATGGCATAGGCCCAGTCAGTGCCGAGGATCAGGCAGGCTGCGCCCAGCGAGACGAACATGCCGCCGGCCGAGGCGCGCAGTTCGCTCAGGCCCATATTCGTGGCGCCGGTTTTCAGGTCGAGCACGCCGGCCGTGTAGCGCGGCGCGACGAGGCCGAAGAGGCCGATCGCGATGGTGATCAGCGCCGCGGCGATGTTGAGGATGTCGATCATGGAGCACTCCCAGGGTTCGGCCGCTATCTAGGCTGGCCGCGCGGCGCTTCCATCCGCTTGCGTCACGCCGCGCGGTCCTGTCATCTGGCCCGGTCACAGATGGGAGGCGTCGCATGGTTCGGGCATTGCTGGTCGAGAAGGACGAGGACAGCGGCAAGACGCAGGCCGCGGTGAAGGACATCGCGGAGACCGATCTGCCCGAGGGCGAGGTCACGGTGGCGGTGGCACATTCGACGCTGAACTACAAGGACGGCCTGTGCCTCGGGCCGGGCGGCGGGCTGGTGCGCAAGTACCCCCACGTGCCGGGCATCGATTTCGCGGGCACCGTCGAGACCTCCGAGGATGCCCGCTACAAACCCGGCGACAAGGTCGTGCTGACCGGCTGGCGGGTCGGCGAGGCGCATTGGGGCGGCTATGCCGAGATGGCCCGGGTCAAGGCCGACTGGCTGGTGCCGCTGCCCGAGGGGCTGACCACCCGGCAGGCCATGGCGGTGGGCACGGCGGGCTTCACCGCCATGCTCGCCGTGATGGCGCTCGAGGATCACGGTCTGGCGCCGGGGCAGGGCGAGGTGCTGGTCACCGGCGCGGCCGGCGGCGTGGGCTCGGTCGCCACGGCGATCCTTGCCCATCTCGGCCACGAGGTCGCCGCGGTCACCGGCCGGCCCGAGACCGAAGCCTATCTGCGCGAGCTCGGCGCCGCCCGCATCGTGCCGCGCGGGGAGCTGGCCGAGACGGTCAAGCGTCCGCTCGAGACCGAGACCTGGGCGGGCTGCGTCGACGCGGTCGGCGGCGCCATGCTGGCGCGGGTGCTGGGGCAGATGAAATACGGCGCCTCGGTGGCCGCCGTGGGTCTGGCCGGCGGCGCCGACCTGCCGGCGCGGGTCGTGCCGTTCCTGCTCCGCGGGGTCAACCTGCTCGGCATCGACAGCGTCATGCAGCCCTACGAGAACCGCCGGCGCGCCTGGCAGCGGATCGCCCGCGACCTGCCGATGGACAGGCTCGAGGCGATGGTGCGCGAGGTCGGACTGGCGGAGCTGCCGGAACTCGGCCGCGCCATCCTGGCAGGGCAGGTGCAGGGCCGCGTGGTGGTCGATCTGAGCGCCTGAGAGCCGGGATTTGCCCCTCGGCCGGCCGGAATTGCAGAACTTTTCGAGCATACCCGGGGCCGCAAGCCGGCGCCGGGGTCGACACCCGCGCCAGATGCGTTAGGTAGCCCGCCACAACGAACCGTCAGCTTTTTTGTTCCTCGGTCGGCGGAACCCCGCCGTGCCGGGCAAAACAGCTGTCTCTTGTATGGGTAAATGGCAAAGGGAAATCCTGACTATGTCATCCTCGTCATCCGCCGACGACGTCGTCGCCGAGGGCGTGCCAGCGCCGGAAGGCAACGCCAATGTCATCGAGACCGATTACGACATCGGGCAGGACAACATTGAGGGCAAGCTCGGCCGCATCGGCTTCGACATCCACAACCCGGTCTTCGTGATCTCGGGCTCCGTGGTCGTGCTCTTCGTGCTCTACGCCCTGATCTTCCAGCAGCAGGCCTCGGACTTCTTCGGCTGGCTGCGTCCGGCGCTCACCTCGACCTTCGACTGGTTCTTCCTCGGCGCCGCCAACATCTTCGTCATCTTCTGCCTGTTCCTGATCGTGTCGCCCTGGGGCAAGGTGCGGCTGGGCGGCAGCGAGGCCACGCCGGACTTCACCTATGCCGGCTGGTTCGCGATGCTTTTCGCCGCCGGCATGGGCATCGGCCTGATGTTCTTCGGCGTGCTCGAGCCGGCCTATCACATGGCCATATCGGAGCCGCTGGGCACACCGTCGCCGATCGCCGAGGACGGCTCGATCATCGAGGCCAACGTCGCCGAGGCGTCGCGGATGGGCCTCGCCGCCACGATCTACCACTGGGGCCTGCACGCCTGGGCGATCTACGCCGTGCTGGCGCTGGCGCTGGCGCTGTTCTGCTACAACAAGGGCCTGCCGCTGACCGTGCGCTCGGCCTTCTATCCGATCTTCGGCGAAGCGGTCTGGGGCTGGGTCGGCCACATCATCGACATCCTCGCCGTCTTCGCCACGCTGTTCGGGCTCGCGACCTCGCTCGGCCTCGGCGCGCAGCAGGCGGTGGCCGGCCTGGAATATGTCTACGGCCTGCCCAACACGATCACCACGCAGGTGGTGCTGATCGCGCTGATCACCGCCGTGGCCCTGATCTCGGTGGTGCGCGGCCTCGAGGGCGGTGTGAAGGTGCTGTCCGAGATCAACATGGTGGTCGCGGCGCTGCTGCTGCTCTTCGTGCTGCTGGTCGGGCCGACGCTCCTGCTGCTCTCCGATTTCGGCACCGGCCTGCTGTCCTACGCGCGCGAGATCATCCCGCTGTCGAACCCGATCGGCCGCGAGGACGACAGCTACCGCCAGGGCTGGACCTCGTTCTACTGGGCGTGGTGGATCTCCTGGTCGCCGTTCGTCGGCATGTTCATCGCCCGCGTCAGCCGCGGCCGCACGGTGCGCGAATTCGTCACCTGCGTGCTGCTGATCCCGGCCGTGGTCTGCGTGTTCTGGATGGCGGTCTTCGGCGGCACGGCGATCGACCAGATCCTGACGAACCCCGACACCAGCGAGGTCAAGAACTACGTCATCGACAATTACAGCCCCGAGCTGTCGCTCTTCGGGATGCTGTCGGAACTGCCGCTGACCGCGCTGACCTCGACCGTGGCGGTGATCCTGGTGATCGTGTTCTTCGTCACCTCGTCGGATTCCGGGTCGCTGGTGATCGACACGATCACCGCCGGCGGCAAGGTCGACGCGCCGGTGCCGCAGCGCATGTTCTGGGCCATCTTCGAGGGCCTGGTGGCGATCGTGCTGCTGGTCGGCGGCGGGCTGAACGCGCTGCAGGCCATGGTGATCTCCACCGGTCTGCCGTTCACCGTCATCCTGCTGATGATGTGCTGGGCGATCATCGCCGGACTGCGCTCCGAACCGCGCTGAGCCGGTCCCAGGGCGTCATATGAAAAAAGGGCCCCGGCCGGATGGCCGGGGCCCTTTGCGCCTCCAGTGGCGCGGTGTCAGGGGATGATGCGGCTGTACTTGGTGCCTTCGAGCGTCGCGCCGACGCGCAGGCCGGACTGCCCGAAGATCACCGCGATCACCGGCGAGGTCGAGGTCAGCGTCTCCGCCGCCAGCGTCTCGCCGCCCTCGGGCACCGCGTATTCGATGTTCGCGCCGGCCGTCCAGCCGGGCGAGCGGCGGAAGTTCATCAGCGCGTTCTGCGTCATGAAGAACAGCACATGAGCGTATTGCTGGGCGCCGATCTGCAGCCCGCCGCTCGCCTTGGTAAGCGAGTAATAGTCGACGGTGGTGTCGTTGACGCGCAGCGCCCCGCGGCCATAGGCGCCGCCGAAGCCCAGCCCGGCCTCGGTGACCAGCGGCATGACGAGGATGCCGGCCGACTTGTTGCGCAGATCGGTGGTGCCGGGATATTGCCGGTAGAGGGTGGCGAGGGTCTGGTCGACGCGCGCGTCGATGCGCGCGGGACCGGAGCCGCCGACGGCGTTGTTGCAGGCCGAAAGAAGGCCCGCGCCGAGGGCGAGACCGAAGCCGCGTCGGGTGAAATCTGTCATGGAACCACTGCCCGTTCTGAAGGTTTTCCGCTCGGTGTCATCCGGCCGTTGCCGCCGGTTGCGCCCACCCTACCTGCGAAGGTCGGCACTGTCACCTCACAGGTGCGGATCGGCCGGCCGTGGCGCGGCGGGCCGCCGGCGGCGTTAGCCGTTCATCAGGCGCGCCGCCGCCGGGGCGAAATAGGTCAGCACGCCGTCGCAGCCGGCGCGGCGGAAGGCCATCAGGCTTTCCAGCATGATACGCTCGCCATCGACCCAGCCGCGCTCGGCGGCGCCGGCGATCATCGCGTATTCGCCCGAGACCTGGTAGGCGAAGGTCGGCGCGCCGAACTCGGCCTTCACCCGGTGGCAGATGTCGAGATAGGGCATGCCCGGCTTGATCATCACCATGTCGGCGCCTTCGGACAGATCGCGCGCCACCAGGCGCAGCGCCTCGTCGGCATTGGCCGGGTTCATCTGGTAGCTCTTCTTGTCGCCTTTGAGCGCGCCGGAGGCGCCGACCGCGTCGCGGAACGGGCCGTAGAAGGCCGAGGCGTATTTCGCCGAATAGCTCAGCAGCGCGACATTGGCGAAGCCCTCGGCCTCGAGCGCGCCGCGCAGCGCGCCGATGCGGCCGTCCATCATGTCGGAGGGGCCGATGATGTCGGCGCCGGCGCGGGCCTGGCTCAGGGCCTGGCGGACCAGCGCCTCGACGGTCTCGTCGTTGACCACGTAGCCGTCGCGGACAAAGCCGTCATGGCCGTCGATGTTGTAGGGGTCGAGCGCCACGTCGGTCATCACCGCGAGCTCGGGCACCGCCTCCTTGATCGCGCGGGTGGCGCGGTTCGACAGGTTCTCGGGGTTCCAGGCCTCGGCGCAATCCGCCGTCTTCTTCGCCGGGTCGGTATAGGGAAAGAGGCAGATCGCCGGGATGCCCAGCGCGTGCGCCTCGCGCGCCGCCTCGACCACCTTGTCGACCGAGCGGCGCACCACGCCGGGCATCGAGGCCACAGGTTCCTCGATGCCGTCGCCGTCGCGCACGAAGACCGGCCAGATCAGGTCGGCCGGGCTCAGGTGGGTTTCCTGGGTCAGTGCGCGCAGCGCCGCGGAGCGGCGGGTGCGGCGGAACCGGGCGGCGGGGAAGGGGGCCTGGACGGATTGCATGGCGGTCGGCGTCTCCAATGCGAAGGGTCGGGCGAGCCATGCATCCGGGGGGCGGGCCTGTCCACCCCCCGGAACGCTGCATCAGCCGAGCGGGCCGTCGGCGATGTCGAGCCCGTGCGGCGCCTCGCTGCGGTCGGCCAGGAAGGCCGGGCGCGGGCGGTTCGCCGCGAAGGGCGCCTGCAGCCGGTTCGACACGGCGTTGTAGACGAAGAACGCGTTCGACCGCGGGTCCGGCGTGATGTTGCCGTTCGAGCCGTGGATGGTGTTGCAGTCGAACAGGATCAGCGTCCCGGCCGGACCCTCGGCATCGGTGATGCCGTGCATCCGCGCCAGATCCGCGAGGCTCTGCTGCGACGGCGTGCCGACCTCCTGCTTCTGCAGCGAGCTTTCGTGGTTCGCGTCCGGGGTCTCGCCCTGGCAGGAGACGAAGATCTTGTGGCTGCCCGGCATCAGCATCAGCGCGCCGTTATGCGCCTTGTTATCGGTCAGCAGCAGCGAGGCCGAGATCGCGCGCATCCGCGGCATGCCGTCCTCGGCGTGCCAGGTCTCGAAATCCGAGTGCCAGTAGAATTCCTTGCCGGTGAAGCCGGGTTTGTAGTTTAGACGGCTCTGGTGGATGTAGACGTCGTCGCCCAGCAGGAACGACACGATCCCGGCCAGCCGGCGGTCGCGCGACAGCCGGTCCATCAGCGGATCCTGGGTTTCCAGCTTGAAGATGGTGCGCACTTCGTCGGTGCCGCGTTCGAAGACCACGTCCTCCTGCTTGAGGCTGCGGCCGTTGTCCCGCAGGCTCTGGGCGCGGTCCACCAGCGCGGTGACCTCGGCCGGGCTGAACAGGTTCTTCAGCACCAGGAACCCGTTGCGGTCGAAACTCTGCGCCTCGTCGCGGGTGATCGGAGCGCTGTCCGTCCAGTCGGACCACACCACGGGATCCTGACGCTCCAGCCAGCGCTCCTCATCTGGCGTCCGGGTCGGGTACAGATCCTGCGACAGGTCGGTTTCGGCGTGCCTGGCTGCGAACTCCAGAGGCATTTTCTGCTCCTTCCGTGTCATTGTGGTTGCACTGGGCCAAGTGCCGGGGCTACCGCTCGGTTCCAAGATCGTTCGGGCCTCGGCGCCGGGCGGCGGGCGGAGCGACGGGCGAGGGACGCGTGGACTGGCATCAGACGCTTTTCGAGGTCATCGACACCCGTTCCTTCTCCAATCTCTGGTTCTGGATTGCCCTGGCGGCGATCTGGTCGACCGCCAGCCACCGCGTCATCGGCGTGCCCTGGGACATGGTGGTGCGGGCCGGGCAGGGCGGCGCCTCGGCCGAGGCCGAACTCGAGGAGATGGCGCGGGTCTCGGCGGCCCGGCTGCTGCGCATCGCGCGCGAGGCCGGTCTGCTGATGACCGTGCTGGGCAGCTTCGCCCTGACCACGCTGGCGGTGCTGGGCTTCGCCTTCGGCTTCGAGATCGCCCAGGCGGTGTTCCTGCTGGCCGCACCGATGACCCTGGTCGGGCTGCTGAGCCTGCGCACGGCGCGGCGCATCCAGGCCGCGGGCTGCCGCGGCACTGTGCTGCGGCGGCGCCTCGCGGCGCATCGCCGCGCCGTGCAGACGATCGGCATGGCGGCGATCCTCGTCACCACCATGTGGGGCATGTACCGCAACCTTGTGGTGGGCCCGTTCGGCGGTTGACGCGGGCCGCGCGGAGCGCCATTTGAGCGGCCCATGGCAGAGCCTTCCTCCCTGACGATGGGAGGTGCGCCCGAAGGGTTCGACGCGCGCCTCGTCCTCGCCGAAGCCGACCGCGCCGCCGGTCCGGTGATCCATGTCGCGCGCGACGACAAGCGCTTGGCGCAGATGCGCGACGCGCTGGCCTTCTGGGCCCCCGACATGCCGGTCTTCACCTTCCCGGCCTGGGATTGCCTGCCCTATGACCGGGTCTCGCCCAATCCCGACATCTCGGCGGCGCGGATGGCGACGCTGGCGGCGCTGGTCCACGACATGCCGGGCCGCTTCGTGCTGCTGACCACGCTGAACGCCGCGACCCAGCGCCTGCCGGCGCGCACGGTGCTGCGCGAGGCGGCCTTCTCGGCCCAGGTCGGCGGCCGGGTCGACGAGGCGGCCTTGCGCGGCTTCCTGGTGCGGATGGGTTTCAGCCAGGCGCCCACGGTGATGGAGCCCGGCGATTACGCGATCCGCGGCGGCATCATCGACATCTACCCGCCGGGCGAGGCCGGGCCGGTGCGGCTCGACCTCTTCGGCGACGTGCTGGACGGCGCCCGGCGCTTCGATCCGGCGACCCAGCGCACCACCGAGACGCTCACGGCGGTGGAGCTGGCGCCGGTCTCCGAGGTCATCCTCGACGAAGAGGGCATCCGCCGCTTCCGGCAGAACTACCGCATCGAGTTCGGCGCCGGCGGCTCCGACGACCCGCTCTACGAGGCGGTCAGCGCCGGGCGCAAGCATCAGGGCATGGAGCACTGGCTGCCGTTCTTCCACGAGGATCTGGAGACGCTCTTCGACTACCTGCCGGGGGTTCCGGTCTGCCTCGACGACCAGACCGAGGCGGCGCGCATCGCCCGCTGGGAGGCGGTCGAGGACGCCTACGGCACCCGCCGCCACGCGCTCAAGGAGCGCATGGGCATGGACAGCGTCTACAAGCCGGCGCCGCCGGGCCTGCTCTATCTCGATCCGGCTTCCTGGGACGCGGCGCTGGCCGGGCGGCGGCAGGTCAGGTTCCACCCGCTGCCGCAGGCGTCGGGTCCGGGCGTGGTCGATGCCGGGGGCCGCATCGGACGGTCCTTCGCGCCGGAGCGCCAGCAGGAGAACGTCAACCTCTTCACCACCCTGGCCGACCATATCCGGGCCAAGCTGGAGACCGGTCCGGTGGTGGTGGCAAGCTATTCCGAGGGCGCGCGCGAGCGGCTGTCGGGGCTGATCGAGGATGAGGGCCTGGCCGAGACCGTGCCGATCACCGACGGCACGCGGATCGGCAAGCGCGGCCTGCATCTCGCGGTCTGGGCGCTCGAGCACGGCTTCGAGGGGCCGTGGCAGAAGGACCGCCGGATCACCGTGATCTCCGAGCAGGACGTGCTCGGCGACCGGCTGATCCGCCAGCCCAAGAAGCGCCGCAAGGCGGAGAACTTCCTCACCGAGGTGCAGGCGCTGACGCCCGGCGACCTCGTCGTGCATGTCGATCACGGCATCGGCCGCTTCCAGGGCATGGAGGTGATCACCGCCGCCGGCGCCGCGCATGAATGCCTGGTGCTGGAATATGCCGAGGGCGCGCGGCTCTACCTGCCGGTGGAGAATATCGAGCTCTTGTCCAAGTACGGCCACGAGGAGGGCCTGCTCGACAAGCTCGGCGGCGGCGCCTGGCAGGCCAAGAAGGCGCGGATGAAGGAGCGCATCCGCGAGATGGCCGACCGGCTGATCCGGCTGGCGGCCGAGCGCGCGCTGCGCAAGGCGCCGATCGTCGATCCGCCGCCGGGCGCCTGGGACGCCTTCGCCGCGCGCTTCCCCTACGAGGAGACCGACGACCAGCTGCGCGCCATCGAGGATGTCATGGCCGACCTGCAATCGGGCCACCCGATGGACCGGCTGGTCTGCGGCGATGTGGGCTTCGGCAAGACCGAGGTGGCGATGCGCGCGGCCTTCGTCGCCGCCATGTCGGGGGTGCAGGTGGCGGTGATCGCGCCGACCACGCTGCTCGCCCGCCAGCACCTCAAGAGCTTCAAGGAACGCTTCCGCGGCTTCCCGCTGGAGGTCCGTGGCCTGTCGCGCTTCATCTCCGCCAAGGAGGCCGCGCAGACCCGCGAGGGGCTGACCAAGGGCACGGTGGATATCGTGGTCGGCACGCACGCGCTCCTGGCCAAGAATGTGAAGTTCCAGAACCTGGGCCTTCTGATCGTCGACGAGGAGCAGCATTTCGGCGTCTCTCACAAGGAGCGGCTGAAGGCGCTGCGCTCGGACGTGCACGTGCTGACCCTGACCGCGACGCCGATTCCGCGCACCCTGCAGATGTCGCTGACCGGCGTGCGCGACCTGTCGATCATCGGCACGCCCCCCGTGGACCGGCTGTCGATCCGCACCTATGTCTCGGAATTCGACGCGGTCACCGTGCGCGAGGCGCTGCTGCGCGAGCATTACCGCGGCGGCCAGAGCTTCTACGTCGTGCCGCGGGTCTCCGACCTGGCCGAGATCGAGGAGTTCCTGAAGGAGCAGCTGCCCGAACTCTCCTACGTGGTGGCGCATGGCCAACTAGCGGCCGGCGAGCTCGACGACCGGATGAACGCCTTCTACGACGGCAAGTTCGACGTGCTCCTGGCCACCACGATCGTCGAGTCCGGGCTCGACATCCCGACCGCCAACACCATGGTGGTGCACCGCGCCGACATGTTCGGCCTGGCCCAGCTCTACCAGATCCGCGGCCGTGTCGGGCGCTCCAAGACCCGCGCCTATGCCTACCTGACCACCAAGCCCAAGGCGCGCCTCACGGCCACCGCGGAGAAGCGCCTGCGGGTGCTGGGCTCGCTCGACACGCTGGGCGCGGGCTTCACCCTGGCCTCCCAGGATCTCGACATCCGCGGCGCCGGCAATCTCCTCGGCGAGGAGCAGTCGGGCCAGATGAACGAGGTCGGCTACGAGCTTTACCAGTCGATGCTGGAGGAGGCGATCGCCAAGATCCGCGCCGGCGAGACCGAGGGCGTGGCGGAAACCGACGGGCAGTGGGCGCCGCAGATCAATCTGGGCGTGCCGGTGCTGATCCCGGAGGAGTACGTCCCCGATCTCGACGTGCGTCTCGGCCTCTACCGCCGCCTCGCCTCGCTCACCACCAAGGTCGAGCTCGAGGGCTTCGCGGCCGAGCTGATCGACCGCTTCGGCAAGCTCCCGCGCGAGGTCAACACGCTGCTCCTCGTGGTCCGCATCAAGGCCATGTGCAAGCGCGCCGGCATCGCCAAGCTCGACGGCGGCCCCAAGGGCGCCACCGTGCAGTTCCACGAGAACCGCTTCGCCGCCCCCGAAGGGCTGGTGGAGTTCATCAAGGAGCAGAACGGGCTGGCCAAGATCAAGGACAACAAGCTGGTGGTCCGCCGCGACTGGGGGCGCGACAAGGACAAGATCCAGGGCGCCTTCGCGATCGCCCGGGATCTGGCCGAGAAGGTCAAGGCGCGCCGCAAGGTGGAGGCCTGAGGGCGTCGGCCGGGCCCGGCGGTGGCGCGCCGATGGTTTGGCAAGTCATTGGAAAGGCGCGGATAAACGCCGCGTTGACTTGGGCGGGCCTAGTCTTTAGACGGGCGGGCGGCACGGGCAAAGGAGCGACGACTTGCGGGTGATGGTGAAGATCAGCGGCGAGGCTCTGGCGAGCGGCGCGGCGGGCGTGTTCTCTGACAGCGCGATCAGCGCGGTGGTCGAGGAAGTTCTCAAGCTGCACCGCTCCGGGGCCGAGGTGGCCTGCGTGATCGGCGGCGGCAACATCTTCCGGGGCTCGGTCTCCTCGGACTGGAACATCGAGCGGGTCGAGGCCGACAATGTCGGCATGCTGGGGACCATCGCCAACGGCATCCTCTTGCGCGCCAAGGTCGAGGCGATCTCGGATGTCGAGGTGCGGCTGATGTCGGCGCTGACCATTCCGCAGATCGGCGAGCCCTATATCCGGCGCCGCGCCGCGCGGCATCTCGAGAAGCGCCGCCTGGTGCTGCTCTGCGGCGGCATCGGCGAGCCTTATCTGACCACCGACTACCCGTCGGTGCAGCGCGCCATCGAGCTCGACTGCGACTGCGTGCTGGCGATGAAGAACGGCATCGACGGCGTCTACGAGAGCGATCCGCGCAAGAACCCCGATGCCCGGCTCTACAAGACCCTGACCTTCGAGAAGGCGATCAAGGACCGGCTGACCTTCATGGACCAGGCCGCGCTGGTGCTGGCCCAGCAGCACCGCATGAAGGTCCATGTGGTGGGCTTCGACCAGCCCGGCGCCGCCGAACGGGTCCTGAAGGGCGAGGAGCTCGGCACCACGCTTAGCGACGAGGGCAGCGTCACCTATTACTGACGCTTGCCGGCCCGCGGGCGGCGCGATACCCCTGATACGGTCTGGTGCCCGGCGCGGCTGCGCGCCGGGAGACCCGGGAAAGCGGCGCGGCTCCGCGACGGGCCCGGCGCCGGGAGGCCGACGGGGCGGCTTCGGCCAAGGGCCCCGGCCGGGAAGGCGCCGCGCCCGGCGGATGCCGGGTCGGAAGACCGGCCAGACGGCATGGCCCCGACCGCGTGGCGGCGGCGGGGCGCGCGGATGTGAACAGGGGGACCATGTCATGCCGCAACGCCCGTCCGGGCCGGCGCCCGCCGGCCCCTTCAGCGCCGCCGAGCGCGCCGCCGTCTACCGCGCCATCGAGACCCGCCGCGACGTGCGCGGCCAGTTCCTGCCCGACCCGGTCGAGGACGCGCTCCTGATGCGCCTGCTCGCGGCCGCGCATCACGCGCCCTCGGTGGGGCTGATGCAGCCCTGGAACTTCATCGTGATCCGCGACCCGGCGGTGAAGGCGCGGGTGCAGGGCGCCTTCGCACGCGCCAATGACGAGGCCGAGACGCGCTTCGAGGGCCGCCGGCGGGCGCTCTATTCGCAGCTCAAGCTCGAGGGCATCGTGCAGGCGCCGGTCAATCTCTGTATCACCTGCGACCGCTCGCGCGGCGGGAGGGTGGTGCTGGGCCGGACCCACGACCGCGACACCGATCTATATTCCACCGCCTGCGCGGTGCAGAACCTGTGGCTCGCCGCCCGCGCCGAGGGCGTCGGCGTGGGCTGGGTGTCGATCTTCCGCGACGGCGACCTGCGCGACATCCTCGGCCTGCCGGACCACGTGGTGCCGCTGGCCTATCTCTGCATCGGCCATGTCGCGGAGCTCTACGAGGAGCCGGAATTGCAGGCCCGGGGCTGGGGACGGCGCCTGAAGCTGGCCGACCTGGTGATGCAAGAGAGCTGGACCGGGTCGTGAGGGCTTCGCGGGCACAAGGCGGCGCGGGCGGGGCCTTGAGGGGCGCTGCCCCTCTGCGCGCGCTGCGCGCATTCACCCCGGGATATTTTTCCCAGGAGAAGGGCTGGGGGTGGCGCTGGTCCCTGGCCGCGGCGCTGCTGGCGGGGCTGGTGACGGGGGGCGGGGCGGCGCGCGAGGCGGGCTGGCCCGAGCCGCTGGGCGCGGCGGATTTTCCGCCTCACGCGCCGGCCGAGGTCGCGCTTGGCCAGCTGCTGTTCTACGATCCCATCCTGTCGGGCAACCGCAACATCTCCTGCGCCACCTGCCACCATCCGCGCTTCGCCACCGGCGACGGGCTGTCGCTGGGGATGGGCGAGGGCGGGCTGGGGCTCGGGCCGGAGCGCGTCGCCGATCCCGCCAACCCGCCCGAGGAGCTGATCCCGCGCAACGCGCCGCCGCTCTTCAACATGGGCGCGCGGCAGATGACGGTGATGTTCCATGACGGCCGCATCGAGGTCGATCCCGGCCGGCCCTCGGGGCTGCGCACCCCGATGGAGGAGGAGATGGTCGCGGGCTTCGCCTCGCTGCTCTCGGCGCAGACCATGTTCCCGGTGCTCTCCGCCGACGAGATGGCCGGGCATTACCAGGAGAACGAGATCGCCCGCGCGGTGCGGCAGGGGCTGATCACCGGGCCCGGCGGCGCCTGGGAGCTGCTGTCGGCGCGGGTGGCGGCGATCCCGGGCTACGCCGGGCGTTTCGCCGGCGTCTATCCCGAGATCGCCGCCGGCCGCGCCATCGCCTTCACCGACATCTCGAACGCCATCGCGGCCTTCGTCGCGGTCGAATGGCGCGCCGATGACAGCCCGTTCGACCGCGCCCTGCGCGGCGAGGCGCGGCTCGAAGGCGCCGCGGCGGCGGGGGCGGATCTGTTCTACGGCACTGCGGGATGCGCGTCCTGCCATTCCGGGCCGCTGCTCTCGGACATGGGCTTCCACGCCATGGGTGAGCCGCAATTCGGCCCCGGCAAGAAGGCGCGGTTCGAGGACCATGCCCGCGACGACGGCCGGCTGCGGGTCACCGGCCGGGCCGGGGACGCCTTCGCCTTCCGCACGCCGCCCCTGCGCAACGTCACCCGCACCGGGCCCTGGGGCCATGCCGGCGCCTTCGACGATCTCGCGGCGTTCCTGCGCCACCATGCCGACCCGGTCGCGGGGCTGGCGGCCTACCGGCCGCGCGCCGTGCTGCCCGGCGGCGCGCTGGCCGACGCGGCCTGGGAGGTCTGGGAGGCGGGCAGCGACCGCGCGGCGCTTTCGGCAGCCGCCGTTTCCGGGCGGGCGCTGTCGGAGACCGAGGTGGCGGCCCTGCTGGCCTTTCTCGCAGCGCTGACCGACGAGGCGGCGCTCGCCGGGCGGCTCGGCATCCCGGTCAGCGTGCCGAGCGGCCTGCCGGTTCAGCGCTGAGGCGGCCGTTCGCACCGCGGCGGAGCAGGTGGGTCCGGCCCGCCTCGAGGCGCTGCCAATTGCTCCAGGCGCCGTCCGGCCAGCGCACGCGGATCTCGGCCCCGGCGTGCCGGCCGAGACCCAGATGCACCGGGCCGGCGCGGCCGCCGGCATGGCCGCCGCCCACCGTTACCTCGCGCGCCTGCACGCCGTCGGGGCTGCGCGCCTCGATCCAGGCGCCGACGGCGTGGCGGTTCGGGCCGGGCTGGGCGAGCTCCAGCGCCAACGCGTGACCGGCCCCGGCGGTGACGTTCTGCCAGAGCTCCAGCGCGGCGCGCCGGTTCACCACCACCAGGTCGAGCCGCCCGTCGCCGTCGAAATCGGCGAAGCCGGCGCCGCGGGCGCGGTCCGGCGTGGCGATGCCGGCGGCCACCGAGACCTCGCGGAAGGTGCCGTCCGCCCCCTGCCGGAGCAGCGAGTTCGGGTCCGCCATGGCATTCGACGGCATCTGGTCGACATTGCCCTTGGCGATGAACAGGTCGAGCCGGCCGTCATTGTCGATGTCGGCGAACTCCGCGTGCCAGCCGGTCGAGGGGCGGCCGTCATCGCCGGCATGCGGCCGCTGGGCATAGGTGCCGAGCGCGTAGGGCGCGCGGGACAGGGTGCCGGCGGCGTTCAGCATCACCAGCTGGTCGCCCATCGAGGTCAGCATCACGTCGGGATAGCCGTTGCCGTCGAGGTCGCCCGAGGCGATGCCCATGCCCCAGAGCGAGACCCGCTCCCAGCCGTCGGCGGGGCCGCGCTCGGCCAGCGGGTCGAGGCGCCACATCTGTTCGTGGCCGTCGCGCAGGTAATAGTGCCGGTCGTTGGAGATACGCAGCTCCGGCCTGCCGGTCCGCTGCCAGTCGGAGATCAGCATGGAGAGCGCGCAATAGCCGGGCTCGAGCGGCAGCGGATCCACGTAGCGCCCGCCCTCGGGGCGGTGCAGCTCGTTGCCGTCGCAGGCGCCGAACGGCCCCTCGGGGTCGCTTCGGTCGACGTAATTGCCGATTGCGAGGGTGGGCAGGTTCCGGCCCGGCTCCCAGGTGGCGGCGAAGGCGGTGCTCCAGGCGTCGCCCGCCGCGAAGCCCCAGGCCTCCCCGTGATCGGCGAAGCCGCAGGCGCCGTCGCCCTTCAGGAGCAGGTTCGGCCCGACCCGCAGCACGGCGAGGTCGAGCGCGCCGTCGCCGTCGATGTCGAGGGGATAGGCCCCGGTGACCCCGGTGAGGTCCTTGAGCCCGCCGTCGCGGAAGGCCAGCTTCGCGCCCGGCGCCGGGGTCGCGTTGACGTAGAGCCGGGCCGGGTTGCTGCCGCCGGCGGCCAGAAAATCGGGCCGGCCGTCGCCGTTGCAATCGAGGATCGCCACGCCGCCGCCGACGAAATGCTCCCAGCCGCCGGCATAGACATGGGCCGGGCCGGGCAGGGCATCGGCGCGGTCCTCGAAGCGCGGGCTGCCGGCCGCGGCGAGGGCGGGCAGGATGATGAGCGCGGCGGCCAGCCTCATGCCGGAACCTCCTCGCGCGCCGCACCCAGTTCGCGTTCGGTCACCGCCGAGAGCGCCAGCGCGGCGGCGCCGTAGCCCCAGAGCAGGTCGCCCCAGGCATGGACCTCGATGCGCGGCGCGCCGCGGCCGGTGTTGAGCGCCAACCGGCCGGCCTCCTCCAGCGTCTCGGCGGCGTAGAGATAGTCGTAGCGCATGCGCTCGCCGGAGAGGATGATGAGCTCCGGGTCGAACAGGTTGACGACATTGGCGAGGCCCAGCGCCAGGTAGCGCCCGGCGCGGTGGAAGATGGTGCGTGCCGCGGCGTCGCCGCCCTTGGCGCGGTCATAGAGCCGCTCCAGCAGCATCGGCACCGGCAGGGCCGGGCGGTCGATGCGGTTCAGCGCCACCGTGGCCTCGCGGGCGAGGGCGTAATCGGCGACATAGGCCTCGAGGCAGCCGCGCTGGCCGCAGCGGCAGAGCGCGCCGTCGAGCTGCACCTTGGTGTGGCCGAGCTCCATGCCGAGCCCCTGGGCGCCGCGGTAGAGCCGGTGGTTGATGACCAGCCCCATGCCGACGCCGTGCTCGATGGTGACCACGGCGAAATCCGCCAGGGTGCGGCCGCGGCCGAACCAGAGCTCGGCCAGGGCCACGAGGTTGGCGTCGTTGTCGATGGTCACCGGCCGGCCGAGCCGTGCGCTGGCCGCCGCCGCCAGCGCCACGTCGGGCGCGTCGATCACCGGCGACCAGAAGACCCGGCCGCTGGCATTGTCGACGAAGCCGGGCAGGCCGAGCCCCACCGCGGCGAGCGCCTCGCGGCGCAGCCCGGCGCCGGCGCAGACCTCGTCCAGCAGCGTCTCCATGGCGTCGAGCAGCGCGCCCAGCGTGTCGACGCCGCCGCCCGGGGCGCTGGCCGAGGCCAGCGCGTTGCCGGCGAAATCGACGATCACCGCGCTGTGCTCGCGGTCGGAGAGCTTCAGCCCGGCCACCACGAAGGCGCCGGGCCGGACGCCGAGCCCGACCGGCGGGCGGCCGCAGCCGCTGTCGTCGGGGTCGCGGTTGAGCCGCAACCCGGTGAGCAGGCCGCGCTCGATCAGTTCCGAGGTCTGGGCGGTGACCGAGGCGGGACTGACGCCCAGTTCCTTGGCTATCTGGGCGCGGCTGATGGCGCCGGCGGCGCGGACCCGCTCGAAGACCTGCTGGCGCAACGGCCGCATGGATTCCGACATCGGGGCGATTCGCGGACCGCAGCCCGGGTTCGGCGCCCCGTCACCGGAGATCTCCGCACACATTATGTTCGGCCCCCGAACTAAAATTCTGAGAAATCGCCGCAGCGCAGCGCCATCGGAGCAAGAGACGCGCCAACCTTCGGTATTTCCTCCCTGTGCCGCAGTATGGGGCGCGAGTTTTATTTTGACAACCGAATTTAATATGCGAGTATGACCGGGCCCCGGCACACTGACCGGAGACCCGCAAAGGGTCAGACCCAAGGGAGGACATCATCATGCATCGTAGAACGCTGTTCGCAGCGCTGGCGGCGGCCACCTGCCTCACGGCGCCGGCCTTCGCCCAGGACATGACCGTCGGCGTCAGCTGGTCGAACTTCCAGGAGGAGCGCTGGAAGACCGACGAGGCGGCCATCAAGCAGGCGCTCGAGGCCGCCGGCGCGGAATACGTCTCGACCGACGCGCAATCCTCCTCGGCCAAGCAGCTCTCCGATGTCGAGAGCCTGATCGCCCAGGGCGTCGACGCGCTGATCGTCTTGGCGCAGGACGCCAGCGCCATCGGCCCCGCGGTGCAGGCCGCGGCCGACGAGGGCATCCCGGTGGTGGCCTATGACCGCCTGATCGAGGACGAGCGCGCCTTCTACCTGACCTTCGACAACGTCGAGGTCGGCCGCATGCAGGCCCGCGCCGTGCTCGAGGCCGCGCCCGAGGGCAATTACGTGATGATCAAGGGCTCGCCCACCGATCCCAATGCCGACTTCCTGCGCGGCGGCCAGCAGGAGGTCCTGCAGGAGGCGATCGATGCCGGCAAGATCACCATCGTCGGCGAGGCCTATACCGACCAGTGGCTGCCGGCCAACGCGCAGCGCAACATGGAGCAGATCCTGACCGCCAACGACAACAACGTCGACGCGGTGGTTGCCTCCAATGACGGCACCGCCGGCGGCGCCGTCGCGGCGCTCTCCGCGCAGGGGCTCGAGGGCATCCCGGTCTCCGGCCAGGACGGCGACCACGCGGCGCTGAACCGGATCGCCAAGGGCACCCAGACCGTGTCGGTCTGGAAGGATGCCCGCGAGCTCGGCAAGCGCGCCGGCGAGATCGCCGTGGAGCTGGCCGGCGGCACCGAGATGTCGGCGATCGAGGGCGCCGAGGAATGGACCTCGCCCGCGGGCACCACGCTCTGGGCGCAGTTCCTCGAGCCGGTGCCGGTGACCAAGGACAACCTGTCGGTGGTCTCCGATGCCGGCTGGATCGAGGTCGACGCGCTCTGCCAGGGCGTGGAGAACGGCCCGGCGCCCTGCAACTGAGCTGAGACCCGGCCCCGGGACCCGCGGCGCACGCGGGGTCCGGGGCCCCGGGCACCGGCGGTCCGCCGCCGCGCCCGGGCCCGCGCCGCCGGCCGACCTCGGGGGGACGCCCCGGCCGGCGCGGGCCGCAACCCTGTCTGCCACCGCCATCACGAGGATCGAGGGATGAGCGATTCCGCCGGCGCCACCGCCACACCACCGCGCCGCAAGGGGCTTCTCGACACGCTGGAGGTGGATACCCGCCTGCTCGGCATGATCGGCGCCTTCGTGGTGCTTTGCCTGGTCTTCAACGTCTTCACCGACGGACGTTTCCTGACCCCGCGCAACATCTTCAACCTGACCATCCAGACCGTCTCGGTGGCGCTGATGGCGCAGGGCATGGTGTTCATCATCGTCACCCGCCACATCGACCTGTCGGTGGGCTCGCTGCTCGCCACCACCTCGGCGGTGATGGCGATGACCCAGACCGTCTGGCTGCCGCAGGTGCTGGGCCTCGATCTCGGCTCGGCGCTGATCGCGCCCCTGGCGATCCTGGTCGGGCTGCTCGCCGGCATCGCCATCGGCGGCTTCCAGGGCTGGCTGGTGGGCTACCTCGCGATCCCGGCCTTCATCGTCACGCTGGGCGGGCTGCTGATCTGGCGCAACGTCGCCTGGTACCTGACCCGCGGCCAGACCATCGGCCCGCTCGACGAGACCTTCCAGCTGTTCGGCGGCATCAATGGCACGCTGGGCGAGCAGGCCTCGTGGATCGTCGGCATCGTCGCGGTGATCCTGGCGCTGCTGGCGCTGGCCGCCGGACGGCGCTCCAAGCTGAAGCACGAATTCCCGGTCAAGCCGCTCTGGGCCGAGGTCGTGCTCGGCGCCATCATCGCCGCGGTGATCTTGGGCTTCGTCGCGGTGCTGAACGCCTATGACGTGCCTTCGAACCGGCTCGAGCGGATGTTCGAGGCGCGCGGCGAGACCATGCCGGAGGGCTATTCGGAGGGCTACGGCATCCCGTATTCGGTGCTGCTTTTGATCCTCGTCGCGGTGGTGATGACGGTGGTGGCGCGCAAGACCCGGCTCGGGCGCTACATCTTCGCCACCGGCGGCAACCCGGACGCGGCGGAGCTGTCGGGCATCAACACCCGCTTCCTGACCGTCAAGGTCTTCGCCATCATGGGCTTTCTCTGCGCCCTGGGCGCGGTGGTGGCCTCGGCCCGCCTGACCTTCCACTCCAACGACATCGGCACGCTGGACGAGCTGCGGGTGATCGCCGCGGCGGTGATCGGCGGCACCGCGCTGGCGGGCGGCATCGGCACGATCTACGGCGCCATCCTCGGCGCGCTGATCATGCAGTCGCTGCAATCGGGCATGGCGATGGTCGGGGTCGACGCGCCGTTCCAGAACATCGTCGTGGGCGGCGTGCTGGTGCTCGCCGTGCTGATCGACATCCTCTACCGCAAGCGCACGGGAGCGAAATGATGGTGGACCGCAGCGGAACCCCCCTCGTGGAGATGCGCGACATCTCCATCGCCTTCGGCGGCATCAAAGCCGTGGACCACGTCTCGGTCGATCTCTACCCCGGCGAGGTGGTGGGCCTGCTGGGCCATAACGGCGCCGGCAAGTCGACCCTGATCAAGTGCCTGTCGGGCGCCTACAAGCAGGATTCGGGCGAGGTCTTCGTCAACGGGGAGAAGGCCGTGATCAACAATCCCCGCGACGCCCGGCGCTACAATATCGAGACGATCTACCAGACGCTGGCCCTGGCCGACAATCTCGACGCCGCCTCCAACCTCTTTCTGGGGCGCGAGCTGACCACCGCCACCGGGCTGGTGGATGACAGCGCTATGGAGGCCGAGACGCGCAAGATCATGGCGCGGCTGAACCCCAACTTCCGCAAGTTCAACGCGCCGGTCTCGGCGCTCTCGGGCGGCCAGCGGCAATCGGTGGCGATCGCGCGCGCGGTCTATTTCAACGCCAAGATCCTGATCATGGACGAGCCCACCGCGGCGCTCGGGCCCCAGGAGACGCAGATGGTCGCCGAGCTGATCGAGGAGCTGAAGCGGCAGGGCCTCGGCATCTTCCTGATCGACCACGACGTACATCAGGTGAAGAAGCTCTGCGACCGCGCCGCGGTGATGAAGAACGGCGAACTGGTGGGTGTGGTCGATGTCGACGCGGTGACCACCGACGACATCCTGGCGATGATCATTGCCGGCAAGAAACCGGCGCACCTGGCCGCCTGAGGCTGGCCGCGCGTCCGCCCGGGGGGCGGGCGCGCGGGCGCCGGGCCGGCTCAATCCTCGAGCGAATCCTCGCGCTTGGCCTCGACGAGCTTCATCTCCTCGTCCTTGCGCTTCTTGAACTCTTCGCCGTAGCCCTTGATCTCGCTGGCGGGGATCACCTCCTTGGCGCGGCCGAAGACCTCGTCCTCCTCCTCGTCCATGTGGTGCTCGTATTCCTCGCGCAGCGTCTTGAACTTGGTCAGCCAGCCCGACGAGGACATGTCCATCTCGTTGAGTTCCTCGAGCAGGTCGTCCATCTCGGCATGCTCCTCGACCGAGTGGCGCGCCGCGTCCTGACCCCAGGTCTTCGACATCAGCTTGGAATAGAAGGTCTCCTCCTCCGCCGCGGCGTGGCTCTTGACGTCGTGGTAGAAGGCGTCCCAGGCCTCGCGGCGCTCGTCGGAGGCGCCCTCGGTGGCGGCGATGCGCGCCATCAGGTCGCGGTGGGTTTCGTGATCGGCCTTGATCGCCTCGTAGATCGACATGTCGGCTCCTGCTGTGAGAAATATCTGGCTGACTGCATGTGACCCAGACGAACTTCGGCGGTGCGGCCCGGGTTCCCGGGCGGGCCCGAAACGCGACGCGCCCGCCCGGGGATGCCGGACGGGCGCGCAGGGACCGGCGGTGCCGGGGTCAGGCTTCGGGCGCGGCCCGGCTCTCGGGGTTGCGGGAGGTGAGCCCGCCCGACACCTCCTCGGTGGCTTCGGCGCTCAGCTCCTGCGGCAGCAGCAGGTTCAGCACGATGGCGATCAGCGCCGCCGGCAGGATGCCGGAGGTCAGCAGCACGCGCGCCGTCTCCGGCAGGTGCTGGAGCGCGCCGGGTTCGAGCTGCAGGCCGAAGCCCAGCGACAGCGCGATGGCGAAGATCACCATGTTGCGCCGGTTCCAGTCGACATCCGACAGCATCGAGACACCGGCCGCCACCACCATGCCGAACATCACGATGACGCCGCCGCCCAGCACCTCGATCGGCACCGTGGAGATCGCCGCGCCGACCTTCGGCATCAGCCCGCAGAGGATCAGGAAGATCGCCCCGATGGTCACCACGTGGCGGCTCATCACCCCGGTCATCGCGATCAGGCCGACATTCTGGCTGAACGAGGTGTTGGGCAGCGCCCCGAACAGCCCCGAGATCGCGGTGCCGATGCCGTCGGCATAGGTCGCGCCTTCGATCTCGCGGTCGGTGGCCTCGCGGCCGGCGCCGCCCTTGGTGATGCCCGAGACGTCGCCCACCGTCTCGACCGCCGAGACGAAGGCCATCAGGCAGAAGCCGAGGATCGCCGCGAAGGAGAAGGACATGCCGAAATGGAAGGCGTCGGGCAAGGCGATCACCGCGGCATTGCCGATATTGCCGAAGCTGACCATGCCCATCGGGATCGCCACCAGGTAGCCGGCGATCAGGCCGAGCAGCACCGCCGAGACCGACAGCATGCCGCGGGCGAAGAATTTCAGCCCGAGCGTCACCAGGATCACCACGAAGGCCACGAACCAGTTGCCGAGGCTGCCGTATTCCTCGGTGCCGATGGCCGGCACGCCGCCCGCGGCGTACTGGATGCCGACCCGCACCAGCGCCAGGCCGATCATCGTCACCACCAGCCCGGTGACCAGCGGCGGCAGGGCGAAGCGGATGCGGCCGATGAAGAGGCCGAGGCTGGCGTGGAACAAGCCGCCCACGAAAACCCCGCCCATCAGCACCGAGATGGCGCCGACGCCCTGGCCGGCGACCAGCGGGATCATGATCGGCAGGAAGGCGAAGGAGGTGCCCTGCACGATCGGCAGCCGCGCGCCGACCCGTCCCATGCCGAGGGTCTGGAACAGCGTGGCGATGCCGGCGAAGAACATCGACATCTGGATCATGTAGATCAGCTCGGGGAAGTCCGGGCTGTTCGAGCCGAAGCCGAAGCCCGCCGCGCCGGCGACGATGATCGCCGGCGTGACGTTCGAGACGAACATGGCGAGGACGTGCTGGATGCCCAGCGGCACGGCCTGGGCCAGGGGTGGCGTGTAATCCGGATCGCGCAGCTGCTGCGGCGTTCCCAATGCGGCATAGGTCATCAAAAATCCCCCTGTCGGGTCTGGGCCTGCAGGCGGTCTTGGCGCCGCGTTCCGCAGGGATGGGCGCCGCCCTGGCGGGCGACGGGGACGACGTCGCTCAGGCGACGGTGTAGGGCGTGTCGAACCAGTGTTCCTCGAGGTTGGCCCCCGGGCCGATGCGGTCGATGACGGCAAACAGCCCGGGCGCGGAGAGCGGCGTCAGCACGCCGTGCCAGACGCCGCGGTGGAAGTTGACGGCCTGGCCCGGGGCAGTGCAGAAGGCCCGCGGCCGGCCCGGCCGGCCGGCCTCGTCGGGGGCCACCACGACGAGGAAGGCGTCATGGCTCATCGGCACGAAGCACTGGCTGCCCTCGGGGTGGCGCTCCACCATGTCGAGGAGCAACGGCAGGCTGCGCGGCTCGGCGTCGAACAGGCTGATACCGGCCCGGCCGTCGCCGAAATCGAGCCGCGCCCGGTCGTGGTAGCGCCCGCAGAGCCCCTGGTTGATGAGCCGGTCCGGCGCGCCCTCGGTGTCGAGCACATCGCCGAAGGGCGCGAAGGCCGCCCGGTCGAGCGGTTCTATGGCGATGTGCACGCTCATCGCCCGAGCTTCTCCAGCAGGCGCAGTTCGGCGATGCGCTCGACCTGGCGGCAGGCCTCGGCGAACTCGGTGTCGCGGGCATTGTCGAGCCGGCGCTCGAAGGCCGCGAGGATGCCCGCCTTGTCGTGGTCGCGCACCGCGATGATGAAGGGGAAGCCGTGCCGCGCGGTATAGGCGTCGTTGAGCTCGGTGAAGCGGGCGCGCTCGGCATCGGTCAGCGCGTCGAGCCCGGCCGAGGCCTGCTCGGAGGTCGATTCGGCGGTCAGCCGCTTCGCCGCGGCGAGCTTGCCGGCGAGGTCGGGGTGGGCCGTCAGCACGCCCAGCCGCTCCTCCGGGCTGGCGCCGCGGAACATTCGGGCGAGCGCGGCATGGACGCCGCGCGCGGTGTCGTGGGTGGGGCCGAGTTCCAGCCCGTGCGCGCGCTCGGCGATCCAGGGCGAATGCTCGAAGATGCCGCCGAATTCGCGCACGAAGGTCTCGCGGTCCATCTCCGAGGGCCGGGCGCGACGCGGCGCCGGATGCGTGGCGGCCCAGTGCTCGGCGATCTCTAGCCGGGTGGCGAACCAGACGCCGTCATGGCCGGCCATGTGGTCGAGCGCCCGCTTCAGCGCCGCGGCGCGGCCCGGACGGCCGGCGATGCGGCAATGCAGCCCGATCGAGAGCATCTTCGGCGCGCCGGCGCAGCCCTCGGCGTAGAGCTGGTCGAAGCTGTCCTTCAGGTAGGTCTCGAACTGCCCGCCCTCGGTGAAGCCGGCCTGGATCGCGAAGCGCATGTCGTTGCAATCCATGGTATAGGGCACGATGAGCTGGTCGTGTCCGCCCAGGCGCTGCCAATAGGGCAGGTCGTCGGCGTAGCTGTCGGCGATGTAGGCCAGATCGCCTTCCTCGGCCGCGAGCCGCAGCGTGTTCATCGAGCAGCGCCCGGTATACCAGCCGCGGGCCGGGCTGCCGGTCACCTCCTCGTGCAGCCGCAGCGCCTCGCGGATCTGGGCCCGCTCCTGGCATTCCGGCATGTCCTTGTGCTCGACCCATTTCAGGCCGTGGCTGGCGATCTCCCAGCCGGAGGCGCGCATCGCCGCGACCTGTTCGGGCGCGCGCGCCAGCGCCGTGGCGACGCCGTAGACGGTGACCGGCAGCTCGCCGAGCATCCGGTGCAGCCGCCAGAAACCCGCGCGGGCGCCGTATTCGTAGAGCGATTCCATGTTCCAGTGCCGCTGCCCCGGCCAGGGCTGGGCGCCGGTGATCTCGGACAGGAAGGCCTCGGAGGCCGCATCGCCGTGCAGGATGTTGTTCTCGCCGCCTTCCTCGTAATTCAGCACGATCTGCACCGCGATCCTGGCGCCGCCGGGCCAGCACGGATCCGGGGGTGTGGCGCCGTAGCCGGTCATGTCGCGCGGGTATCTCTGCACGTCTTGCTCCCTCTTGCCTTCATTTCCTTGTAATCCGAACGAACCGGATCGTTTTTCAAATTCCATTGGAAGCTGTTGCCAACCGCCACGAAATTGCGGGACGGACAGGCCTGTAGGACACTGCCCTGCAACAGAGGAGACGGAAATGGCAGGATATCTCACCACCCACGTTCTCGATACCGCGCGGGGCCGTCCCGCCCAAGGCTTGGGCATCACGCTCTACCGCATCGAGGGCGACCGCCGCAGCCGCATCGCCGAGGCGACCACCAACGCCGATGGCCGCACCGACACGCCGATCCTCGGCGAGGGCGACTTCGCGCCCGGCACCTACGAGCTTGAATTCCGCGCCGGCGCCTATCTCGACGCCAGCGGCGTGCCGGCCGAGGATCCGCGCTTCCTCGACGTGGTGCCGATCCGCTTCGGCATGTCCGAGCCGGTGCATTATCACGTGCCGCTGCTGCTCTCGCCGTTCGGCTACGCGACCTATCGCGGCAGCTGAGGGGCGGCCGCGGCGCGGTTTCCTTCCCGCCTTTGAGGGCTACATCTTGTTGCAGCGGCCGGACGCCCGACGAAGGGAGGGCGTTCCGGCAGCTTTCGCTCTGGCAGGGCGAGCTTGAAAAGGGTTAGTCTCGCCCCCAATTTCAGAGACCGAAAGAGGAGACGGCGGCGCTGCCGGACTGGGGCGCGGGCCGTCTTGCCGAGACGAAGGAAAGCTCATGCAACAGCCTCTCAACACGTCCTATCCGGTGCTGCCGCTCCGCGACATCGTGGTGTTCCCGCACATGATCGTGCCGCTCTTTGTCGGGCGCGAGAAATCGGTGCGCGCGCTGGAGGAGGTGATGGCCGACGACAAGCAGATCCTGCTTGCCAGCCAGGTCGATCCGGCCGAGGACGATCCGAGCTCCGATGCGATCTACAAGGCCGGCGTGCTGGCCAACGTCCTGCAGCTGCTGAAGCTGCCCGACGGCACCGTGAAGGTGCTGGTCGAGGGCCAGGCGCGGGTGAAGATCACCGAATATCTCGAGAACGACGCCTTCTTCGAGGCGCGCGCCGAATATCTCAACGAGATGCCGGGCGACGCCACCGCGATCGCCGCGCTGGTGCGGTCGGTGGCCGACGAGTTCGAGCGCTATGCCAAGATCAAGAAGAACATCCCCGAGGAGGCCCTCTCGGCGGTCGGCGAGACCACCGAGCCGGCGAAGCTGGCCGATCTCGTGGCGGGTCATCTCGGCATCGAGGTGAAGCAGAAGCAGGAGCTTCTGGAGACCGTCGCGGTGTCCGACCGGCTGGAGAAGGTCTACGGCCTGATGCAGGGCGAGATGTCGGTGCTGCAGGTCGAGAAGAAGATCAAGACCCGCGTCAAGAGCCAAATGGAGCGCACCCAGCGCGAGTACTACCTGAATGAGCAGATGAAGGCCATTCAGAAGGAGCTGGGCGACGGCGAGGACGGCCAGAACGAGGTCCAGGAACTGGAGAAGAAGGTCTCCGAGACCAAGCTCTCCAAGGAGGCCCGCGAAAAGGCCGATGCCGAGATCAAGAAGCTCAAGAACATGAGCCCGATGTCGGCCGAGGCCACGGTGGTGCGCAACTATCTCGACTGGATGCTGTCGATCCCGTGGGGCAAGAAGTCCAAGGTCAAGAAGGATCTGGGCCGCGCCCAGGGCGTGCTCGACGCCGATCATTACAGCCTCGACAAGGTCAAGGAGCGCATCGTCGAATATCTCGCGGTGCAGCAGCGCTCGAAGAAGCTGAAGGGGCCGATCATGTGCCTCGTGGGTCCCCCGGGCGTCGGCAAGACCTCGCTCGGCCAGTCGGTGGCTAAGGCGACGGGGCGCGAGTTCATCCGCATCTCGCTCGGCGGCGTGCGCGACGAGAGCGAGATCCGCGGCCACCGCCGGACCTATATCGGCTCGATGCCGGGCAAGATCATCCAGGCGCTGAAGAAGGCCAAGACCACCAACCCGCTGATCCTGCTCGACGAGATCGACAAGATGGGCCAGGATTTCCGCGGCGATCCGGCAAGCGCCATGCTCGAGGTGCTCGACCCCGAGCAGAACGCGACCTTCGTGGACCACTATCTCGAGGTGGAATACGACCTGTCTGACGTGATGTTCATCACCACGGCCAACTCCTACAACATGCCGGGCCCGCTTCTGGACCGGATGGAGATCATCCCGCTCTCGGGCTACACCGAGGACGAGAAGGCCGAGATCGCCAAGCGCCACCTGCTGTCGAAGCAGATCGGCAATCACGGGCTGAAGGAATCCGAGTTCGAGGTGACCGATGCCGCGCTGACCGACGTGATCCGCTACTACACCCGCGAGGCGGGCGTGCGGAATCTCGAGCGCGAACTGGCCAAGCTGGCGCGCAAGGCGGTGACCAAGATCGTCAAGAAGGAGGTCGAGAAGGTCACCATCACGCCGGAGAACCTCGCGGATTATCTGGGCGTGCGGAAGCACCGCTACGGCTTGGCCGAGGAAGAGAACCAGGTCGGCGTGGTGACCGGGCTGGCCTATACCTCGGTGGGCGGCGACCTGCTGCAGATCGAGGCACTGCGCCTGCCGGGCAAGGGCCGGATGAAGACCACCGGCAAGCTCGGCGACGTGATGAAGGAATCGATCGACGCCGCCTCGTCCTATGTGCGCTCGATCAGCCCGCAGATCGGGGTGAAGCCGCCGCGCTTCGAGAAGTGGGACATCCACGTCCACGTCCCCGACGGCGCGACGCCCAAGGACGGCCCCTCCGCGGGCCTCGCCATGGTGACGGCGATCGTGTCGGTGCTCACCGGCATTCCGGTCCGCAAGGACATCGCGATGACCGGCGAGGTGACGCTGCGCGGCAATGCCAGCGCCATCGGCGGGCTGAAGGAGAAGCTCTTGGCGGCGCTCCGGGGCGGCATCAAGACGGTGCTGATCCCCAAGGAGAACGAGAAGGACCTGGCCGAACTGCCCGAGAACGTGACCTCGGGGCTCGAGATCATCCCGGTGACGCATGTCTCCGAGGTCCTGAAACTGGCCCTGGTGCGCGAACCCGAGGCGGTCGACTGGGACGAGGAGGCCGAGGAGGCCGCGGCCCAGGCCATCGCCAAGTCCGACGCCGAAACCGGCGCCGTGGCGCACTGATCCGGGCTGTCCCGGAGCGACCTCGACAGGGGCGCCGCGCATCCGCGCGGCGCCCTTTTTCGATCGCGATAGCGGGCGCCCGACCGCCGGGAAAAACCGCTTGCACCCGCTCCGGGGCCTCGCTAAGACGCGCGGCATCGGGTGATTAGCTCAGTGGTAGAGCGCTTCGTTCACATCGAAGATGTCGGGGGTTCAAATCCCTCATCACCCACCATCCTCTCCCGATATCGACGCTGACCGGCACGCTGCACGCGGCCCGTCGCGGCGGCGCGCGCCCACCGCCGCCCCTTCTTCTGAGCCGAAATATCCCGGGGGTCCGGGGGCAGCGCCCCCGGTCCGCCCCCCGCCGCACCTCCCGCCGGCACGACAAGGGGCCGGCCCCGCCTCCGGCCTCGACGCGGCACCAGCGCCGGAATATCACCGGAGCACGGCCCCGTGCCGGCCCTGTGCCGGTGCTCCCGGGGGGCAGGAACAGGAGCGCGGCGCATGAGCTATCTCGGTCTCGATCTCGGCACGTCCGGCCTCAGGGCGCTCCTCGTCGACGATGCCGGACGGGCCATCGCCTCGGTCGAGGAGAGCTACGCCGCCAGCCATCCGAAGCCCGGCTGGTCGGAACAGGATCCGGCCGACTGGATCGCCGCGCTCGACCGGGCGGCCGGGCGGCTCGCGGCCGAGCAGCCGGCCTTCCGCGCGCTGGCCGGGATCGCCGTGGCGGGGCACATGCACGGCGCCACGCTGCTCGACGCGGAGGACCGGGTGCTGCGGCCCTGCATCCTCTGGAACGACACCCGCGCCCATGCCGAGGCGGCGCGGCTCGACGCCCTGCCGCACCTGCGCGAACGCTCCGGCAACATCGTGTTTCCCGGCTTCACCGCGCCCAAGCTGCTCTGGGTCCGCGCCCATGAGCCCGAGATCTTCGCCCGCACCGCGCGGGTGCTGCTGCCCGCGGCCTACCTGAACCTCTACCTGACCGGCGAACACGTCACCGACATGTCGGACGCCGCCGGCACCGCCTGGCTCGACACCGCGCGGCGCGACTGGTCGGCGCCGTTGCTGGAGGCCGGCGGCATGCGCCGCGCGCAGATGCCGCGGCTGGTCGAGGGCTCGGAGCCGGCCGGCACCCTGCGCGCCGATCTGGTGCGGCGATGGGGGCTCGACCGCGCGCCGGTGGTGGCCGGAGGCGCCGGCGACAACGCCGCCGCGGCCTGCGGCATCGGCGCGCTCGACGAGGGCCAGGGCTTCGTGTCGCTCGGCACCTCGGGCGTGCTGCTGGCGGCGCGCGACGGCTACCGCCCGGCGCCCGAGACCGCGCTGCACACCTTCTGCCACGCCGTGCCGGGACGCTGGTACCAGATGGGGGTGATGCTCTCGGCCACCGACAGCCTGAACTGGCTCGGGCGGATCACCGGGGCGCGGCCGGGAGACCTGGCCGCGTCGCTCGACGGGCCGCTGCAGGCGCCCGGCCGGGTGCGGTTCCTGCCCTATCTCTCGGGCGAGCGCACGCCGCACAACGATTCCGCGATCCGCGGCAGCTTCACCGGGCTCGGCACCGACACCACGCGCGACGACCTGACCCGCGCGGTGTTCGAGGGCGTGGCCTTCGGCCTGCGCGATTCGCTCGAGGCGCTGCGCGGCGCCGGCGCGCGGCTTGAACGGCTCGCGGTGATCGGCGGCGGTGCCCGGTCGCGCTACTGGGTGGAGCTGATCGCCACCGTGTTCGGCCTGCCCCTGGTCCCGCCCGAGGGCGGCGAGTTCGGCGCGGCGATCGGTGCGGCGCGGCTGGCGAGGATCGCCGCGACCGGCGCGCCGCTCGAGGAGGTCATCCGGCCGCCGGCCATGGCCGAGCCGGTGGTGCCCGACCCGGCGCATATCGGGGCGTTCGAGGACGCCCATGCCGCCTTCCGCACCGCCTATCCGGCGATCCGCGCGGTGCAGTGACGCGCGCGGCGCGGCGCCCGGCGATGCCGCGAAGCGCGGGCGGGGGCCGTCATGCCCGGCGCACGCGCCGGGGTTGACTTGATCTCGGTCAATGCATCCGGCCGTCGATGCGCTAGGATCGCGGTATCACCAATCAGGGGAGGGCATGGGATGGCCGAGGATCACACCCAAAGCAGCGCGGAGACCGCGACGCCGGCGCCCCCGTGGCGCCAGGCATCGCCCGATCTGCTGCCGGCGGTACTGATGGCGGAACGCTGGACCGCGTTCGGCGCGGAATGGATGGACTTCGCCGCCCGCCGGGCGCGGGCCGGGACCGAGGCGCAGCAACGCATCCTGCATTGCTCCAATGCGCTCGACGCGCAGGTCGAGCTGCTGCGCTACGGCTGCCGGATGCTGGACGATTACCAGCGCGAGGGCGCGCGGCTGGCCGACATGCTGGCCGGGAACGGGGCCGCGCCGGAAGACGCCGCGGACGAGGCCTCGCGCAACGTCGCGGTCTGAGCCGCACGAAACGCCGCCCGGCGCCGGAGCGCGCCGGCCGTCCCGGAAGCGGGCGGCCGGGCAGGGACCGTGCGCGCGGATTTCTGCACAACCCGATCAGGGAGGAAGCCATGCGCGCCATCGCGTCGATCCTCGTCTTCGCCGCCTCGGCGGCGCTGGCCGAGACTCCGGAAACGCCGCCCTCGGTCGAGACCGGCGGCCGGCTCTACGCCGAATTGTGCAGCGGGTGCCACGGCCGCGACGCTCGCGGAGACGGCCCCTTTGCCGAACTTCTGGTCGCGCGGCCGCCCGATCTCACCGGGCTCGCCGCGCGCAACGGCGGCGCCTTCCCGCAATTCGAGGTGGTGCGCAAGATCGACGGCCGCGCCCTGGTGCGCGCCCACGGGCTCATCATGCCGGCCTTTGGCCCGGCGCTCGACACCGAGCCCGCCTTCGGCCGGACCTGGACCGGGCAGAGCATCCTGACCAGCCGCGCCATCGCCGACCTCGCGGCCTACCTGAAGAGCATCCAGGCGCCGCAGTGATGGCCCGGCCCGCGCCCGTTCGGACCCCGCATCCGCGGGGCTGCCGGGCGGGGTCCGCCGGTGGCCCGCGGAGCCCCGCGGCCTTCCGGTTGCCGGCCGCGCGGTGCTAGTCCTGCGCGCCGCTCCCGGCGATGGCGGGCGTTTCTCCCTGCCGGGCGGCCCCGGCGCAGAACGTGTCGTAAAGCGCCGCCATCATGGTTTCGACCTCGCCGTCGGCCAGGCGGTAGAAGATGGTCTGGGCCTCGCGGCGCGTCGCCACCATCTCGGCGTTGCGCAGTCGCGCCAGGTGCTGGCTGAGCGAGGACTGGCTGATCCCGACCTTGCGCTGCAGCTCGCCCACCGAGGTCTCGCCCTCCGCCAGCGCACAGAGGATCAGCAGCCGGCTGGCATTGGCCATCAGCCCCAGCCGCTCGGCAACGTATTCGGCTTTCTCCCGGAGCTCCGGGAACCCTTCGGACGCGTCTTGCATTGTCATATTATCTTATCGTAATAAACGAGATGCGAATATAACCCACCTGCGCGGATTTGGGAAGTTGAACCGGAAGGGGTGCCCCATGGAGCTCGAGACCGCAACCGCCTTCACGCCATGGGCCTCGCTCTTCGGGGGCATCCTGATCGGCATCAGCTCGGTGATGGTGATGGTCCTGCTGGGCAAGATCGCCGGGATTTCCGGGATCACCAAGGGCCTGATCGGCGCGGTGGTGCCGCAGGCCGGCGGACCCCGGGACCGGGGCTGGCGTATCACCTTCATCCTCGGCCTGCTGGCGGCGCCGCTGCTCTACGCGGCCTTTGCCGGGCAGCGGCCCCCGCAGACCGTGCCCGACAACCTGTTCGGCATGGTCGCGGCGGGCCTGCTGGTGGGCCTCGGCACCGCGATCGGCTCGGGCTGCACCTCCGGGCACGGCGTCTCTGGGCTGGCGCGGCTCTCGAAACGCTCGCTGGCGGCGGTGCTGACCTTCATGGCGACGGCGGCGCTGGCGGTCTTCGTCCTGCGCCACGTGATCTGAGGAGAGCGCCATGCGTCTCATTGCAGGATTCGTCTCGGGCTTGGTCTTCGGCCTCGGCCTCGTCATCTCGGGCATGGCCAACCCGGCCAAGGTGCTGAATTTCCTCGACCTGTTCGGGACCTGGGATCCGAGCCTCGCCTTCGTCATGGGCGGCGCCTCGCTGACCGCCTTCCTGGGCTATCGCTGGGCCTGGAAGCGTCCGGCGCCGGTTTATGGTGAAACGTTCGACATGCCGACCAACAATGCGATCGACGGCAAGCTGCTCACCGGGGCGGCGATCTTCGGCCTGGGCTGGGGCATCGGCGGCTTCTGCCCCGGCCCGGCCTGGACCGCGCAGCCGATGCTGGCCCCGGGCGCCCTCGTCTTTTTGCCCGCCATGCTGATCGGGCTGTGGCTCGGGCAGGGCGGGGCCAAACCCCTGATGCAAGCGAAAGGAGCCTGAAATGGCCAAGGATTACAGTGAGGGCGACAAGAAAGTCCGCTTCTCGCCCTCCACCGGAGCGGGCAGCCCCGAGGTCTGGGGCATCTACGAGCCGGATACCGGGTCCATCCAGTACATCTGCGCCGATCCGGCGACCCGCAAGGCGGCGCTGATCGATGTCGTGCTGAACTACGATCCCGGCGAGTCGACGACTTCCGAAGAGAGCATCGACCAGGTCATGAGCATCGTCGAGGGTCAGGGGCTCGAGGTCGCATGGGTGCTCGACACCCACCCCCATGCCGACCACGTCATGGCCTCGGCTCGACTGAAGGCGCGCACCGGGGCGCCCAACGCGATCGGCGGCATGGTGCCCGAGATCGCCGAGATCTGGCGCGGCATCTACAACATGCCCGATGCCTTCGATCCGGAGAAGGATTTCGACCGTCTGTTCAAGGCCGGCGAGACCTTCAAGCTCGGCGAGCTCGACATGCGGGTCATGCTGTCGCCCGGGCATACGCTGGGCTCGATCTCCTATATCTGCGGCGATGCGGCCTTCGTGCACGACACGTTCATGCATGTGGATGTCGGCACCTCGCGGGCCGATTTCCCGGGCGGCACCACCGGGGAATTGTGGGACTCGATTCAGGAGATCCTCGCGCTGCCCGACAACACCCGTCTCTTCGTGGGCCACGATTACGGCACCAAGGAGCGCAAGGAGCCGGCCTGGGAAGCCACCGTGGCCGAGCACAAGACGCGCAACCCGCATGTCAAGGAAGGCACCCGCAAGGAGGATTTCATCAAGCTGCGCGACGCGCGCGATGCCACCCTGCCGCTGCCGGACCGGATGCTCGCCGCGCTGCAGATCAACCTGCGCGGCGGGCGCCTGCCGGAGCCCGAGAGCGACGGCCATTCCTACCTGAAGATCCCGATCGACAAGGACCTGTGAGAGCCCCCGAGACCTCCGAGACCCCCCTAGAACTCTGAAAGGAGCGTTGCGATGCCGATGAGCGTGAAGGACCTGGTGGCCGATGCGAAGGCCAACATCACCTCGGTCACCCCGGAAGAGGCGCAGAAGGCGCAAGCGTCGGGCGATTTGATCCTCGATGTCCGCGAACCCGGCGAGCTGGACAGCGACGGCCGGATCGACGGGGCGCTGCACGTGCCGCGCGGCGTGCTGGAGGCCAAGGCCGATCCCGACAGCGGGGCGACCGAGGCGCGGCTCGCCGGGATCCGCGACAAGGCCAGGGTGCACGTGCTCTGCGCCTCCGGTGCCCGGGCCGCCATGGCCGCCCACACCCTGACCCGCATGGGCTACCGCGCCAGCGTGATCGAGGGCGGTCTGAAGGGCTGGACGGAGGCCGGGCTGCCGGTCTCCTGATCCGCACCGGGCAGGGGGTCCGTCATGCTGAAGCGCTATCTCCCGATCCTCGACTGGGGCCGGCGCTACAACCGCGCCTGCCTCTCCGGCGACCTGCTCGCCGCGGGGATCGTGACGATCATGCTGGTGCCGCAATCGCTGGCCTACGCGATGCTGGCGGGCCTGCCGCCCGAGGCGGGGATCTACGCCTCGATCCTGCCGATCATCCTCTACGCCGCCTTCGGCACCAGCCGCAGCCTCGCGGTCGGGCCGGTGGCGGTGCTGTCGCTGATGACCGCGGCGGCGATCGGCAAGCTCGGCGGCGCGGGCATCGACCCGGTCACCGCGGCGCTGTCGCTGGCGCTCCTGTCGGGGGCGATGCTGCTGGCGCTCGGCCTGCTGAAGCTCGGCTTTCTCGCCAATTTCCTGTCGCACCCGGTGATCGCGGGCTTCATCGCCGCCTCCGGCATCCTGATCGCGGCCAGCCAGCTGCGCCACATCCTCGGCATCGAGGGCGGCGGGCACGACCTGATCGAGATCGGCGCGAATCTCTACGAGGGGCTGGGCGACATCCACCTCGTCACCGTCGTGATCGGCGTCGCCGCGCTGGCCTTCCTGTTCTGGGTGCGGCGTGGGATGAAACCGGCCCTGCGCCGGATCGGGCTCGGGGAGCGCGCCGCCGATGCCGGCGCCAAGGCCGGGCCGATCCTCGCCGTGGTGGTGACGACGCTGGCGGTCTCGGCCCTCGACCTGGAGGCCCGGGGCGTGGCCATCGTGGGCGCCGTGCCGGGCCAGCTGCCGCCCCTGACCCTGCCGGATCTCTCGCCCGCCACCTTGGGCGCGCTGGCCCTGCCGGCCTTCCTGATCTCGATCATCGGCTTCGTCGAGTCGATCTCGGTGGCGCAGACGCTGGCCGCCAAGAAGCGCCAGCGCATCGACCCCGACCAGGAGCTGATCGGCCTCGGCACCGCCAATCTCGGCGCCGCCTTCACCGGGGGCTTCCCGGTCACCGGCGGCTTCGCGCGCTCGGTGGTCAACCACGATGCCGGGGCCGAGACCCAGGCGGCGGGCGCCTTCACCGCGGTGGGGCTGGCGCTGGCGGCTTTGTTCCTCACGCCGCTGCTCTATTTCCTGCCCACCGCCACGCTGGCGGCGACCATCATCGTCGCGGTGCTGAGCCTCGTCGATCTCACGGTGCTGCGCCATGCCTGGTGGATCTCGCGCACCGATTTCGCCGCGGTCAGCCTCACCATCCTGCTCACCCTCCTGATCGGCGTCGAGGCCGGCGTGGCCGCCGGCGTGGCGACCTCGATCCTTTTGCATCTCTACAAGACCTCGCGGCCGCATATCGCCGTGGTGGGCCGGGTGCCCGGCACCGAGCATTTCCGCAACGTGCTGCGCCACCGGGTCGAGACCCAGCCCCACATGCTGATGCTGCGGATGGATGAAAGCCTCTACTTCCCCAATGCCCGGTTCCTCGAGGACCGGCTCTCCGAATACATCGCCGACCGGCCCGAACTCCGCGAAGTGGTGCTGCAATTCTCCGCGGTCAACGAGATCGACCTCTCGGCGCTGCATTCGCTGGAGGCGATCAATGCGCGGCTCCACGAGGCCGGCATCCGCCTGCATCTGAGCGAGGTGAAGGGCCCGGTGATGGACCGCCTGCGCCGCAGCCATTTCCTAGACGCGCTCACCGGGCGGGTCTTCCTGTCGCAGCAGGAGTCCTGGGATGCGCTGCGCCACGGCGGCCGGGTGGACGTCTCGACCCCGACCGTGGGGCCGCATGCCAAATGCGCGCCCGACGCCGCGGGCGTTTCGGGGGAGAGGGCCAGAGTGATCCGCGGGAAGTAGACCAGATCGGCGGTATCGATCGCCCGCGCCCGCGCCTGCCGGTCGTCGCCCAGGTGCCGGGCGGCGGATTGCCCCCGCCAGTAGGAGAAACTGCGCTCCCCCCGATCGAGGGCGATGAGATAGAGCCCCACGGTCCGACCCGGCAGTGTGCGCACATGGACATCGTCGATGCCGGCCGCCGCGAAGGGCGCGGGCCTCTCGCGCGACAGCTTGTCGGTGCCGACAGCGGTGCCATGGGAGACGGCCGCGTCGGGCCGCAGGCGGGCCAGATACCAGGCGGTGTTGGACGTATCCCCGGCGAACCCCCGGGCGATAGTCCCCCGGTGCCTAGAGCGGCGCGCGTTCGGCCATGCACTCGCCGCTGGCAAGAACGCGGAGCCCCAGCCGGCTGGGGGTCAGTAGTTCCACATCGTGCCATCCGTGAGCCGGACGACCGGGTGGCTGCCGGGCGTGTACTCGTAGCGCGCGGCCTCAGCCTCGTCGAAGTCGACGCCGAGGCCCGGTGCATCACTGACATGCATCATTCCGTGCTCCATCCGGTGCTCCGAGGGAAACAGCGCGTCGCATTCGGGCGTGCCGAGGACGAGGTATTCCTGGATTCCGAAGTTCGGCGCCCAGGCGTTCAGGTGCGCCTGCGCCGCCATGCTGATCGGGGAATGGCTCGGGGCGCCGTGAAACCCGGTGCGCACGTGGTGCAGACCGGCCAGATCGACGATGCGCCGGACATGGGTGATGCCGCCGGCATAGGTGACGGCGACGCGGATGAAGTCGATCATCTCGGTCTCGATCAGCCGGTTGCACTCCCAGATCGAGTTGAACACCTCGCCGATCGCGATGGGCGTGGTGGCGTGCTGACGGATGAGCCGCAGCGCCTCCTGGTCTTCGGCCGGTGTCGGATCCTCGAGCCAGTAGAGGCCGACCGGCTCGACGGCCTTGGCGAACTCCGCCGCCTCGCGCGGCAAGAGCCTGTGGTGGACGTCGTGCAGGATGTGCAGGTCGGGGCCGAAACGGTCGCGGATCTCCATCAGCGCGCCGGGCATGTAGCGCATGTAGCGCCCGGTATCCCAGGTCTCGATCTTGGGCCGGATGCCGGAGAAATCGGAGATGTAGTGCTTGCCCTCGCCGCGGGTCTCGGGAACCGCGTAGCTGGCCGAGGGCATGCCGGGGATGCCGCACTGCACGCGCACGGCCTTGTAGCCCTGGTCCACGTAATGCGTGATCGCCTCCATCAGGTCCGGCAGGTCGGTCCCGGTGGCGTGAGCATAGACCAGCGCACCGTCGCGGCTCTTGCCGCCGAGAAGCTGGTAGACCGGCAGGCCCGCCAGCTTGCCCTTGATGTCCCAGAGCGCCATATCGACGGCGCCACACGCGGCCATCGCGACTGGGCCGCGCCGGAAATAGGCGCCGCGATAGAGAAACTGCCAGATGTCCTCGCTGTTGCGCGGGTCCATGCCGATCAGGTTCGGGACGATGTAGTCGCGCAGGTAGGCGGCGGGCAGGGTTTCGCGGTTGTTCAGCGTGGCGTCGCCCAGCCCGTAGACGCCCTGGTCGGTCAGGATCTTGAGCGTGACGTAGTTCTTGCCGGGGCCGCCGACGAACACCTTGGCATCGGTGATCTTCATGGCCGGGCCGCCCTAAGTTCGGTCGATCCGTCCAACTCCGTCCAGCTGCCGTTCCGCCGGATCAGGTCGATGATGTGCTGGTACTGGCTGCCTTCGCGGAAGGTCGGATAGGGCTCCACCGCCTCACCGCTTATGTCGCGCAGGAACTCCCGCACGAGGTGATGCCAGCACTGTTCCGTCTCGCCGGCGACATCCGGCACCGCCTCCGCGATATCCTGCGGCAGCGGCGGTTGCCGCCACGCCCCGTCCCACAGGTGGAGCGGCCCGCTGCCGTAATGGCCTTCGAGGTAGAGCGCGCCTTTCGTGCCGTAGAAGACGATGTGATCCTCGCGAAAGCGGGGCACCAGCGCGCCATGGCGAAACAGCGCCGAGACCGGGCGATCGGCGTAAGGGCTCCCGATCTGCGCGAGCGCCGTGTAGGACCATTCGACGTTGCTGTCGCCCCATGTCAGCGCGGGATCGGACAGGTCCTTGGGGATGAAGTCGCGCCGTTTGGTGAAATCATGCACGCCCTCGACGATGGGCGCGCGGCCGAGATCGTCGCGCACCTCTCCGGCGACCCGGAGGATGTCGTCGCCGATCACCGAGCACACGATGGACAGCGTGTGCGTGAAGTTGTTGTTGAGCCGCCCGCCGCCCTGTTCCGCCCGGTGCGACCAGCCGAACGGAATGCCGCGTTCGAGGTTGAAATGCGAGATGCACTCGACCTCGGTCGGCGCCCCGATGGCGCCCTCGGCGACCAGCCGCCGGGCATGCAGGACCGACGGGGTATAGCGAAAGCTGGCCGCATAGGCGGTCTTCACGCCTTTCGCCTGTGCGAGGTCACGCAGGGCGGCCGCCGTCGCGCCGCTTTCGGTCATCGGCTTGTCGACAAAGACGTGACAGCCCGCTGCGATGGCCTGCCGGATGGGATCGTAATGCGCGCCGCCCGGCGTCGCGATCGACACGATATCCGGGCGGCACAGGGTCAGCGCCTCCTGCCAGTCGGTTCCGGCATGGGGAATGCCCTTCTTCGCGGCGACGTCGCGGACAATCTCGGGCGTGCGCCCGACCATGCCCACCACTTGGGCCCCCGCCGCGCGGAAGGCATCGGCGTGTCCCTGGCCGGCAAAGCCGGTTCCGGCAATGAGGACTTTCAGCATGCAGGTCTCCTGTGCGCCCGAGGGCGTGGCGATGGCGGCGGCGGGATTGCGGGGTGGCGGGGCGCTCAGCTGAAGAGCACGCCGCCGTTGATGTCGACATTGGCCCCGGTGATGAAGGCCGAGTCGTCGCTGGCCAGGAACAGCACGAGGTTCGCGATGTCCTCGGGCAGGCCCTGGCGTTTCACCGGGGCCGCAGCCTCGTAGCCGCGCCGCGCGGCGTCCGCGGTGTGGATGTTGTGGAAATCGGTGTCGATCATCCCGGGACAGAGAGCGTTCACGCGGATCGCCGGGCCCAGTTCCTTGGCGAGGCCGCGGGTCATGGTCATCACCGCGCCCTTGGACGTGGCATAGGCCACGGCGCCGGGCCCGCCGCCGTCGCGCGCGGCCTGACTGGCGATATTGACGATGGTGCCGGCCGTCATGTGCGACAGGCATGCCTTGATCATGAGGAAGGTGCTGGTGAGGTTGACGTCCATGACGGCCCGCCAGTGCTCGAGCGGCATCTCGGCAATGGACTTGCGGGCGATCAGGCCGCCTGCATTGTTGACGAGGATATCGACGCGCCCGAAGGCATCGACCGCTCGGGATACAAGCGTTTCGACATCTGCGGGATCGTTCAGATCGCCTTGAACGGCGATGGCCTTGCCGCCCAGCCCCTCTATCTCAGCCACGGTGGCTTCAGCGCCTGCGCTGCTGGAGAAATAGTTGATGGCCACATTGGCGCCCTCGGAGGCCAGCTTGATCGCGCAGGCCCGACCGATATCCCGCCCGCCGCCGGTCACGATGGCTGTCTTGTTTCTCAGTCTCATCAGGTTGCTGCCATCGTCTTGCGCGCTTCGGCGCCTTTGCCGTCGATCTCCAGGTTCAGGAAATAGTCGAAGATTTCCGGCACGTTGCCGTCGCCCAGACCGGCCTCCACGGCGGCCTGAAGGTTGTGCGACGTGCCTTCGGCAATCTCGGCCCGGGTGCCAAGATCCTCGGCCATCTTGAGGAAATAGCCGAGATCCTTGTTGGCGTTGTTGATCGAGAACCCGAGGTCGCTGACACCGTCGACGGCGTAGTTCTTGCAGAAGCCCATGAAGGGCGAATTCGACGGCCCGGTCGACATGATCTCGTAGAGCTGCTGGCGGTCGACGCCGGCGCGGGCCGCGACAGCGAAGGCCTGGCTCATCGTGCAGACCGTGGTCATGCCCATGAAGTTGTTGATCAGCTTGGTGGTATGGCCCGCGCCAAGCGCGCCCAGGTAGAAGACGTTTTCGCCCTGCTCGTCGAGCACCGGCTTGACCTTGTCGAAGGTGGCCTTGTCTCCGGCGGCCATGATGTTCAGCAGCCCGTCCTTGGCATGGGCCGGTGTGCGGCCCAGCGGCGCATCGACCATGCCCGCGCCTTTCCTGGCCAGATCGGCGCCGATCTTGCGGGTAGAGGCCGGTATCGAGGTGCCGAAATCGATCAGAACGGCGCCGTCCCGGATGCCGGCCAAGATGCCGTTGTCACCATAGACGACCCGTTCGACCACCTCGGATGTGGTGAGACACAGCATCACGATGTCGCTCGCCTCGGCGAGTTCCCTGGGCGATCCGGCCTCTTTGGCGTTGCCACGGGCGAGGACCGCGTTCACCGCGTCCTTGTTGAGGTCCATGACGACCAGTTCGAAGCCTTTCTTCTGGAGGTTCTCCACCATGTTGCCGCCCATGAGGCCGAGACCGATGAAGCCGATGACAGGTTTGGTCATGTCGTGCTCTCCCATTCGTCTGTGTCGTGATGTGCTGGATCAGAGGAAATCTTCGCGGTGCGGCGTGAAGATATCGAGGAGGGTCCCTGCCTCCAGGCAGGTCGCGCCGTGTTCGATGTCGGGCTGCTTGTAGAGCGAGTCCCCGGCTCCGACGACGTAGGTGTCGTCGCCGACGGTGAACTCGAACTTGCCCGAGATCACGTAGGTGATCTGCTCATGCGGGTGGTGGTGGCGCGGGGCCACCGTGCCGGTCTCGAAATGCACCTCGACGACCATGGCGTTCTCGTTCCAGGCGCCGACCTTGCGGCTGAGGCCGCCGCCGGCGTCGAACCGGGCGTTCTCGCTGGCCGGGAAGTAGTTCTTTACGGGCATGTGCGTGTCTCCGCGTAGGCGTGTCAGGTCTTGGCCAGCTTCTTCATCACCACCCGAAACGTGTTCTCGTCGGCATCGGTGAAGTAGAGGTCGGCGTCGTAGCCCTGGTCGTCGAGGAAGTGGAAAATGCGCTTGGGCTCGGCCAGGCGGTAGGGCACCAGCAGCGTAGCGATGCGGTGGCGCGTGGCGGCGGGGTAGCGCGCCTGCAGGCAGGTGGAGACTGGGAGCCCCTCGTATTCCGCGGGGTCCACGTCGGGAAACCCGGTTTCCTGCGTGATCTCGGGCTTGCCCGCCTCGGACCAGACGACCTGTCCGTAGAAACCCGCCCGTTCGCCGGTGTTGCGGAACGAGGTCCGGCCAAGGTCGTAGGGCTGGTTGGCATGCAGCAGCCAGTCGATCGTCACCGGGCTGTCGGCGTCGACGCTGTCGACGATCACGAAGTAGCTGTTGCGGACGAAATAGACCTCGCGCTCGACCAGCGTCACCTCGGGCGAGAGGCTCTGGTAGGCGGCGGTCGCGTCGCCCTTGATGTAGGTGTGATCGTCGCGTTCTTCGGCCGCGAGGATGCGCCCGGTCGCGGCCATCGCCTTGGCCTTGTCCTTGTCGGCGTACTGGCCCTTGCCGTTGATTAGGATGGCGTTCTTCGACCGGGTCTGGCGCCGCCAGAGCCGGTGCATGGTCGAATTGAAGGCCACGTAATGCCCCGACTGGATCGCGAGATCCTCGCCGAAGGCGGCCAGGCAGAAGGCGTTCTGGTCGCCGTGGCTGTGGCTTATCGACCCGAAGCGGGAGGATTTGAACACGAACTGGATATGCTTTTCGGGGTCGGCCATGTCGTGCTGGATGCCGACCCACCCGATGCCCCGGAAATGGCGCATGCCCGACGGCGGGTCCGACGCTTCGACCAGCGGGAAATCGGTCAGGTAGGTCAGCTCGTCGAAATGGGTGTCCCACCAGCCCCAGTTGTAGAACGCGCCTTCGGTGCCCGGATTCAGGCGCATCAGCGCCTCGTGGTACCACTGGTACGCACCGTTGCCCGTGACGCCCGCGTATTGGCGCAGATTGATGCCGGTCTTGATGCAGGGCAGATCACCTTGCGTGCTGTCGTCGCCGAAGGTGGCGCGGCGGGTGTTGGGCGCCTTGCAGAAGAGCGGAAAGTCCCCGGTATTGCGGAAGAAGGGCCGCTCGTAGAGATCGATGCCGGTGAAGCTCTTCAGCCGGTTCGCCGCCTCGATGAGATAGGCCATGCCCATCATCCAGTAATTGGTGCCTTCGGCCCAGCCGCCATCGCTGTCGCCCCACGGCGAATAGACCGTGGCGAGGAACTCGATGCAGTAGTTCAGCCAGTCGCGCGCCTCGTCGTCCGCGTCGTCGCCGAGCAGCGCGATGCAGGCGGGGATCAGCGTCAGCGAGACCGAACGCACCGCGTGGCTGTCATACGGAAAGAGGTGGATCTTGGCGTTGAGCATCGCGTGTTCCGCGATGTCGCGGGTGCGCGTCAGGAGGGCACTGCGCACCCGCTCGCGCTCGTCCTCGTCCAGCTGGTCGTGGAGCCAGTCGTACC
Organism: Roseivivax sp. CAU 1761; assembly: GCF_054482755.1. Taxonomy (NCBI): domain Bacteria; kingdom Pseudomonadati; phylum Pseudomonadota; class Alphaproteobacteria; order Rhodobacterales; family Roseobacteraceae; genus Roseivivax; species Roseivivax sp. CAU 1761. Next base: position 157,807 of record NZ_JBTLRM010000005.1, read on the forward strand.
CCCAGGCGAGCGCATTGGTGACCCGGTAAGCCCATTCGTCCGTATAGGCGCGCGAGGTGACCCCCATCGGGTCCCAGCTTGCCGCCTCCAGCAGCCACGCCTTGGCCCGGTCCAGCATTGCCTGATCCTGCGTAACCTGACCGCCGATGGCGAGGTGGCGGATGGCATACATGGCCTCTTGCAGGTCGATGTAAGTCTGCCGCCAGACCGGCGCGGTGCGCTGGTGGCCGGGATAGCCCGCGGGCTCTGTCATGACCTCGCGGTCCATCCAGGGCAGGACGGATTTTTCGTAGAAGGTGGACCAGGTGCAATGGCTTGGATCGGCCTTTACCGCGTCTCTGAACTCCGCCAGCCGGGATTGCGTCAACCAAAGCCGCGGATGGCTGGCGGGGGAGTTGCGGAACCGCGCGTCGCGAGAGGGCAGGGGCGATTGCGGCAGGCCTTCGGTGATCGTGAAGCTGCGGGTGCTGCTCCAGCTCGACGCGGGTTTCCCGGCCGCATCGCAGACAGCGTAGGTCCAGTGATAGGTCCCCGGAGCCAGCGCCACGTCGGGGGTGAAGAAGTTCCAGGGGATGTTGGCAAAGACCTGCGTGTTCCCGGCCTTGAACTCGGGATCGGCAGAGATGCGCAGCACATATTCGGCCTCATCCTCGATCACCGGAAGCCAGGTGAACCGCGGCGGGTTCTCGACGATCTCGGTTTCGCCGTCGGGTGCGTACTGGATCGTCAACCGTCCGGTTCTGGGTTCGTCGAGCTTGGGAAGGACAACGGCGACGCGCATCACTGAGGACTTTCTTCTGGGTAAAGGGGGGTGGTGCGGCCGCTGATCGGCCGCACGCGATGACCGTGGGGAAGGATCGGGGGGATCAGCCGCCGTACTGACGCTCGTAGGCCGAGTTCATGACCTCGAGGACGTCCTGGTAGCCCATCTTGTTCAGCGCCGACATGTAGCCGTCCCAGTCCTCCTTGACGTCGCCCGTGCCGAGGATCCAGGCCTGCTGACGCTCCAGCATGTAAGTCTGGATCGAGGGGTAGTAGCGGTCGTAGACGGCCTGCTCCTCCTCGTTGAAGGCCACGCCGAGGAACTGCTCGACCAGGAGATCCTCGGTGTCGTAGAGCTCGATGCCCTCGCGCGCCGCGTCGCGGGTCCACTGCCATTCGTAGCGGTAATCCTGCGGGTAGCCGCGATAGATCTGCGCCCCTTCGAGGTACATCTGGCTGTTGACCGGCTGCCCCGAGTCCAGCACCGCCGATTTGTAGATCGGCTCTCCGTCGACCATGTCCCAGGTCTTGCCCTCGACGCCGAAATTCGCCAGCAGCGCGCCTTCCTCGGAGAACCAGAAGTCGAAATACTTGATGGTCTCGACCGGGTGCTCGTTGGTGTAACTGATCGCCCAGCCGTCCGGCTTCATCGGGATGCGGCGGTTTTCCTCGATGCGCTGACCGCTCACCGATTTCGGCGGCAGGAAGGGCACGAAGTTGAAGCCCTCGATCTTGTCCGCCAGCGCCACGTTGTAGCCCGAGGTGGAGGCGAACCAGTCATGCGTCATGCCGCCCAGGTTCTCGCCCAGCAGGTAGTCGCGCGCCGAGGAACCGCGGGTGAAGAGCTCGGCGTCGATCAGGCCCTCTTCATACCATTGCGCGATGTTGGCCAGCCCATCGCGATAGGCTTCCTGCGCGTAGGGATGCACCACTCTGCCGTCCTTGAGGTAGAACTGGTGGTAGACATCCGCCCCGGTCGAGCGCGCGTCCCACAGGTTCAGCAGGCGCAGCACCTCTTCCCAGTCGCGCACGAAGAAGGGGATCTCGTCCTTCTGGCCGTTGCCGTTTGGATCCTGATCGCGGAAGGCCACCAGCACGTCGTAGAGCTCATCGACGGTGTCGGGACGCTCCAGACCCAGCGCGTCCAGCCAGTCCTGGCGGACATACCAGGCCCGGGCATATTTGCCGTCGGGCAGGTAGGGGATGTAATAGACGTTGCCGTCATAGGCCGCGATGGCGTCCCAGATGTCCGGGTGTTCGTCGAACCACGCCTTGATGTTCGGCGCGTGCTCGTCGACGAGCTCGTTCAGCGGCACGAAGGCACCCTGGGGGCCGTACTCGTTCACCGGTTGCCGGATGTTTGCGCCGCCGACGATGTCGGGCAGGTTGCCGGCGGCCAGAAGCAGGTTCATCGCCTCGCTCTGTTCGGTCGTGTTGCGGCCCGAGGTTTGGTCGACGAGGTGGATGTTGGTCTTTTCCCGCGCCACTTCCTCGACCGGGTAGATCTTGGAGGTGTCGCCGCCGGGGCCGTAGCCCTGGGCCCGCGCCCAATGCATGTGAATGGTCAGTTCCAGCGGATCGTCGACGATCGGCAGTTCGATGTTCTGTGCAAAGACCGGGGTTGTCAGTGCGGTGGTTCCGAGGATTGCCGCGGCTGCCAGTTTCAAGGTTCGCATGGTGTCCTCCCTTTTGCGAAACGATCGAATGAGGGGCTGATGGAGACGTCGAGCGTCGCTCATTCCTTCACTCCTCCCAGCAGGATGCCCTTGCTGAAGTACTTCTGGAGGAAGGGGTAGATGAGCAGGATCGGGATGATCGAGCAGACGATGATCGCGGCGGTGACCGTCTCGACCGAGTAGGCCGCGGTCAGCAAGCTGGTGGCGAACTCCTCGTCGTCGGACAGCTCCTCGATGACCTTGCGCAGGTAGACCTGCAGCGGGATCTTCTCTTCATCCTGCAGGAGCACCATGGCCCAGAAGAAGCCGTTCCAGCGCGACACGATGCAGAACAGGGCCACCGTGGCAATCGCCGGCTTCGACAGCGGCATGTAGACCTTCCAGAGCACCTGGAATTCGTTGGCGCCGTCCATCCGGGCCGCCTCTTCGAAGCTCTTCGGAATGCCCTCGAAGAAGTTGCGCAGCAGGATGATGTTGAAGCCGTTGACCGCGAAGCCGATGATGATGCCGAAGTAGCTGTCCAGCAGGCCCAGATCGCGCATGTTCAGGAAGAACGGGATGAGGCCGGCGTTGAACCACATGGTGAAGGCCACGACGAGGTTCCAGAACCGCCGCCCGTAGAGCTGGGGCTTCGACAGGGCGTAGGCGCCGGGGATGATGAACGCGAGGCTCATCAGCGTGCCGCCGATCGTGTAGATGAAGGTGTTCATGTACGACGACCAGAACAGCGGCTCGCTCAGCACCTGCTTGTAGGCTTCCAGGGTGAACCCGACCGGGGTCAGGACCACATTGCCGGCGCGGGCTTCGAACCCTGTGCTCATCGACAGCGAGGCGATGTAGATGAACGGGTAGAGCGTCGAGAGGGTGAACAGGCCGATCAGGACCATGTTCAGGATGACGAACATCTTGTCGCCGCGGGAATAGAGATTCATGTTGGTCATGGCCCGGTCTCCCTCACCACAGCGATGTGCGCGAGTAGCGCTTGGAGATTGCGTTGGCGGTCATCACCAGCACGAAGGCTACCACCGCGTTGAACAGGCCCGCTGCCGCGGCGAGGTCGTACTGGCCGCCCTGGATGCCCTGGCGATAGATGAAGGTGTTGACGACGTCGGCGGTCTCGTACGTGGCCGGCTGGTAGAGCAGGATGATCATCTCGAAGGAGACCTCCAGCATGTTGCCGATCCGGATGATGAGCATGATGATGATGGTCGGAAGGATCGACGGCAGGGTGATCTTCCACATCATCTGCCAGCGGCTGGCGCCGTCGACGACCGCGGATTCGTAGAGCGTCGGAGAGACCCCCGCGATGGCCGCCAGATAGACGATCGACTGGAACCCCGCCTCCTGCCAGATGCCGGTGCCGACAAAGATCGGTCGGAACCATTCCGGCTTGGTCAGGAAGTAGATGGGCTCTATCCCGAACCACCCGAGCATGGTGTTGACGATCCCCGCCGACGGGCTGAAGGCGGTGATGACGATGCCCGCGATGATCACCGACGAGACGAAGTGGGGCAGGTAGACGATGGTCTGCGCCGTCTTCTTGAAGGTCTGCCTGAGGATCTCGTTGAACATCAGGGCCAGCAGGATCGGCATGGGAAAGCCGAAGATCAGGCCGTAGAAACTGATGATGATCGTGTTCTTCAGGGCGCGCAGGAACTGGTCGTTGCCGAACAGCGTCTGGAAATGTTCCAACCCGATCCAAGGGCTTCCTGCGACGCCGCGGAAGACCGAGTAATCCTTGAACGCGATCTGCAACCCGTACATCGGCTTGTAGAGGAAGATGGCAAGCCACAGGATCGTCGGGATCAGCATGACGTAGAGCTGCCATTCCCGCCTGAGGTGGTCGCCGACCCGCTCGATGCGGCTGGGTTGGCGGCGGCGCTGGGCTTCTGTGGCGTCGAAGATCAACTCTTCGGTCGACGGCCCGGCAGCCGAGGTGAAGTTGGGATCGTTGGTCATTGCTCCAGCACCTGACCGGGCAGCGCATCACCGGTTTTGGCGTCGAACACCTTCACGAGGTGAGGTTCGATGGTGAAACCCTTGATGCCGTCGAGGATATGCATCTGGCCGACGGTATCGGTGCGGATGACAAAGGGATCGCCCTGCAGGCTGGCATGGATCAGAGCCTCGGATCCCAGCGTCTCCACCAGATCCACATCGAGCTTGATCAGGTTCGGATCGGTCTGGTCCGAGACCGAGACGAATTCGGGCCGGATGCCGAGGATGACCTCTTGCCCCACCGCGATGGTCAGCGTCGGAATCTGCTGAAGCTGAACGCGCTGACCGTCGAATTCGGCCACCGGGCCCTGGTCGCCCGCCACGATCCGGGCCTTGACCATGTTCATCGGGGGCGATCCGAGGAAGCCTGCCACAAACGTATTGGTCGGGTTCAGGAACAACTCCATCGGGGAGCCGATCTGCTCGATCCGGCCGTCATGCATGACGACGATCCGGTCCGCCAGCGTCATCGCCTCGACCTGATCGTGGGTCACATAGATGGAGGTCGCGCCCAGCCGCTTGTGCAGGCGCTTGATCTCGGCGCGCATCTGGGTGCGCAGCTTGGCGTCGAGGTTCGAGAGCGGCTCGTCGAAGAGGAAAACCTTGGGGCGGCGGACGATTGCCCGCCCCATGGCGACCCGCTGACGCTGACCGCCGGACAGGTCGGCCGGGCGGCGCTCGAGGTATGGCGTCAGGCCGAGGATGCCGCCGACCTCTTCCACGGAGGAGGCGATCTTCTCCTTGCTCTCCTTGCGGATCCGCAGTCCGAAGGCGATGTTGTCGGCCACGTTCAGGTGCGGATAGAGCGCGTAGTTCTGGAACACCATCGCCACGTCGCGATCCTTGGGTGCAACGCGGTTCACGAGCTTCCCGTCGATCTTGAGATCGCCGTCCGAGATCTCTTCGAGGCCGGCGATCATGCGCAACGTCGTCGACTTGCCGCAGCCGGATGGGCCGACCAGTACGACGAATTCCTTTTCCTGAACCTCCAGGTCGATCCCGTGGACCACCTGGAGCGCCCCGTACGCTTTCACGATTCCGCTGAGATGTACGCCAGCCATGGCTCCTCCCCCTGATGCGCCGTCTCCCGCCGGCGATGGTGTCGGGACAGCCGATTCGACCGCCTCTCCATCTGGTATACTAGTAATTTGACTGGTATACTAGTCTCAACCATGGTAAACAGGAGTCGAGCTGCTTTAGACCGCTGAAAAGTGGGGAAATTTAACGACGAAGGCCGGGTTCGGGGAATGCCCCAATGTCCGTTCCCCGTCTCGAAACCGCACGATGCGAGCACGCAAAACGGCGTGGCCAGAGCGGGTCGGAGGGCAGATCGAAGGGCGAACCGGACCACGAGGCCGGGGATCAGGATGCAGGCAAGCCACGGGCCCACTGCCGTGAGGCGATCTCGGAAGAGGCGCTGAATCCGGCAGTGGGACGGTACGACAAGGTGGAGACGACGCGATGGACCAGGTAACGCAACTCGGCGAACGACGGACAGCCGTAGACGACATTTTCGATTTTCTGCACGAGGAGATCCTGAAACTCCGACTGCGCCCGGGCGACAAGATCTCGGAGGCAGACATCGCGGCCCGCTTCGGCGTCTCGCGGCAACCGGTCCGCGACGCGTTCAGCCGGCTCGCAAATCTGGACCTGCTGCTGATCCGGCCCCAGCGCGCCACCGAGGTGAAGCGCTTCTCGATGAAGGAGATCGTCAAGTCGCGCTTTGTTCGGGCGGCAGTCGAACGGGAGGTGCTGCGCCTTGCCGCCGCCAATTGCGATGCCGCCGGCGCGGAGAGATTGGACGAGTCGCTGGCACAGCAGGGACGGGCGATGGTCGACAAGGACGTCGAGGGCTTCGGCACTCTGGACTACGAGTTCCACAAGACGCTTTGCGAGATCGCCGGGATCGACTTCGCGTTCGACATCATCATGACGGAAAAGGCGAAGGTCGACCGCCTCTGCATGCTGGGCCTCTCCAAGGAGGACCGCATGCCGGAACTGGTGGACGACCATCGCGGGATCGCCGAGGCCGTGAAGGCGCATGACGCCGAGCGGGCCATCGAGGTCGGCATGCTGCACCTGTCCCGGCTCGACAGGACGATCGAGAGCATCTCGGAGAACAGCGCCCACTACTTCGAAACCTCGGCGGTCTGACGCCCCCAGACCAACCCTTTCTTCCACGCTCGCCGCGGGTGCGCGTCCGGTGATCGCCCGGGCGCCTGTTGCGCTGCGCCCCTGAAAGCCTCGCTCCGATGTCCGTGACACCCGTTCTGATCCAAGGCGCTGGCCCGTCCGGCCCGACATGGCGCAACGTGCTCGCTTTCGCGTGGCCGATGACGCTGAAGGCGATCATCCTGCATGGCACGGTGGTGATCGACACCTATCTCGTCTCGGCGCTGGGGGAGACCTCGCTCGCGGCCATGGGGCTCGCCGCGGCCATCGCGGGGTTCGTTCTCGGCGGCATCCTCGCCTTCTCGAACGCGATGCAGATCCGGACGGCGCAGGCCTACGGAACCGGCGAGACGGTGTTTCTGAAATCGGCGCTGGCCGCGGGTCTCGCCATCAACCTGGCGGTCGGCGTGATCGGCCTCATTGCGATCGCGCTGTTCGGCGGCCCGCTGCTCGACGCCATGGCGCCGAGCGCGGAGGTTGGCGCCCTCGCGCGGGACTACCTCGCGGTCTTCGCTCTGGTGATCCTGGGAGAGGCGATCGGCCAGACCCTGTCGAGCTATTTCAACGGCTGCGGCGCGACCCGGATTCCGCTCTACAGCTTCTGCCTGTCCCTGCCGGTCAACGTCGCGACCAGCATCGTACTGATCCACGGATACCTGGGCCTTCCGGCCTTCGGCGTCACCGGCGCGGCGATGGGCAGCGCCATAGCGATCGCGGTGCAAGTCGCGTTCCTGGTGCGCCGTTTCCTCCGCCGCGACGGACAGATCCTGCGCGACGAAGGGTGGCGTCAGGGGAGTTTCCCGGCAACGCTGCGCCGCCATCTCGGCTTTGCCCTCCCGATCGCCGCGACCTTCTTCAGCGCCACCTTCGCCACCCAGGTCTGCACGCTGATCTATGCCAGGCTGAGCCTCAACGAGTTTGCCGCGATGACGCTGATCGCGCCCTGGATCATGGTGACCGGCACGGTCGGGATGCAATGGGCGCAGGCGACCGGGATCATCGTCGCACAGCTGCTCGGGCAGAAGCGGCCCGAGCCCGTGCTCGACCGCTTCCTGCTCAGCGCCTGGCGCGGCGCGCTGGTCGCCTCGGGGATCGTCGCGGCGCTCCTGTTCGCGGTCTGTCTGTCCGCCGGCATGCTCTACGCCGATCTGAACACCGAGACCCGCGCCGTCCTCCTGGGCTTCCTCCCCGTCCTGCTGGTCCTGCCCTTCCCGAAGGGCTCGAACGCGATCTGCGGCAACACCCTGCGGGCCAGCGGCGACACGATCTATGTCATGCACATCTTCGTCTGGGCGCAATGGCTGTTCCGCGTCCCGGCCACGGTGCTCGCGGTGATCTGGCTCGACCTTCCGGCATTCTGGGTCCTGTCGCTCTTGCTGTGGGAGGAATTTCTCAAGTTCCCCGCCTTCCATCGTAGGCTCCTGCGAGGGGACTGGAAGCGCGCGGAGGTCGCAGCCTGAGCGGTGTCCAGAATTGTCCGTGCCGAGAGGGACGCATCAAGTCTGCCATCCATGGCCACGCGACGCGCGCGACCCCGGGGGATGGGCTCTCGGGACACTCCGGCAGGTCTTCCAGCAGGCCGGGTCAAATCCGGGTGCGGTCGACCGCCGCAATGTTTTTTCTAGCGAGGTCTGGGTGACGTAGGCGGTCTTGCTGCGGCTCCCCGGAGATCTGATCGCTTCTCGACCGTTCCACCTGCGCCTGATCCGGGGACGAAGGAAGCGCGCGAAACCTTCGGACTGAGCCAGCCCAATTCGGCCAGCGAGGACATTGCATGACGTTTTTCAGCCTCGAGGGCCGCCGCCAACACCGGGATCGGTCAGACCGTCACGGTCGACCTTGCGCGGCACGGCAGCGAGGTCGTGGCAGTTGGCCGCACGTCCATGGACGACACGCTCGCAGCGCTTCACGAAGCGGGCGGCTGCACCGACATGCGTCGCGCCGATCTTGGTACGGTAGCGGGCGCCACCGAATCCTTCGCATCCCACTCCGCGACCAACTTCCCGATCCAAGTCTGCACAAATTTTCGTTTGTTGGCCTAAGGCCAAAAAAGATTGGCGGAAGAGATGTGGAGATACGGGGAAGCCTGCGCCGGAAATAGAATCCCCCACAGTGGCGGTAGGGGTCGGTGCTGGGCAGGAGATGTGGAGTGCCCCCCATTTCACCGGACAGCCTGGCTGGAGTTGAGCGCTGATCTGAACTCGACGGGCGAGCGCATTGCCAGCGCGGAATGTGGATGGACGGTGTTGTAGTCGTTGAGCCAGGTGG
>NZ_JBTLRM010000006.1:0-33943 GCF_054482755.1 Roseivivax sp. CAU 1761
GGCCCGCGCGGGCCTTGCAGCGGCCTCCGGCGTGGCTATCGTCGCGGCAGACCCCCGCATTCCAGGAAAGGACGATCCGATGCCGTTCCCGCTCCGCCACGTCGCGCCCGCCGGTCTGGTGTTGCTGCTCGCCGGCTGCGCCACGGCGCAGGTCCCCACCGGGGCCGAGGATACCTGCGGCGCCGCCGGCTATCGCAGCCTGATCGGCAAGAACATCGCCGCGGTCACCCTGCCCGCCGACGCGCCGATCCGCATCCTCGGCCCCGACAGCATGGCGACGATGGATTTCCGCCCCGACCGGCTCAACATCGAGACCGACCGCGGCGGGTACATCCTGCGCCTGCGCTGCGGCTGAGCCGCCGGCCGCGCAGGACGGAAAAAGGCCCGCCGGTTGCGCCGGCGGGCCAGGGACAGACAGGGTCGGGCAATGTCGGTGCCGCCGCGCGGGACGCGCGGCGGCGGCGCCCGGTCAGGCCGGCATGTCGGAGCGGTCGCCCAGCGTCACCGTGGCGCTCTGCGCCTTGCCGCCGCGCAGGAATTCCAGCTCGACCTCGGCGCCCGGACGCTTCAGCGCCACGGCGCGGCTGAGGTCGCGCGGGCCGGTCATTTCCTCGCCGTCGACCGACAGCACGATGTCGCCGGCCTCGAGCCCGGCCTCGGCGGCCGGGGTGTCGGCGGTGACGCGCTCGATCATCACGCCCTTGTCGCCGTCGAAGCCCAGCGCCTGCGCCACCTCCTCGGAGACCGGCTTGATCTGCACGCCGAGCCAGCCGCGCTCCACCGCGCCGTCGCCCGACAGGTCGGCGACGATCTCGGCGGCGAGGTCCGAGGGCACCGAGAAGCCGATGCCGACGGAGCCGCCGGTGGGCGAGATGATGGCGGTGTTCACGCCCACGACCTCGCCCATCTCGTTGAACAGCGGGCCGCCGGAATTGCCGCGGTTGATCGCCGCGTCGGTCTGGATGAAGTCGTCGAAGGGCCCGGCATTGATGTTGCGGCCCAGCGCCGAGACGATGCCGGTGGTGACGGTGTTACCGAGGCCGAACGGGTTGCCGATGGCGATGACGTTCTGGCCGACCTTGAGATCGCCCGAGGCGCCGAATTCCACGAAGGGCAGGCCTTCGGCGTCGATCTCCAGCACGGCAAGATCGGTGGCCTCGTCGAGCCCCTTCACCTCGGCGGTGAATTCGCGGCCGTCCTCGAGCGTCACGGTGACCTCGTCGGCGCCCGAGACGACATGCGCGTTGGTGACGATCTGGCCGTCCTCGGAGATCAGGAAGCCGGTGCCGGCGCCGCGCATCTCGGGCGCGCCCTCGGGGCCGTGCGGCTGACCCGGCCGGCCCGGCATCATGCCCGGCGGCATCTGGCCTTCCGGCATGCCGAAGCGGCGCATGAACTCCTCCCACGGGAACTGGCCCTGGGGCGCGTCCATGCCGGCATTGCTGCGGCTCTTGGCGACCTCGATGGTCACCACGGCGGGGCTGAGCTCGGCCACCAGGTCGACATAGTCGACGGCAGCGCCGGGGGCGGCCTCGGCGGGCGTCACGCCCTGCCCCACCGACACCGCGCCGGTGCCCAGCAGCGCGGCGATGGCGAGGGCGGAGGCGGCGTGGCGGGAACGACGTGCGAAAACGGTCATTGCGGAATGTCTCCTGGTCTGTGTCTTCGGGTCTGCATCGCGCAGGGCCGCCGGGCCGGCGGCTCTGGGACCAAGATCGCGCCCCAAGATTGCAGCGCCAGCCCCCCGAAGATTACAGTCCTGCAAGCTTTCTCACGCCGGCTCGCCGCGGCGCGAGCCAGGGCGGGACGGATTGCGGCGTGGGTTGAAATCGCCGCCCCGCGCCCCCTCATTGCAGCGGAACCCGGACCGGAGCCCCGCCATGAAACTCCTCGTCGTCGAGGATGACAGCACCACCGCCGATTTCATCGCCCGCGGCCTCGGCCAGGAGGGCCACACCGTCGATTGCCTGCCCTCGGGCAAGGACGCGCTGGCCCGGGCCCTGGCACAGCCCTACGACGTGCTGGTGGTCGACCGCATGCTGCCCGATCTCGACGGGCTGAGCCTGGTGCGGGCGCTGCGCGCCGCCAAGGTGGCGACGCCGGCGATCTTCCTGACCGCCATGGGCGGCATCGACGACCGCATCGACGGGCTGCGCGCCGGCGGCGACGACTACCTCACGAAGCCCTTCGCCTTCGGCGAGCTCTCGGCCCGCATCGCCGCGCTGGGCCGCCGCCTGCCGCTGGCCGACGAGGCCGGCACGGTGCTGCGCGCCGGCGATCTGGAGATGGACCTGGTGCGCCGCACGGTGACCCGGGGCGGGCAGAAGATCGACCTTCTGCCGCGCGAATTCGCCCTGCTCGAACATTTGCTGCGCCGCAAGGGCCGGGTGCAGACCCGGACGATGCTGCTGGAAGCGGTCTGGAACATCCATTTCGACCCGCAGACCAACGTCGTCGAAACCCATGTCTCGCGCCTGCGCGCCAAGGTCGACAAGCCGTTCGAGCGCGACCTGATCGTCACCGTGCGCGGGGCGGGCTACAAGATCGCCGAATGAAGCCGCGCCCGGCCCGCCTGGTCCGCTCCACGCCGCTGCGCCTGGCGCTCCTGCTGGTGACGCTGTTCACGGTGGTCAACCTGGTGACCCTGGGCGGCGCCTGGCTGCAGCTGCGCAGCGCCGCGGAGGCGCAGATCCGCGCCGATCTGGCCGCCGAGATGGCGAGCCTCGACATCACCGCGACGCCCGCCGCGCTGGCCACCCTGGTGCGGGCCCGCGCCCGCGCCGCCGATCCGCGCGACACGATCTACCTGTTTCTCGGCGATGATGGCCGCCGCGCCGGCAATGCCGACGCGGTGATCCGCGACGGCGCCGTGCATCTCGAGGCGCTGCGCCCCGACCGCCCGCTCGGCCAGGCGGGCTACGCGCAGGAGCTGCGCCGGCTGTCTTCGGGCACGCTGATCGTGGCCGAGAGCCTGGCGCCGCTGGCCGATCTGCGCCGCACCTTCCTCACCCTTCTGGCGCTGTCGCTGCTGCCCACGGCGCTGCTGTCGCTGGGGCTCGGCACGCTGATCGCGCGGCGCTCGGCGCGCCGGGTGGCGCGGATCGAGGCGACGCTCGGCCGGCTCGCCGCGGGCGATCTGGCGGCGCGCTACGGCGGCGACGACCGCGCCGAGGACGACCTCGCCCGGATCGGCCTCCGGGTGAACCAGATGGCCGAGCGCCAGCAGGCCGCCACCGAGGCGCTGCGCCAGGTCTCGGCCGACATCGCCCACGACCTGCGCACGCCGCTGCAGCGCATCGCGGTGCTGCTCGCCGACCTGCGCGCCACCCTGCCCGAGGCCGCCCCGGAACAGGAGATCGCCGCCCGCGCCGAGGCCGAGGCCGAGCGCGCCACCAAGGTGTTCCGGGCGCTGCTGGAGATCGCCCAGATCGAGGGCGGCAGCCCCGCCGCGCGCTTCGACCGGCTGGACCTCGCGGCGCTGGCGGCCGAGATCGCCGAGCTCTACGCGCCCGCCGCCGAGGAGGCGGGCGGCGCGCTCGATCTTTCAGTGCCCGAGGCGCCGCTCTGGGTGCGCGGCGACCGCGACCTCTTGGGCCAGCTTCTGGCCAACCTGATCGAGAACGCGCTGCGCCATGCCGGCCCGGCGCCGCGGGTGGACCTCGCCGCCCGGGCCGGCGCCGAAGGGCCGGAGCTCGGGGTGGCCGACCGAGGGCCGGGCATTCCCGAGGCCGAGCGCCCGCGGGTGCTGCGCCGTCTCTACCGGCTGGAAAGCGCCCGCTCGACGCCCGGAAACGGGCTCGGCCTGGCGCTGGTGGCGGCCATCGCGCAGGCCCATGCGGCGCGGCTCGGGCTCGACGACAACGCGCCCGGCCTGCGCGTCACGGTGGCCTTTCCGGCGCCCTGACCGGGGCGGCGACCGGCGCCCCGGACTGCCCCGCGATGGCTCCCGGGAATTATTTTCGGACGCCTCTTGCAAGCGTGCGGGCGCCGCCCGATTTCCGCCTTGCGTTCAACCCCGGGTTCAAAGGTTCCCATCCATGCGCAAGCTCATCGCCGCCGCCCTTCTCGCTTCCGCCGCCGCCGCGCCGGCCCTTGCCGACAGCGTGTCGGGCACGGTGCATCACTACGACGCCGCCCGCAAATCGCTGGTCCTCACCGACCGCACCGTGTGGTCGCTCGAGACCCTGAAGACCGCCCCCGAGGGCCTGACCCCCGGCGCCCGGGTGACCATCGATTTCGTCTCGAACGCCGACAACGGCTGGCTGCGCCTGAGCAAGGTCGGCGTCTCCGGCTGAGCCCGGCCCGGCCGGGCCGCGGCGGCGTCTTCCGCCCGGCCCGGTCCCTGCTGCGGGGGAACCCCCGTCCGCCCCGCGGGTTGGCCGCGAAAGCAGGAGAGACGGCATGAGCTACAAGGTCGGCGACCGCGTGGAATGGGAGTGGGGCAACGGCACCGCCCGCGGCAAGATCACCGAGCGGTTCACCCAGAAGGTGACCCGCAGCATCAAGGGCAACGAGGTCACCCGCAAGGCCAGCGAGGACGAGCCCGCCTTCCTGATCGAGCAGGAGGACGGCGACCGGGTGCTGAAATCCGTCACCGAATTGCGCAAGGCCTGATCTCCTCCCTCCGGTCGACCGTATCGCCCGTTGAAAGGCCAGCCTGCCGCCCGTGTTCGCGGGCTGCGCCGGGCTCACTCTTTGTCATGCCGCGCACCGCCACATCCTGCGCGCCACCGGCGGCCGGCTCTTCAGAGCCCCCTCCGCGGGCGTGAACGTAGCAAGTCGAACCCTCGTCGCCGGCGCCCAGACAGGCCGCGTTTGGCTCAGCGCATGGTGCCCGCCCCCAAAGCCCGGCTCACACCTGCTCGCCGGCGTCGAGGCGTTTGAGGAAGGTCTCCGCGTCGCGCAGCACCGTCTCGCGCCGGTCCGCCTCCATCCGGTCCCAGCTGCGATACATCTGCGCCATGCGCGGATTGTTCTCGAAGCGCTCCCGGTGGCGGTCGAGGAAATGCCAGTAGAGCAGGTTGAAGGGACAGGCATTTTCGCCGGTCTTGGCCTTCACCGAATAGGCGCAGGCGCCGCAGTAATCCGACATCCGGTTGATGTAATTGCCGGACGAGATGTAGGGCTTGGAGCCCACCACGCCGCCATCGGCGAACTGGCTCATGCCCACGGTGTTGGGCGCCGTCACCCATTCGAAGGCGTCGTAATAGACCCGCATGTACCAATCCTCGACCTCGGCCGGGTCGATGCCGGCGATCAGCGCGAAATTGCCCGTCACCATGAGCCGCTGGATGTGGTGGCCATAGGCGTGGTCGCGCACCTGGGCGACGCTCTCGGACAGGCAGCGCATGCCGGTCTTGGCCCCCCAGTAGAGCCCCGGCAGGGCGCGGTCGTGGTTCAGGCGGTTGCGCGCGGCGTAGTCCGGACCTTCGAGGAAATAGACCCCGCGCATAAATTCGCGCCAGCCGAGCACCTGTCGGATGAAGCCCTCGGCGGCGTTGATCGGCACCGACCCGTCGCGCCAGGCGGCCTCCACGGCGTCGCAGACCTCGCGCGGGTCGAGCAGGCCGATATTGAGATAGGCCGAGATCCCGGCATGGTAGAGATACGGCTCGCCGCGCAGCATGGCGTCCTGGTAATCGCCGAACCACGGCAGGTCGCGGGCCGCGAAATGCGCCAGCGCGCGCCGCGCCTGGCCCTGGTCGGTGGCCAGGTGGAACGGGCGCAGCGCGCCGAAGGAGCCGCCGAACCGCGCCTCGACGAGGTCCAGCACCTCGGCCACAATGTCGTCCGGGGTGAAGCGCATCGGGCCGCTGGCGTTGATGCCCTCGGGCGGCGGCCGGCGGTTGTCGTGGTCGAAGTTCCACTTGCCGCCCGCCGGCCCGTCCTCTTCCATCAGGTAGCCGGTCTCGCGCCGCATCTCGCGGTAGAAATACTCCATGCGCAGGGCCTTGCGGCCCTCGGCCCAGCGCGCGAAGCGGGCATGGCTGGCAAAGAACCTCGTGTCGGGCAATTGCCGCACGTCGAGCGGCAGATCCTCGAGCGCCGCGATCAGCCGCCATTCCCCGGGCTCGGTGGCCAGCACCGCGCTGGCGCCGGTCTCCTCGGCGCGGCGCAGCAATTCGCCGGGGATCGAGCCCGCGTTGTCGGCATCGTCGAGCCGGCTGTAGCGGACCCGCCAGCCGGCTTGTTCCAGCCGGGCGGCGAACTTGCGCATGGCGGCGAAGATCAGCGCGATCTTCTTCGGGTGATGCTCCACATAGGTCGCCTCCTCGGCGACCTCGGCCATCACCACGACATCGCGGTCGGGATCGGCCTCGGCCAGCGCCGAGAGGGTTTCGGAAAGCTGGTCGCCCAGCACCAGGACCAGCCGCGTCACCAGGCGATCTCCCGTCCCGCATAATCGAAAAAGCCGCCGCTCTCGGCCGGGCCGAGCCGGTCGGCAACGTCGAGGAGGCGCGCCGCCGCCTGCTCCGCCGGGACCCGCGGGTGGCGGTCGGCATAGGCCTCGGTGAAGGCCGTCGCCACGGTGCCGGGATGCAGCGCCACGCAGGCCAGCTGCCGGTGCGAGCGCGCCAGCTCGACGGCGGCGCTGCGCACCAGCTGGTTGAGCGCCGCCTTGGAGGCGCGGTAGGCGTACCAGCCGCCCAGCCGGTTGTCGCCGATCGAGCCGACCCGGGCGGAGAGCGCGGCGATCAGCGCCGGTTCGCGCCGCGGCAGCAGCCGGACCGCGTGTTTCAGCACCAGCGCCGGGCCGGTGGCATTGACCGCGAAGAGCCGCGCCAGCGCCCCGGGATCGAGCTCGCGCAGGGCCTTTTCCGGCGTCCCGCCCGGCGGCGCCAGCGCCCCGGTGGCGATCAGGATGCGCGCGAAGGGCGGCTCCAGCCGGCCCAGCGCCCGGGCGATGCTGTCCTCGTCGGTGATGTCGAGCCCGTCCGCGCGGCGCGACAGCGCGCTCACCTCGGCCCCGCGCCGGGCCAGTTCGGCGGCCAGCGCCGCGCCGATGCCGCCCGAGGCGCCGATGACCAAAGCCCGTTGCATCGCCGCCAGATAGCGGCGGCCCGGCGGCGTTCAAGCCGCGAAGGGATCCTCGGGATAGCCGACTCCGGTCAGGTAGAGCCCCTGCGGCGGCGCCACCGGGCCGCAGGCGGCGCGGTCGCGGGCCGCCAGCGCGCGCGTCACGTCCTCGGGCCGCCAGGCCCCGGCGCCCACCCGCTCCAACGTGCCGACGAAGCTGCGCACCTGGTTGTGCAGGAAGGAGCGGGCGCGGAGCGTGCACTGGATCTCGCGCCCCGCCGCGGTCTCGACCTCGGCCACCTCGAAGGCGTCGAGCGTCTTCACCGGGCTCGCCGCCTGGCACATGGTGGAGCGGAAGGTGGTGAAGTCGTGATGGCCGACCAGCCGCGCCGCACCGTCCTGCATCGCGGCAAGGTCGAGGCGGCGCTGCACCTGCCAGACCTGCCCCGCCTCCAGCGTCGCCCGCGGCCGGCGGTTGAGGATGCGGAACAGGTAGCGACGTTCGGTGGCCGAGAAGCGCGCGTGCCAGTCCCCGGCCACCCGCGCCGCGGCGACGATCGCCACCGGGGCAGGCTTCAGGTGGTGGTTCAGCGCCTCGCGCAGCCGCTCCGGCGCCCAGTCTTTGACGAGGTCGCACTGCGCCACCTGGCCCCGGGCATGCACCCCGGCATCGGTGCGGCCGGCCGCCGCGATGGTGTGCGGGCCGGGCTCGAGCCGCGCCAGCGCCGCCTCGATGGCGCCCTGCACCGAGGCCCGGTCGGCCTGGCGCTGCCAGCCCGAGAACGGGCCGCCGTCGTATTCCACCATCAGAGCGTAGCGTGCCATGGCGCCGCCGCTTAGCCAAAGCCGCGCGGCGCGGCAAGGCCGGGCCGTGCCCGCGGCCTCCGGGACCCCGGCCGGCCGGGGCGGGCGCCTCTCCCGCGGCCTGTGCCGGCGCGGCGACTGGCAGGCCGCCGCCATCGCGCCTATCTAGGCCCGAGGGACAGGATCACGGAGCAGCGACTTGATCATCGGCGACATCGCGGACCGCCTCAGCCGCGGCGTGGACAGCCTGGCCGGCACGGTGTCGGAGACGCTGTTCGAACCGGTGATCCGCCTCGGCGTCACCGGGCTCGCGCGGTCGGGCAAGACGGTCTTCATCACCTCGCTGGTGGCCAACCTGCTCGATCGCGGGCGGATGCCGCAGCTCGCCGCGGCGAGCGAGAACCGCATCCTCGCCGCCTACCTGCAGCCGCAGCCCGACGACACCCTGCCGCGCTTCGACTACGAGAACCACCTTGCCGCGCTGACCGCGGCGGAGCCGTGCTGGCCCGAGAGCACCCGCGCGGTGAGCGAGCTGCGCCTGTCGCTCAAGGTCCGCCCGACCGGGCTCCTGGGCGGGCTGCAATCGGCGCGCACCGTGCATCTCGACATCGTCGATTATCCCGGCGAATGGCTGCTCGACCTGGCGCTGCTCGACAAGAGCTATGCCGAATGGTCGCAGCAGACCCTGCTGCGCATGGAGCGCCGGCCCGAGGCCCGCGCGGCGCTGGCCGAGCTGCGCGCCGAGCCGGTCGCGGCGCCGCTCGACGAGCCGCGCGCCCAGGCCCTGGCGCGCGGCTTCACCGCCTATCTGAGCGCCGCCCGCGCCGCCGGCTGGTCGGATTGCACGCCGGGCCGCTTCCTGCTGCCCGGCGATCTGGCGGGATCCCCGGTGCTGACCTTCGCGCCGTTGCCGACGCCCGAGGAAACGGCGCCGCGCGGCGCGCTCTGGCGCGAGTTCGAGCGCCGCTTCGAGGCCTACAAGGCGCGCGTGGTGAAACCCTTCTTCCGCGAGCATTTCGCCCGGATCGACCGCCAGGTGGTGCTGGTCGACGCGCTGGGCGCGATCCATGACGGGCCGCAGGCGGTGGAGGATCTGCGCCGCGTGATGGCCGAGATCCTCGCCGCCTTCCGGCCCGGCCGCAACGCCTTCCTGAGCCAGCTGCTGCGCGGCCGCCGGGTCGAGCGCATCCTGTTCGCCGCGACCAAGGCCGACCACCTGCACCACACCCAGCATCCCCGCCTCGCGGCGATCATGCAGGCGCTGACCCGCGACGCCTCGGACCGGGCGCGCTTTGCCGGCGCCGAGGTCGAGGCGATGGCCCTGGCGGCCTTGCGCGCCACGGTCGAGGAAACCCGCGAGCATCAGGGCGCACGGCTCGACTGCGTGCGCGGCCGGCTGCTCGAGACCGGGCGCTCGGCGGCCTTCTATCCCGGCGAGCTGCCCGAGGACCCGGCCCGGCTCCTCGCCCCGGCGCGGGACGGCGCGGCGGAATGGCTGGAGGCCGAATACGGTCTGATGCGCTTCGCCCCGGCGCCGCTGGCGCTGCGCCCCGGCGAGGGCCCGCCGCATATCCGGCTCGACCGCGCGGCGCAGTTCCTGTTCGGGGACCGGCTGTGAGTGCCGCCGCGATCGCCCTGCGCCCGGCGCGGCCCACCGATGCCGGGCGGCTCGGCGCGCTGCTCACCGAGGCGGTGGCCGGGCCGGGCTGGAAGCCGCGTCTGCGCAGCGGCGCCGAGGACATCGCCGAGGCCGGGCGGATGATCGATTTCGGCTGGGTCTCGGTGGCCGAGGATCGGCGCGGCCGCATCCTCGGCTTTCTCGCCCGCGAGGGCGGCTACGTGCACGCGCTGATCGTTGCCGCCGAGGCGCAGGGCCGCGGCATCGGCCGCCAGCTGGTCGCCGCCGCCAAGGCCGAGGCGCCGGAGCTCAGGCTCTGGACCTTCGCGCGCAACCGCCGGGCGCGGCGCTTCTACGAACGCGAAGGCTTCGCCGAGATCGCCCGCGGCGACGGCCGCGGCACCGACGAGGGGCTGGCCGACGTGCAGTTCCGCTGGCGCCGCGCCGCCGGATGAGAGGATTGCCATGACCCGCCCGCGCACACCCGTGCTGTTCGAGCTCGACGAGACCGAGGCCGCCGCCCCCGGCCCGGACGCCGCGCCGCCGGTCCCCGAGCCCGGCGTCATCGACCGCGAGGCGGCGCCGCGCGGCGCCGCGATGACCACCGCCGCGGCGCTCGCCGCGCGGCCCGGATCGCGGCTCGGGCGCTGGTTCTGGGGTCTCCTCGCGGCGATCCTCGGCACGGTTCTGTCGGTCGCGGCCTGGTCCTTCGTCACCGGACTGGTGGCCTCTACGCCGGTGCTCGGCTGGGCGGTGGCGGCGCTGTTCGGGCTCTTTGTGGCGGTGGCGCTCGCCATCGCGGTCAAGGAGGCGGCGGCGATCGCCCGGCTGGCGCGCATCGACGCGCTGCACCGCGAGGCGCAGGCGGTGCGGGCCGAGCGTGACCTCACCCGCGCCCGCGCCCTGACCGACCGCATCGCGGCGCTCTATGCCGGGCGCGCCGACACCGCCTGGGGGCGCGAGCGCCTGGCCGAACGGCGCGACGAGGTGTTCGATGCCGAGGCGCTCCTGGCGCTGGCCGAGGCCGAGGTGCTGGCGCCGCTCGACGCCGCGGCGCGGGCCGAGGTGATGGCGGCGGCGCGGCAGGTCGCCGCGGTGACCGCGCTGGTGCCGCTGGCGCTGGCCGATGTCGCGGCGGCCTTCGCGGCCAACCTGCGGATGATCCGGCGCATCGCCGAGATCTATGGCGGCCGCTCCGGCACGCTGGGGGCCTGGCGGCTGACCCGCGCGGTCTTCGCCCATCTGGTGGCCACCGGCGCCGTGGCGGTGGGCGACGACATGCTCGAGCCGGTGCTGGGCGGCGGGCTGCTGGCGCGGGTCTCGCGGCGCTTCGGCGAGGGCGTGGTCAACGGCGCCCTCACCGCCCGCGTCGGGGTGGCGGCGATGGAGGTCTGCCGGCCGATCCCGTTCCGCCCCGAGACGCGCCCCTCGGTGCGCGGCATCGTCGGCGCCAGCCTGGGCGGGCTCTTCGACCGCGAGCGCGGCCGGCGCTGAGCCCGCTGCGCGCCGGTGCCGCTTGAATCCGCGGCGCGATTTGCCGATAAGTTGCCGCGACCAGTCCGGAGGTGTCGATGCGCGCACGAATCTACCAGCCCGCCAAGACGGCGATGTCCTCGGGCCAGGCCCGCACCCGGCACTGGATCCTGGAATTCGTGCCGCAAAGCCCGCGCAGCGTCGATCCGCTGATGGGCTGGACCTCCTCGGACGACACCCAGGCGCAGGTGCGCCTGCGCTTCGAGACCCGCGAGGAAGCGGTGGAATATGCCCGCGAGCACGGCATCGAGGCGCAGGTCTTCGAGCCCAAGCAGCGCCGCCCCAACCTGCGGCCGCGCGGCTATGCCGAAAACTTCGCCTACGAACGCCGGGGCGCCTGGACGCACTGATCCCGGCCCGGCGCCGGCCCGCCACCTGCCCACCGCGGCCGCTTCCGGAGCGGCTTGGCGGCGCGCCCCGAAGGCGCTAGGAACGGCGGCAGCGGTCCCTTAGCTCAACTGGATAGAGCAGCCGACTTCTAATCGGCAGGTTGAGGGTTCGAGTCCTTCAGGGACCGCCATTTTTCCCCGTGTCTCCCCGCCCTGTGCCCACGCGCGTATGCGGCTCGTCAGGCCGCCGGGTGATCCGGCGCCGGCGGGTCGAGGTCGAGCCGCATGGTCGCCATGCCGCCGCGGCGCGACAGCTCCTCGTAGCCCGCCGAGCGGTAGGCGTTGAGCGCCGGGGCGTTGTCGTCCTCGACCTTCAGCGTCACGGTGAGCGCGCCGAGCTCGCGCGCCGCGTGCTCCACCAGGGCCGCCATCTGCGCCCCGGCGCCGCCGCGCGCCGCCTCGGTCACGAAGACATAGGTCAGGTGCCGGACCTCGGGGCCGACACCGATGCGGAGCGCGAAGAAGCCGACCTCGCGGCCGTTCTCGTCGACCAGGTAGAACGACGCGTCGTCGGCCTCGTTCAGCCATTTCTCGGCCCATTCGGCGGCATCGAAGGGATGCTTGGCGTTGGGATTGACCCGCGCCAGGTCCTCGGGATCGGTGAGCATCGCGGCCAGCGGGGCGAGGTCGAAGGGACGGTTGCGGCGGAGGGACAGGTCGGCCATGGCGTAACTTTCGCTGGGGCCGCCCGGCGGGCGGCGGTCTCGGGTCGGACGGCACGGGGCGCGCCGCTGCCACGATTCGCCCCCGCGAAACAAGGGGCGCGGCCCGCCGTACCGCATCCATAGCCCGGACCGCCCGCCGCCGTCCCTCAGCCCGGCGCGGCGACCAGCGCCGCCGCCCCGGCCAGGTCGGCGCGGAACGCCGCCGTGGCGGTCTCGCGCGCCGCCGGGTCGGGCAGGCGCAGCAGGTAGGAGGGGTGGAAGGTCGGCAGGATCGGCGTGCCGTCGCCAGCGCGCTCCATGCGGCCGCGGCGCCGGGTGATCCCGTCGCCTCGCCCGGTCAGCGATTCGAGCGCGGTCGCCCCCATGGCGAGGATCAGCCGCGGCCGCACCAGCTGCCGTTCGAGGTCGAGCCACCAGCGGCAGGCCTCGACCTCGCCGGCATCAGGGCGCTGGTGGATGCGGCGCTTGCCGCGCGGCGCGAACTTGAAGTGCTTGACGGCATTGGTGACGAAGGCCGCCGAGCGGTCGAGCCCGGCGCCCGCCGCCTCGGCGTCGAAGAGCTGCCCGGCCGGGCCCACGAAGGGCCGCCCGGCCAGGTCCTCCTGGTCGCCGGGCTGTTCGCCGACGATCATCAGCGGCGCCCCGGCCGGGCCCTCGCCCGGCACCGCCTGGGTCGCCGGCCCGCAGAGCGCGCAGCGCGTGCAGGTCTGCAGGTCGCGGGCGATCCGGCCCAGCGCGTCCTGCGGTTCCGCCTCCGCCAGCAGCGCGCGGGTGCTGTCGCGCAGCCGCTCCGCCCGCGGCACCGGCAAAGCCGCGGGGGCGGTCTCGGCCATCCGGCGCACCCGCGTCTCGGCATCGCGGATCAGCCCCGGGATCAGGTCGGCCTCGGGCAGGTTCTTCCAGTATTTCTTGGGCATCTCCGCCTGCATCGCCTTCACCATCAGGCGCGCGGGGTTGAAGATCGAGGCGTAATAGGTGCGCCACAGATCCTCGGTGGCGTCGTCGGGCGGCGGCCGGACGCCCGGCGGGGTCGGCTCGAAGCCCAGCTTGCCGGCCTCGAACCGCGCGGTCACGTCCGGCGTGGCGATGACCCAGTCCATGTCGCCGAAGCGTCGGGCGAAGAACGGCGTGCCGCGCTCGACGACGTGGTGGCTGGGTTCGAACCAGGCGGCGAAGGCCCGCCGCGTGCCCGTGCCCGGCATTTCGCGGAAGCGCACGAAGGCGTGCATCTTGTGGATGTCGCGGGCGACCTCCTTGGCGTGGCGCAGCACCGTGCCGACATCGCGGTCGGAACGGTCACCCCAGGCCACCTCGCGCCGCGCCAGCCGCAGCACCAGCCGGTAGCCGCGGGCGAAGCGTTCGGGGTCGGAATGGCAGAGCGCCGCCTCGATCTGGTCGAGCGCGGCGCGCGGGAGCGTCAGGCGCACCGGCTCGGCGGTGCCCGGGCCCTCCGCGCCCGTCCCGGCGAAGAGGTCCGGCGCGGCATCGCCCACCGACCAGAGCACATCCTCCGGCGCCACGCCCTCGCCGGCCAGCCGGCGGGCGGCGTCGCGCCACGCCGCCACGGTGCCGATCGCCGGCAGGACCACCTGCCGCGTCATCGCCGCGTCGCCGCTGCCACGCCGCACCCGGTCACAGCAGCGACAGCTGTTCCGGCGGCGGCGCGAAGCGCGCCCGCAGATGCGCCGCGTCGAGCATGCCGCGCGGGCTCCAGCCGGCGGCGGTGATGAAGGGCTGGGCGTTCTTCATCACCGCGCCCATCGCCTTCAGGTGCTCGTAACGCACCAGACCGCGGCGCCGCGCGGCGAGGATGCGGCTGACCGTCTTGGTGCCGAAGCCCGGCACCCGCAGCAGATCCTCGCGGCTGGCGCGGTTGACGTCCACCGGGAAGCGCTCGCGGTGCTCCAGCGCCCAGGCGGTCTTGGGATCGACGTCGAGATCGAGCATGCCGGAGCGTCCGCCGATCTCGGTCGCCTCGAAGCCGTAGAAGCGCAGCAGCCAGTCGGCCTGGTAGAGCCGGTGCTCGCGCATCAGCGGCGGCGGCTTCAGCGGCAGCGCCTTGGCCGGGTCGGGGATCGGCGAGAAGGCGGAGTAATAGACCCGGCTGAGCCCGTAGCTGGCATAGAGGTTGGCGCTTTGCCCGAGAATGGTGCGGTCGTCCGCGGCATCGGCGCCGACGATCACCTGCGTCGATTGCCCGGCGGGGGCGAATTTCGCCGGCCGCCGGCCGCGGAAGCTCGGCCCCTCGCGCGAGGCCTCGCGGCGCAGCCGCACCTCGCCCATCGCCTTGCGGATGCCCTGCGCGGATTTCTCCGGAGCGAAATCCGACAGCGCCTTCTCGGTCGGCATCTCGATGTTGATCGACAGCCGGTCGGCCCAGCGCCCGGCCTCGTCGATCAGCTCCGGCGCCGCCGAGGGAATCGTCTTGAGGTGGATGTAGCCGCGGAAATTCTCCTGCTCGCGCAGGGTGCGGGCGATGCGCACCATGTCGGCCATGGTGTCGTCGGGCGAGCGGATGATGCCCGAGGACAGGAACAGCCCCTCGATGTAGTTGCGCCGGTAGAACTCGATGGTCAGTCGGACCACCTCCTCGACCGAGAAGCGCGCGCGTTCGACCCGGCTGGAGGCGCGGTTGATGCAATAGGCGCAGTCGAAGATGCAGAAATTGGTCATCAGGATCTTCAGAAGCGAGATGCAGCGCCCGTCCGGCGCGTAGGCGTGGCAGATCCCCGACCCGCCCGACGAGCCGAGCCCGCCGCCATCCCGGGAATCCCGCTTCTGCCCGCCCGAGGACGCGCAGGAGGCATCGTATTTCGCCGCATCCGAGAGCAGCGCGAGCTTTTCGGAAAGGGTTCGCTTGGCCATGCGCCAATATACGTTTGCTTTCTGTTCCGCTCAAGCCGGCCTGCCCCTACGTCACTCCGAGGGGCGGCGGAGCTCCGCCGCCCGGCTTTCCGGTTGCAGCAAGGGCCCGTAAGGCTAGGTTCCGCGCGAACCGAAAGACGCCGCAAGTCACTGAGAGGCCCGATGACCAGCCCAGCCGCCCTCGCCCCTCGGGCCCTGATCCACGTCCTGACGCTCGTCTGTGCCCTGCTCCTGTCGGGCCTTCTTCCGGCGGCGGCGCAGCCCGCCCCGGAGGCCGCCGGGGGCGCCGCCGACACCGCATCGGAGACCGGTGCGGCGCTCGAAGGGCTGGCGCTGCAGAGCTTTCTCGAGGTGCTGAAAAACGAGGGCGCGCGCCAGAAGCTCGTCGAACAGCTCGAGAAGGTGACCTCCGAGGAGGCCGGCGCGGACGCGGCCGGCGCGGCGGAGGACGGCTCCGGCGAGGGTCCGGCGCTGCTCGAGGGGGAGGAGGCGCCGGCGGCGCTCGCCGCGCCGTCGCTGGGCGGGCGCATCGCCGAGTTCACCCAGCGCATCGGCGAAAGCGCGGTGGAACAGATCGACGCGTTCCTCGACAGCTTCCGCGGCTCGGGCTCGCTCTGGGGCGGGCTCAGCGGCGACGCGCTGCCGGTCATCATCGACGCCTTCGGCAAGCTGCTGCTGGTCATCGCGATCACCGTGGCGGTGTTCCTCGGCCTGCGCTTCGCCGCCATCCCGCTGTTCCGGCGGATGGGCGAACGCGCGGTCCATGCCAGCGCCGTGCGCTCGCTCCTGATCTTCGTCGGCGGGGCGCTCCTGGACGCGCTGATCGTCTTCGCGGCCTGGGCCCTGGGCTATGCCATCACGCTGCTCGCCGTGGGCGATTACGGTGCCATTGGCTTCCGCCAGGCGCTCTATCTCAACGCCTTCCTGCTGGTCGAGATGACCAAGGTGGTGATCCGCATCATCCTTGCCCCCGCCGCCGGGCGGCTGCGCCTGATCAACGTCTCCGACAGCGGCGCGCGGTCGCTCTACCGGGTCTGCAACGTCGTCGTGTCGGTGCTGGGCTACGGCCAGCTGCTGGTCGTGCCGATTGTCAACCGCTCGGTCTCCACCGCCGCGGGGCTCGGCGTCTCGGCGCTGCTGGCGGTGCTGGTGCTGCTGTTCCTGGTCGGCGCCGTGCTGCGCTTCCACAAGCCGGTGGCGGACTGGCTGGCGCGCCGCATCGCCTCGGGCCACTTCGTCGACGAGACCGAGATCGCGACCTCCGGCCCGGTCCCCGACCGGATGCGCGTGAACGGCGTGATGGGCTCGCTGATCCGGCTCTGGCACTGGTTCATGCTGGCCTTCCTGGCCTACATGTTCGTGGTGGTGATGACGCGGCCCGCCGATGTCGTCTTCGCCTATCTCACCGCCCTCGGGAAGGTGCTGCTGGCGGCGCTGCTCGGCTCGCTGATCGTCGGCGCCTTCGGGCGCGCCGCGCGCCGCGGCATCGCCCTGCCGGACGAGCTGAAGAAGCGGCTGCCGCTGCTCGAGCGCCGGCTCAACAAGCTGGTGCCGAAAATCCTCATCGCGCTGCGCATCCTCGTCACCGTGGTGGTGGTGCTCTACGCGCTCGACGTGCTGGGCCTGGCCGATGTCAGCGGCTGGCTGTCCACCGATCGCGGCCTCAACGCCTCGGGCGCGCTGGTCTCGGTGGCCTTCATCCTGCTGGTCGCCGCGGCGATCTGGCTGGCGATGAATTCCTGGATCGACTACCGCCTGAACCCCGATTACGGCAAGGCGCCGACCTCGCGCGAGGAGACCCTGCTGTCGCTCCTGCGCAACGCCGCGACCATCGCGCTGCTGCTGCTCACGGTGATGTTCGCGCTCTCCGAGATCGGCATCGATATCGGCCCGCTCCTGGCCTCCGCCGGGGTGCTGGGCCTGGCCATCGGTTTCGGCGCCCAGAAGCTCGTCCAGGACATCATCACCGGGGTCTTCATCCAGCTCGAGAACGCCATGAACGTGGGCGACGTCGTGACCGTCGGCGGCACCACCGGCACGGTGGAGAAGCTCACCATCCGCTCGGTCGCGCTGCGCGCGCTGGACGGCACCTACCACATCATTCCGTTCTCCTCGCTCGACATGGTGTCGAACTACATGCGCGATTTCGCCTATTTCGTTTGCGACATGGGCATCGCCTATCGCGAGGACGTGAACGAGGCGAAGCAGGCCATGCTGGACGCCTTCGAGGAGCTCAAGTCCACCGAGAGCGGCGCCGAGATCATCGGCGAGCTGGAATGGTTCGGCCTCAACTCCTTCGGCGACAGCGCGGTGGTGCTCAGGGCCCGGATCAAGACCAAGCCGGGCAGCCAGTGGGGCGTCGGCCGGGCCTATAACGGCATCATCAAGCGCATCTTCGACGAGCGCGGCATCGAGATCCCGTTCCCGCATCAGACCCTGTATTTCGGCGAGGACAAGGCGGGCCGGACCCAAGCCCTGCGGCTGCGCGAGGTCGACCGCGACACCCCCGAGATCGAGGCGGACAGCCCCGACGCGACGCGCGACCGGGCGGCCGCGCCGACCGAGGATGCACCGCCCGATGTCGAGCCCGGCGTCGACCGCTGAGCGGAACCGGCCAAAAAAGAACGTCCGCCCGCGGCATCGGCGCTTCGGGCGGACACCGTTTTGCGATCCGCACGCGAGGCGAAACGGGTGTATGATGCGGCCCTGCCCCGGAAAACGCGCCCCCGCCCCCCGCACCACCCGCCATCCCGGGCTCCGGTTGGCAGAACGGCGCGGAAGTGCCAGATCCGGCCGAACGCATATGTTGGAGGTTCCCATGCAACCCACCCGCACCACCCTCAGCCTCGCCGCCGCCCTGTCGCTGGGGCTCGTCTCCGCCGCCGCCGCGCAGGACCTGCCCGGGCCGCTGGTGACGCCGCAGGAGCTGTCCGACCTGCTCGGCGGTGACGTCGACGTGCTCGACATCCGTGCCGCCGACACCTACGCCGAGGGCCATGTCGAGGGCGCGCTGAATGCGCCCTACTCGTTCTTCCGCGGCCCCGACGACAATCCCGGCCAGATGGTCCCGGCCGAGGAGCTGACCCGCACCTTCCAGCAGCTCGGGCTCGAGACCGACCGCCCGGTGGTGATCACCTACCAGGGTGACAGCGTCACCGATTTCGGCGCCGCGGCCCGGGTCTACTGGACGCTGAAATCCTCGGGCTTCGAGGAGCTGACGATCCTCAATGGCGGCCTGACCGCCTGGACCGAGGCCGGGCTCGGCCTGTCCAAGACCGAGGCCTCCGCGCTCCGCAGCGAGATCGAGGTGAGCTGGGACGACACCTGGACCGCCAGCGCCGAGGACGTGCAGGCCGCCATCGAGGCCGGCGCCGGGGACACGCTGCTGATCGACGCGCGCCCGGAAAGCTTCTGGAACGGCAACGAGGCGCATCCCGCCGCCGCACGTCCCGGCACGCTGCCGCAATCGCAGTACTTCACCCATTCCAACTGGTTCGGCGACGGCCCGGCGATCATCGACGCCGAAGCCGCCCGCAGCCTCGCCGCCGAGAACGGCTTCGAGGGCGCCGAGACCCTGATCTCGTTCTGCAACACCGGCCACTGGGCGGCGACCAACTGGTTCGCGCTGTCCGAACTGGCGGGCATCGACAACGTCAAGCTCTACCCGGAATCGATGGTCGGCTGGTCCAATGCAGGCTACGACATGGCCAACGTCCCGGGCCCGCTGAAGACGCTGTGGCTGCAGATCCGCAACATCTTCTGATCCCGGCACCGCGGCAGGCAAGGAGACTTCGATGACGAGTAGCGACAGCCTCGCGGGCGCCGCGGCGCGCCCCTCCGGGATCGGGCGCGCGGCGCTGATCGGCGGCGCCCTGCTGGCCTGCTTCGCAGTCGCGGCTCTGGTCGGGGTGCGCTACGGCCTGCTCCTGGCCGTGGGGCTCGGCCTCGGCATTACCCTCGAGGGGTTGCGCTTCGGCTTCGCCGGGCCGTGGCGGGCGATGATCGTGCGGCGCGACCCGGCCGGCACGCTGGCGCAGCTTCTGGCGATCGCCATCGTGGCGCTCGCCGCCTTCCCGCTGATCGCCGGCAACCCGGGCGAGATCCTCGGCGCGCACGCGCCGGTGGGCTTCGCGATGATCGGCGGCGCCTTCGTCTTCGGCGCCTGCATGCAGATCGTCATGGGCTGCGGCTCGGGCACCCTGGTCAATGCCGGCTCCGGCAACCCGGTGGGGCTCCTGGCCCTGCCCTTCTTCGCCATCGGCAGCTTCTTCGGCGCCGACCACCTGCTGTGGTGGACCGGGCTCGGCGCGGCGCCGATCATCGCCTTCGAGGGCACGACCGGCCTCCTGGTCACCCTGGGCGGGCTGGCCGCGGTGGCGGCGCTGCTGTGGGTCCGCGCGGCGCCCGAGCACCGGCGCATCCCGCGCCGGCTCTGGCTCGCGGCGCTGTTCCTCGGGCTCTTCGCCATCGGCAACCTCGTGGTGGCGGGCCAGCCCTGGGGCGTGGTCTACGGGCTCGGCCTCTGGGCCGCTAAGGGCGCCGCGGCGCTCGGCGTCGACCTGTCGGGGTCGAGCTTCTGGGGCACCGAGGCCAATCTCGAACGGGTCTCGGACACGCTGCTGACCGACGTCACCTCGCTGACCAATCTCGGCCTGATCGGCGGCGCCTTCCTGGTCGCGGCCTGGCGCGCCGGACTGGCGCAGGGCCTGCCGAAGCTGCCGGCGCGGGCCTGGATCGCGACGGTGATCGCGGGCTTCCTGCTGGGCTATTCCTCGCGGCTGGCCTTCGGCTGCAATGTCGGCGCCTTCTTCTCGGGCATCTCGACCGGGTCGCTGCACGGCTGGGCGTGGTTCGCCGCCGCCTGGGCCGGCGCGCATCAGGGCATCAAGCTCCGGCCCTGGCTGGGATTGGAGGCGCGCGCATGACCACCCGCCGTCCCATCGCCCTTCTCGCGCTGGCTGGAATCGTCGCTCTGGTCGCCGCCGATCTCGCCGCCACCGGCACGCCCGACATCTACGGCCAGCCCCCGGCCCTGGCCTGGGGGTCGGGCCAGGCCGCCGGCGGCGCCCATTGCGCCGCGCTGCCCGACTGATCCGGACAGGCGCGACGCCGCGTTCGAGGCCGGTCCGCCCGCGCCGGCCTCAATGCTGCAGACTGCCCGAGAACAGGTTGATCACCAGCACCCCGGCGAGGATCAGCCCGAGCCCGGCGATCGCCGGGGCATCGAGGCGTTCGCCGAACCAGAGCCAGGCCACCAGGGTGATCAGCACGATGCCGAGCCCCGACCAGATGGCGTAGATCAGCCCGGTCGGCAGCACCCGGATCGGGTAGGACAGGAAATAGAAGGCCAGGCCGTAGCCGAGCACGGTGATCGCGCTGGGCCACAGCCGGGTGAAGTTCTCGCTGCGCGCCAGCGCCGAGGTCGCCACCACCTCGGCGACAATGGCGGCGGCGAGCATCGCATAGGTGGCAAATCCCGGCATCGCGGCCTCCGCTTCGGATTGTCTCGCCCCGGCCTAGCCGGGCGCGGCGCCGGGGTCGAGGGGGTCTGATCCGGCGGCGCGCGCTCCCCTGGAGAGCGCGCCTGGGTCTGGCCCGCGCCGCGCCGGGGGCGCGCCGCGGGCGGGGTCGGGGGCGCTGCCCCCCTGCGGGCCTCCGGCCCGCATTCCCCCCGGGATATTTGCGCTCAGAAGAAGCTGTTCGGGGCGGGTCAGCCGTCGGCGCGGATGCTGGCGTTCTGCGGGTCGTAGGGGCTGTCCTCGGTGACCTCGGCATCCCAGAGCGCGTCCATGATCCGCACCTTGAGGCGGGTGCCCGGCCGGGCAAGGCCGGGGCGCACATAGCCCATGCCGATGGACTTGCCGAAGGCCACCGACCAACCGCCCGAGGTCAGCCGGCCGACGCGGGCGCCGGTCTCGTCGTAGAGCGCCTCGCGGCCCCAGGGATCGGCGTCGCTGGGTCCGTCGATCAGGACGGTCACGCATTTCGAGCGCACGTCCCGGGCCAGCATCTCGGGCTTGCCGTGATAGGGCCGGGTGCAGTCGACGAAGCGGTCCAGCCCGGCCTCGAGCAGCGTCGCGTCGCGGCCGAGCTCGTGGCCGAAGGCGCGGTAGGACTTCTCCTGCCGGAGCCAGTTCTGCGCCCGCGTGCCCACCGGCTTCAGCCCGTGCGGGGCGCCGGCCGCCATCAGCCGGTCCCAGAGATGCGCCGACATCTCGATCGGGTGGTGCAGCTCCCAGCCGAGCTCGCCGGTATAGGCCACGCGGATGGCGCGCACCGGCACCATGCCGAGCTCGATGTCGCGGCAGGCCAGCCAGGGAAAGCGCTTGTTCGACAGCACCGTTTCGGGCGCGGCATCGCGCACCAGGGCGTTGAGCACGGCGCGGCTCTTCGGGCCGGCAATGGCGAAGACGCCCCATTGCGTGGTCACGTCCTGCACGATGATGGCGCCGAATTCGGGCGCCTTGTCCTCGGCAGCCTTGCGCAGGTGGTCGCCGTCATAGGCTGCCCAGGCGCCGGCGGAGACCAGGTAATACTCGTCCTCGGCGAGCCGCGCGACGGTGTATTCGGTGCGCACCGTGCCCTGGGAGGTCAGCGCGTAGGTCAGCGACACCCGGCCGACCTTGGGCAGCTTGTTGGCGGTGAGCCAGAGCAGGAACTCGGTGGCGCCCGGCCCCGAGACGCGGTGCTTGGCAAAGGCGGTGGCGTCGATCAGGCCGACGCCGTGGCGCACCGCCTCGGCCTCGGCGCGGGCATGCTCCCACCAGGCGCCGCGGCGGAAGGAGCGGGCATCGTGGTCGAAGCTCTCGGGCGCGCCCGCGGGGCCGTAATAGTTCGGCCGCTCCCAGCCGTTGACGCAGCCGAACTGCGCGCCCAGCGCCTTCTGCCGGTCGTAGCAGGGCCCGGTGCGCAGCGGCCGGCAGGCCGGGCGCTCCTCGTCGGGGTGATGCAGGATGTAGACGTGTTCGTAGGCCTCCTCGTTCTTGCGGGCGGCGTATTCGGTGGTCATCCAGTCCTGGCCGAAGCGCTTCGGGTCCATCGAGGCCATGTCGATCTCGGCCTCGCCCTCGACCATCATCTGGGCCAGGTAATGCCCGGCCCCGCCGGCGGCGGTGATGCCGAAGGAGAAGCCCTCGGCCAGCCACATGTTCCGCAAGCCCGGCGCCGGGCCGATCAGCGGGTTGCCGTCGGGCGTGTAGCAGATCGGGCCGTTGAAATCGTCTTTCAGACCGACCGTCTCGGACGAGGGCAGGCGGTGGATCATCGCCATGTATTCCTCTTCGATGCGCTCGAGATCGAGCGGGAAGAGATCGGCGCGGAAGCTGTCGGGCACGCCATGCTCGAACCGCGCCGGGGCGTTGCGCTCGTAGGGGCCGAGGATCCAGCCGCCGCGCTCCTCGCGCACGTACCACTTGGCGTCGGCGTCGCGGATCACCGGGTGCTGCGGGTTGGTCTTGCGCCACTCGACCAGCGCCGGGTCGGGCTCGGTGACGATGTATTGATGCTCGACCGGGATCGCCGGGGTCTTGATGCCCAAGAGCTTCGCGGTGCGCTGGGCGTGGTTGCCGGTGGCGGTGACCACGTGTTCGGCATGGATCACCGTGGTCTCGTCGGAGGGCACGAGGTTGCCGCCCTTCTCGACCATCCTTGTGACCGTCACCTGCCAGTGGTCGCCGGCCCAGGCGTAGCCGTCGACCTGCCAGCGCCGCTCGATGGTGACGCCGCGCTGGCGCGCGCCCTTGGCCATCGCCATGGTGACGTCGGCCGGGTTGATGTAGCCGTCGGTCGGGTGGAACAGCGCGCCCTTCAGATCGTCGGTGTGGATCAGCGGCCAGCGCGCCCTGATCTCCGAGGGCGTCAGCCATTCGAAGGGCACGTCCACGGTCTCGGCGGTGGCGGCGTAGAGGCGGAATTCGTCCATCCGCGCCTCGGACTGCGCCATGCGCAGGTTGCCGACCACGAAGAAGCCGGCATCGAGCCCGGTCTCCGCCTCCAGCGTCTTGTAGAACTTGATCGAGTAGTCGTGGATGTGGGTCGCGGCGTAGGACATGTTGAAATAGGGCAGCAGGCCGGCCGCGTGCCAGGTCGAGCCGGCGGTGAGCTCGTCGCGTTCGAGCAGCATCACGTCGGACCAGCCGGCCCGCGCCAGATGATAGGCGATGGAGGTTCCGACGGCACCGCCGCCGACGACGAGGGCTTTGACGTGTGTTTGCATGGCTTCGGCAACTCGCTGCTGGGTTTCCTGCGTGGATAGCGTCTGTGGCGCGGGACGGCGGAACCGGCCCGACTTTCCATCGCGGGAATGCGACATGGCGCCCTCGCGGGGGGACGAAATCCGCGCCCGGGCGCGCCGCGCCGCCGCCGCCGCCGCCGCGCCCGGCCGCGATCCGGCGGCGCCCGTTCCGGCAAGATCATGCTGATTCGGGACCGGATGGGGCCTTTCGCCCCCGGCCCCCGACGCCTATAAGTGCCCCCGGCCCGCCTCTTACGGAGTCGCGGGCCAAATCCATGCGAGGGAACGGGACGCGATGTTCGGACTGGACAGACTCTTGGGCGCCTTTTCGGCGGACATGGCCATCGATCTGGGCACGGCGAACACGCTGGTCTACGTCAAGGGCCGGGGCATCATCCTGTCGGAACCCTCGGTGGTGGCCTACCACGTCAAGGACGGCGTCAAGAAGGTGCTGGCGGTGGGCGAGGATGCCAAGCTGATGCTTGGCCGCACGCCGGGCTCGATCGAGGCGATCCGGCCGATGCGCGAGGGCGTGATCGCCGATTTCGACGTCGCCGAGGAGATGATCAAGCACTTCATCCGCAAGGTGCACCGCCGTTCGACCTTCTCGAAGCCGAAGATCATCGTCTGCGTGCCGCATGGCGCGACCCCGGTGGAGAAGCGGGCGATCCGCCAGTCGGTGCTGTCGGCCGGCGCCCGCAAGGCCGGGCTGATCGCCGAGCCCATCGCGGCGGCGATCGGGGCCGGCATGCCGATCACCGATCCCACCGGCTCCATGGTGGTCGATATCGGCGGCGGCACCACCGAGGTCGCGGTGCTGTCCTTGGGCGACATCGTCTATGCCCGCTCGGTCCGGGTGGGCGGCGACCGCATGGACGAGGCGATCATCAACTACCTGCGCCGCCAGCAGAACCTCCTGATCGGCGAATCGACCGCCGAGCGCATCAAGACCTCGATCGGCACCGCGCGGATGCCCGATGACGGGCGCGGCTCCTCGATGCAGATCCGCGGCCGCGACCTCTTGAACGGCGTGCCGAAGGAGACCGAGATCTCCCAGGCGCAGGTCGCCGAGGCGCTCAGCGAGCCGGTGCAGACGATCTGCGAGGCGGTGATGACCGCGCTCGAGGCCACGCCGCCGGATCTGGCCGCCGACATCGTCGACCGCGGCGTGATGCTGACCGGCGGCGGCGCGCTTCTGGGCGATCTCGACCTGGCGCTGCGCGAGCAGACCGGGCTCGCGGTGTCGATCGCCGACGAAAGCCTGAACTGCGTGGCGCTCGGCACCGGCAAGGCCCTGGAATACGAAAAACAGCTGCGTCACGCGATTGACTACGACAGCTGAGCCGGGCGAGCCTGAGCCCGAGGACCCGACGTGGCACGCGACCGCTCTTCCAGCGACGAATTCACCGGCCCGCTGAAGCGCCTGCTTCTGGCGGCGATGATCTTCGCCTTCGTGGCGCTGTTCCTGGTCTGGCGCATCGACAGCCCGCGGGTCGAACGCTTCCGCGCCCAGGTCATCGACCAGGTGGTGCCGAAGATGGATTGGGCGATGGCCCCGGTCACCGCCGCGGTGCGCATCTTCCGCGATTTCGAGAGCTACACCAACATCTACGAGCAGAACCGCGAGCTGCGCCGCGAACTGCGCCAGATGACGGCCTGGAAGGAGGCGGCGCTGCAGCTCGAGCAGGAGAATGCCCGGCTGCGCGACCTCAACAACGTCCGGCTCGACCCGCAGCTGACCTACATCACCGGCGTGGTGCTGGCCGATTCGGGCTCGCCGTTCCGGCAATCGGCGCTGATCAACGTCGGCTCGCGCGACGGCATCGTCGACGGCTGGGCGGCGATGGACGGCATCGGCCTCGTCGGCCGCATTTCCGGCGTCGGCGCCAATACCAGCCGGGTCATCCTGCTGACCGACGCCACCAGCCGTATCCCGGCGGTGATCCAGCCCTCCGGGCAGCGCGCGCTGGTCCAGGGCGACAACAGCCCGGCCCCGCCCATCGACTTTCTCGAGGATCCCGACATGGTGCGCGCCGGCGACCGCATCGTGACCTCGGGCGACGGCGACGTCTTCCCGCCGGGCCTGCTGATCGGACAGGTCGCGCAATCGCCGGGCGGCCGGCTGCGGGTGCGGCTGGCGGCGGATTACGAGCGGCTGGAATTCCTGCGCGTGCTGCGCGACCACGGCGCCCGCCGGGTCACCACGCCCTCGGCGCTGATCCTGCCCGAGACGCCGCCCGCGGTGCTGCCGCCGCCGCCCGAGAGCGACGGGGCCGACGCCCCCGCCCCCGCGGATGGTTGACGCCATCGAACTGCGCGTCTGGACGCGCCGGGCGCTGGTGGTGGGGCTCGGCCTCGTGGTGATGTTCTTCCAGCTGCTGCCGGTGGACGCGCTGCCGGCGCGCCTTGCCGGGCCCGACGTCATGCTGGCGCTGCTCTTCGCGCTGGCGGTGCGGCGCCCGGCCTACGTGCCGTTCTGGCTGGTCGGCCTGCTCATGCTGCTGGCCGATCTGGTGTTCCAGCGCCCGCCCGGGCTCTGGGCGGCGCTCACCGTGATCTCGCTGGAAAGCCTGAAGACACGCGAGCGGCGCAGCCGCGAGACCGCCTTCGCGATGGAATGGGCGGCGGTGGCCACTGGTCTGATCGTGATGGCGCTGATCTATCAAATCGCGCTCTGGGTGCTTATCATCCCGATCGCGAACGCCCCCCTTCTCGCGTCCCAGACCGTGCTCACCATCCTCGCCTACCCGGTGGCCGCGGCGCTGGTGCAGCTCCTCTTCGGACGCGCGGGACGCGGCGGCGGGGAAACCGACCGGACGGGATATGGCCGATGAGACGCACGCCGAGGGACAATGCCGACAGCGCCCGCCGCATCACCCGGCGCGCCCTTGTGCTGGGCGGCGCCCAGGCCGGGTTCGCCGGCCTCTTGGCCTGGCGCATGCACGACATGCAGGTCGAGCAGGCCGACGAGTTCCGCCTGCTGGCCGAGGAGAACCGCATCAACATGCGGCTGATCCCGCCGGCGCGGGGGCAGATCTTCGACCGCAACGGGCTGGTGATCGCCGCCAACGAACCGGCCTACCGCATCACCATCGTGCGTGAGGATGCCGGCGACGTCGATGACGTGATCCGCCGCCTCTCGGCGCTGGTGGAGCTCGATCCCGGCGAGCTCGAGCGGGCCCGCGCCGAGATGGCGCGCTCGGCGCCGTTCCTGCCGATCGCGGTGGCCGACCGGGTCAGCTGGGAGGCGGTGAGCCGGGTGGCCGCCAACGCCCCCGCCCTGCCCGGCGTCTCGCCCGAGGTCGGGCTGTCGCGGCACTACCCGCACGACGAGATCTTCGCCCATGTCGTGGGCTACGTGCAGCCGGTCTCGGAGCGCGACCTGGCGCGCTACGAGGATCCCGACCCGGTGCTGCGGATCCCGCGCTTCCAGTTCGGCAAGATCGGTGTCGAGACCAAGTACGAGGACATCCTACGCGGCCGCGCCGGCTCCAAGCGCGTCGAGGTCAATGCCGCCGGCCGGGTGATGCGCGAGCTCGACCGCCGCGAGGGCGAGGCCGGCGCCGACCTGCAGCTCACCGTGGACACCGCGCTGCAGGATTACATCGACGTCCGGCTGGGCGACGAATCGGCCTCGGTCGTGGTGATGGATCTCGAGCACGGCGATCTCCTGGCGATCGCCTCGGCGCCGGGCTTCGATCCCAACAAGTTCGTCCGCGGCATCTCCTACGACGATTACGGCGCGCTGCAGAACAACGAACGCCACCCGCTGGTCTCGAAGACCGTGCAGGGCTTCTACCCGCCGGGCTCGACCTTCAAGATGATCACCGCCATGGCCGGGCTCGAGGCCGGGATCATCGGCCCCAATGACACCGTCTACTGCCCGGGCCACCTGAAGGTCGGGTCGCGCCGCTTCCATTGCTGGAAACGCGCCGGCCATGGCCACATGAACCTCGAGAAGTCGCTGCGCGAAAGCTGCGACGTCTACTATTACGACCTGGCGCTGAAGGTCGGCATCGAGCGCATCGCCGCCATGGCCCGCAAGCTCGGCCTCGGCCATGCCCACGACGTGCCGATGTCCGCGGTCGGCGAGGGCATCGTGCCCGACAAGGAGTGGAAGCGCCGGCTCTACGGCAAGGAATGGCGCATCGGCGACACGGTGAACTGCTCCATTGGCCAGGGCGACGTGCTGACCTCGCCGCTGCAGCTCGCGGTGATGGCCTCGCGGCTGGCCACCGGGCGCACCATCGAGCCGCGCCTGGTGAAGTCGATCGACGGCGTCGAGGAGCCGAGCCGCGGCGGCGACCCGATCGGGCTGAACGAGAACCACCTGCGCTGGGTCCGCAAGGCGATGTTCGAGGTGGTCAACAACAGCCGCGGCACCGCCTTCCGCGGCCGCATCGTCGCCGACGGGCTCTCCATGGCCGGCAAGACCGGCACCAGCCAGGTCCGCAACATCACCGCGGCCGAACGCGCCCGCGGGGTGATCCGCAACGAGGACCTGCCGTGGAAGCGCCGCGACCACGGCCTGTTCGTGAACTTCGCCCCCTACGACAATCCGCGCATCGCCGTGGCGGTGGTGGTCGAGCATGGCGGCGGCTCGGGCGCCGCCTATCCGATCGCCCGCGACGTCACCCTGCAGGCGCTCTACAAGGGCGATCCGCCGCTCGAGGCCTATCCCAGCTCGGACCGCGAGCGCATCCGCGAACAGCAGGAACGGCTGGCCGCGGAACGCCGGCTGAAACCCGACGACGCCAAGAGCCGCGCATGAGCTACCTCGAATACACGGTCAAGACGGTCCCCGGCGGCTGGCGCAAGATCCTCTACCTGAACTGGCCGCTGGTGGTGCTGCTCACCGCGGTGGCGAGCGTCGGCTTCCTGATGCTCTATTCGGTGGCCGGCGGCAGCCTCGACCGCTGGGCCGAGCCGCAGATGAAGCGCTACGGGCTGGGCCTCGCGCTGATGTTCGTGGTCGCCATGGTGCCGATCTGGTTCTGGCGCAACATGGCGGTGCCGGCCTACCTCCTGTCGCTGGGCCTGCTGGTGCTGGTCGAGTTCTTCGGCACGGTCGGCATGGGGGCGCAGCGCTGGATCGACCTCGGCGTGATCCGGCTGCAGCCCTCGGAACTGATGAAGATCGCGCTGGTGATGATCCTCGCGGCCTATTACGACTGGCTGCCGATGAAGAAGACCTCGCGCCCGCTCTGGGTGCTGATCCCGGTGCTGATCATCCTCGCCCCGACCTTCCTGACGCTGACCCAGCCCGATCTCGGCACCGCCATCCTGCTGCTCACCGCGGGCGGTCTGATGATGTTCCTCGCCGGCGTGCACTGGGCCTATTTCGGCGCCGTGGTGGCCGCCGGGACGGGCTTCATCGCCACCGTCTTCGAAAGCCGCGGCACCGATTGGCAGCTCCTGAAGGATTACCAGTTCCGCCGCATCGACACCTTTCTCGACCCCTCCACCGACCCGCTCGGCGCGGGCTACCACATCACCCAGGCCAAGATCGCCATGGGCTCGGGCGGCTGGACCGGGCGCGGCTTCATGCAGGGCACGCAGTCGCGGCTGAACTTCCTGCCGGAGAAGCACACCGACTTCGTCTTCAACACCCTGGCCGAGGAATTCGGCTTCGTGGGCGGCATGTCGCTGCTCGGCCTCTACGTGCTGGTGCTGGTCTTCTGCATCGCCTCGGCATTGCAGAACCGCGACCGTTTCTCGTCGCTGCTGACGCTGGGCATCGGCCTGACCTTCTTCCTGTTCTTCGCCGTCAACATGTCGATGGTCATGGGCCTGGCGCCGGTCGTCGGCGTGCCGCTGCCTCTGGTCTCCTATGGCGGCTCGGCGATGCTGGTCCTGATGCTGGCCTTCGGGCTGGTGCAGAGCGCCCATATCCACCGCCCGAGGTAATCCATGCCGGTTCCCGTCCTCTTCGCCGCCGGCGCCGATCTCTGGGCCGAGTACGAAACCCCGCTGCGCGACGCCTTCGCCGCGGCCGGGCTCGAGGTCAGGCTCGGGCCCGACCTGCCGGAGGCGGACGTGCGCTACATCGTCTACGCCCCCGACAGCGCGGTGCAGGATTTCGCGCGCTTCCCCGACCTGCGCGCGGTGCTCAACCTCTGGGCCGGGGTCGAGGCGGTGGTCGGCAACCCGACGCTCGACGTGCCGCTGGCGCGCATGGTCGACGCGGAGGGGCTGACCCGCGGCATGGTGGAATACGTAACCGGCCACGTGCTGCGCCACCATCTCGGCATGGACGCCCATATCGTGAATCCCGAGGCGCGCTGGGATCACCGGCCGCCGCCGCTGGCCCCCGACCGCCGGGTGACGATCCTCGGGCTCGGCGCGCTGGGCTCCGCCTGCGCCGCGGCTCTGGCGCGGTTCGGCTTCGACCTGCGGGGCTGGAGCGCCTCGCCCAAGGTGCTGCCCGGCGTCGCCGCCCATCACGGGCCCGAGGGCCTGGCCCCGGCGCTCGACGGGGCCGAGATCGTGGTGCTGCTGCTCCCCGACACCGCCGGGACGCGTAACCTCATGGATGCCGAAGCGCTGGCGCGCCTCGCCCCCGGCGCGGCGCTGATCAATCCCGGCCGCGGCACGCTGATCGACGAGGCGGCGCTGCTGGCGGCGCTCGACGCCGGGCAGCTCGGCCATGCCACGCTCGACGTCTTCCGCACCGAGCCGCTGCCCCGTGACCACCCGTTCTGGGACCACCCGAAGGTCACGGTGACGCCGCATATCGCCTCCGAGACCCGCGCCCCCTCCGCCGCCCGCGTGATCGCCGAGAACGTGCGCCGCGGCGAGGCCGGCGCCCCCCTCCTCCATCTGGTGGACCGAGACCGCGGCTACTGACCCGAAAGGATTCCGATGACCGACCTGAAGATCGCCCCCTCCATCCTCGCCGCCGATTTCGCCGATTTCGGCCGCGAGATCGAAGCCGTGGAGGCGCAGGGCGCCGACTGGATCCATGTCGACGTGATGGACGGGCATTTCGTCCCCAACATCACCTTCGGCCCGCAGATGTGCGCCGCCATCCGGCCGCACATCAAGACGGTGATGGACGTGCACCTTATGATCGCGCCGGTCGATCCCTATATCGAGGCCTTCGCCGCCGCCGGCGCCGACATCATCACCGCCCATGTCGAGGCCGGGCCGCACATCCACCGCACGCTCCAGGCGATCCGCGCCGCCGGCGCGCGCCCGGGCGTGGCGCTCAACCCCGGCACCCCGGTCGAGGCGGTGGCGCCGCTGCTCGACATGGTCGACCTGGTCTGCGTGATGAGCGTCAATCCGGGCTTCGGCGGGCAGAGCTTCATCCCCGAGACCCTGCCCCGCATCCGCGCGCTGAAGGCGCTGATCGGCGACCGCCCGGTCGAGATCGAGATCGACGGCGGCGTCGACGTGAAGACCGCGCGCGGCTGCGTCGAGGCCGGCGCCGACGTGCTGGTGGCGGGCTCTGCGGTGTTCCGCGGCGGCTCGGCAAGTGCGCCCGCACCCTATGGCGAGAACATCCGCGCGATCCGCAGCGCCGCGACCAGCGTGATGGCCTGAGCCGGCCGGCCGCGGCCGGTCATCCCCGGCCGCGGTAGCGGAAGACGCCGGAACCGGTGGCGATGATCTCGCCGGTCTCGTCGCTGACGCGGGCCTCGGCGAAGAAGGTGCTGCGCCCGCCGCCGGTGCGCCAGCCCTCGCCGATCATCACCTCGCCGCGCGGCCGGGACAGGTACTGCACGTTGAGCGACAGGGTCAGCGCGTGCTGCACCACCCCCGGAGCGCCGGTCCAGCAACCGGCATAGCCCATCACCGTGTCGATCAGCGAGGCATGGGCGCCGCCATGCGGATTGCCGTGGCGGTTGCCGAGATGTGGCGCGATCGGCAGCTCGAAGCGGGCGTAATCCTCTCGCCACTCCACCATCCGGATTCCCAGATGCTGGAGATAGGCATAGGCGTCCTCGCGGAAACGCTCGTCCATGTCGTCTGTCCCCCTGCCGTGCCGCTTGCCCGCCCTTGTCGGCCAGCCGGCGGCCGGGGTCCAGACCCCGGCGTCAGGTGGCGTCCGGCGCCGCCGGGTAACGCGCCCGCAGGGTCAGCTTCGACACCTTGCCGGTGGCGGTGAGCGGCAGGTCCTCGGCCAGCACCATGGCGTCGGGCAATTGCCAGCGGGCGATCTCGGGCATCATCGCGGCGTGCAGCTCGGCAAGGTCGGGCGGGTCGCCCGGATCGCGCGGCACCACCACCAGCAGCGGGCGCTCGTCCCACTTCGCGTCCGGCACCGCGATCACCGCGCAATTGGCCACCTTGGGATGGCCCATCACCAGGTTCTCGAGGTCGATGGAGCTGATCCATTCGCCGCCCGACTTGATCAGGTCCTTGGTGCGGTCGCGGATCACCACGAACCCGTCGGGATCGATGCTGGCAAGGTCGCCGGTGCCGAACCAGCCCTCGGCGTCGAAGGCGGCGCGGCTGGCCTCCTCGTTGGCGAAATAGCCCGCGATCACGGTGTTGCCGCGCACGAAGAGCTCGCCCGCGGCGGTGCCGTCATGCGGCAGGCGCTGCCCGTCCTCGCCGACGATCTTCAGCTCGATCCCGAAGAGGCGCCGGCCCTGCTTGGCCTTCAGGCGCATCTGCTCCTCGAAGGGCGCGTCGCGCATCGGCGCCGAGAGGCAGCCATGGGTGCCGACCGGGCTCATCTCGGTCATGCCCCAGGCATGGATCACCTCGATGCCGGCCCGTTCGAAGCCCTCGATCATCGAGCGCGGCGCGGCCGAGCCGCCCACCACCACCTGGGCGAAGCCCGCCGGAGGACGGCCGCGCGCCTCGATCTCGGCGCGCAGCCCGAGCCAGACCGTGGGCACGCCCCAGGCCGAGGTCACGCCCTCCTCCTCCATCAGCTGCCAGAGTGCCGACCCGTCGAGCCGCGGCCCCGGCATCACCAGCCCGGCGCCGATCAGCGGCGCCGCGTAGGGCAGGCCCCAGGCATTGACGTGGAAAAGCGGCACCACCGGCAGGATGCGCGCGCCCTCGTGCAGCGAGCGCGACACCGCGAGGCCCAGCGCCATGGCGTGCAGCACGGTGGAGCGGTGCGAGTAGAGCGCGCCCTTGGGGTTGCCGGTGGTGCCCGAGGTGTAGCAAAGCGCCGCGGCGCTGTCCTCGGGCAGGTCGGGCCAGTCGCAGCGGTCGGGCTGGCCGGCGAGCAGGTCCTCGTAGGCCAGAAGCGTGAGGGCGGTGTCGGGCAGCGCTTCGCGGGCGCAGAGCGCCACCAGCGTGAGGCCGGGGGGCAGGCGGTCGGCCAGCGCCTCGATCAGCGGCACGAAGCTGAGGTCGAGGCAGAGCACCCGGTCGCCGGCATGGTGCAGGATGTAGAGCATCTGCTCGGCGGCGAGCCGCGGGTTGACGGTGTGGCAGACCGCGCCGATCCCGGCCGTGGCGTAGTAGAGCTCCAGATGGCGATGGCCGTTCCAGGCCAGCGTCGCGACGCGGTCGCCGCGCCCGATGCCGAGACCGCGCAGCCCGCGCGCCAGCTGCGCGGCGCGGCGGTAGGTGGCGGCGTAATCCTGGCGGTGGCGGTCGCCCTCGACCCGGGCGGAGACCACTTCGGCGCCGGGATGCACCTCCGCGGCGTAGCGCAGGATCTCGATGATCGACAGCGGCCGGTTCATCATCATGGCGTCCATCCGGCGGCCCTCCCTTGCCCTCCGCGTTCTCGGGGTCACCTTGCGGTGCGAGCCCGCGCCGAGGCAACACCGCCGAACCGACGACACCCGAACCGGAGACTTCCGATGACCGAGACGCTGCGCCGCATCACCCTTGCCCGCCGGCCCGAGGGCGCCCCCGTGCCCGAGGATTTCAAGCTCGAGACCGCCCCCCTGCCCGATCCCGGCCCGGGCGAGGTGCTGGTGGCGGTCGAGCACCTGTCGCTCGACCCCTACATGCGCGGCCGCATGGACGACGCCAAGAGCTACGCCGAGCCGGTGGCCTTGGGCGGCACGATGACCGGCCAGGGCGTCGGCCGGGTCGTGGCCTCGCGGGCCGAGGGCTTCGCCGCGGGCGACCGCGTCACCGGGATGACCGGCTGGGCCGATCACGCGCTGCTGCCGGGCGCCGAGCTGCGCAAGCTCGACCCCGCGATGCCGCCCACCGCGGCGCTGGGCGTGCTGGGCATGCCCGGCTTCACCGGCTGGGCCGGGCTGCGCGCCTATGGCCGCCCCAAGGCCGGCGAGACGCTGGTGGTGGGGGCGGCGACCGGGCCGGTGGGCTCGATGGTCGGGCAGCTGGCGCGGATGGCCGGGCTGCGCACCGTGGCGGTCGCCGGCGGGCCCGAGAAATGCGCCGAGGCGCGCGAGGTCTACGGCTTCGACGCAGCCATCGACCACCGCGCCCACGCCGATGCGTCGAGCCTGCGCCGGGCACTGGCCGAGGCGGCGCCCGACGGCGTCGACATCTACTGGGAGAATGTCGGCGGCAAGCTGCTGGAGGCGGTGCTGCCGCTGATGAACATCCACGGCCGCATCCCGGTCTGCGGCATGGTGGCGTGGTATGGCGGCGCCGAGGGCGCGCCGATCCTGCCGGTGGCCTGGCGCGCCATCCTGGTCAAGCGGCTGGCGGTGGCGGGCTTCATTATCTTCGATCACTGGGGGGATTACCCGGCCTTCCTCGACGAGGTCGGTCCCAAGGTCGCCGCGGGCGAGATCGCCTGGCGCGAGGATGTCGCCGAGGGGCTGGAGAACGCCCCCGAGACCTTCATCCGCATGCTCGCGGGCGGCAATCGCGGCAAGCAGGTGGTGCGCATCTGAGCCGCGGCGGCGCCGCCGCGGCCCCGGTCAGG
>NZ_JBTLRM010000006.1:33953-77060 GCF_054482755.1 Roseivivax sp. CAU 1761
CCCTCCACTCCCCCCTCCCCCCCCCCCCCCCCCCCCCGGCCCCGGTCAGGCGCCCGGCGCGCTCTCCTCGATCTCGAGCTGCAGCGGCGCCGCCGGCGCCTTGAGATCGGCCACCGAGAGCGGCGCCGAGGGCTTGGCCAGCCGGTTGCGCACGACCCAGTGCAGACGCTCGGAGGCGCGGGTGATCGCGACATAGGCGAGGCGCTTCCAGAGCGGCTGGCCGGCCTCCACCCGCCCGGCCCGGGCCGCGGCGTAGAGGTCGGGGGCGAAGACCTGCACCGCCTCCCATTGCGAGCCCTGCGCCTTGTGGATGGTCACCGCCGCGCCGTGCAGGAAGGTCGCGCCCATGCGCGCGGCATAGGGGATGAAGGGCTCCTCCTCGCCGGGCTTCTCGATCTTCACGATCGAGGCCGCGGAGACCCGC
This sequence comes from Roseivivax sp. CAU 1761, assembly GCF_054482755.1. NCBI lineage: Bacteria > Pseudomonadati > Pseudomonadota > Alphaproteobacteria > Rhodobacterales > Roseobacteraceae > Roseivivax > Roseivivax sp. CAU 1761. The sequence continues at coordinate 34,378 of NZ_JBTLRM010000006.1, forward strand.
GGATCCTCGGCGCCGATGACGTGGAGCCGCGAGAAGCCGGGCGACTTGCCGGGGCCGAGATAGATCACCTGCGCGCCCTTGATGAGGCCGCGCGCCTCCAGGTCGAGCCGGCGCTTGCGGTGCTTCAGCGGCAGCTCGATGCCGTCGCAGATCAGCGGCTCGCCCTCGAGCAGCGCATCCTCCGGCGCACCGTGCACCGCCCGGAAGGCCTGGATCAGCCGCACCCGCGTGGCGTTGCGCCAGACCAGAACCGGCGAGCGCGCCATCAGGTCGACCTCGACCCGCTGACCCCAGATCACCCGGTCGTCGCGCCGCGCCGTGTCCTCCACCATGCGCTCGAAATCGTGGAACTCGAGCGCCGGGTCGGCCAGCGCATGGGCCAGGTCGAGGATCGGGTTGTCGGCCTCCTGGCGGTGGATGCGGCTCAGCTCCATGCGGCGCTCGCCGTCAATGCCGTCGAAGACCATCTTGCCGGACTGGTTCACCGGGGCGAGCTGCGCCGGGTCGCCGAACAGCACGAGGTTGGGAAAGATCTCCTGCAGGTCCTCGAACTGGCGGTCGTCCAGCATCGAGGATTCGTCCACGAAGCCGATGTCGAGCGGCTCCTCCCGACGCTTCCAGCCGGAGATGAAGTCCGAGCCGCGCAGCCCCGCCGCGGCCAGCGCCGCCGGCACCGACTTGTGCACCTGGAAGGCGGCGAAGGCGCGGTCCAGCGCCTCCTCGCTCAGCTCGGCGCTTTCCGGGCGGGGAATGTTGCCGGTCAGCCATTCCGCGATCTTCTCGAATTCCGGGTCGTAGACCGGGGTGTAGAGGATGCGGTGGATGGTGGTCGCCGGCACGCCGCGCATCCGCAGCACGCTGGCCGCCTTGTTGGTCGGCGCGAGGATCGCCAGGGTGCGGCGCTCGCGCTTGCGGCGGCTCTCGTAATCGCCCGAGACGAGGTCCACCCCGGCGCCGTCGAGCGCCTTGCAGAGCTCCGCCAGAAGCAGCGTCTTGCCCGACCCCGCCTTGCCGGTCACCGCCATGACGCGGCTGCGCCCGGGCTGCGCCGGGCGGGTGCTGGCGTTTGCGAGGTCGACCCCCGCCGCGGCCAGCAGGTCGGCCACGCGGTCGAAGGCCTCGGCCTGGTCCGGGGAGAAGCGCAGAGCGGGGTCGGTCATGGCGCCGGACCCTACAGGGCGGCGGCGGCGACCGCCAGAGCCCGGCGCCGGCCCACGCTTCGATGCGGGCCGTCAGGCGACGCGGGCCGCGGCCGGCGCGGCGCGGCCGAAGGCGGCTTCGAACCAGTGCCGCGACAGCGCCGGTGCCAGGCCCGCCGCGGCCGCCACCCGGGCGCGCACCGGCGCGGCGAGGCTCCAGAGCCCGAGCGCCACCGCGGCCCGGCCGCTGCCGCTCTGGCCGATCACCTCGGGCGCGGCGCCGATGCGCCGGTAGATGCGCACCATGCGGGCATCGAACACCCCGACCAGGTGGGTCAGGCCGAAGCCCTCGAGGATCTCGCCGCCCGCCAGCATCAGCGCCGCGGCGCAGCCGGGATCGGTGTCGCGGGCGAGGCAGAAGCGCGTGCATTCCCAGATCAGCGGGCTGCGGATGCCGCCGCCGGCCAGCGCCCCGAAATGGTCGTTAACCATGGTCTGCCCAGTCGTGGGCAGGAACCGCATCGAGCCGCCATGCCGCCCGTCGCGGCGCTGCCAGATCACGTAGAGCGGGTCGCAGCCGTCGTAGCGGTCGCGTTCGAAGCCGTCCGCGTCCACCGTGACCTCCCAGCCCAGCCGGGTCGCGAACTGGTCGGCGCGGTCGCGGAACATGCTGTCGCGAAGCCGCGGCGCGCGGTCGAGCTGGTGGCCGTAGAGATAGCGGATCATGCCGGGGTCCTCCTGTCGCTGCGACGGGAAGCCTCCGGCGGCGGGCGTTAAGGCCCGGTCGGACCGGCGCGCGCTGTCACAGCACCAGAAGCCCGCGCTGCAACGCCCGGGCCACGGCATGGGTGGTGTTCATCGCCCCGAGCTTGAAGCGGGCGCTCTCGATATAGACCCGGATCGTGTGCTCGGAGATCGCCAGCGAGGCCGCGGCCTGGGCGCGGCCGTAGCCCAGCGCCAGCAATGTCAGGGCATCGACCTCGCGCGGCGACAGGGCGGGTGCGGCATCGGGGGTGCGGCCGGGTTCGAGGTCGAGCGCCTTCTGGTTGAAGTAATGCGCCAGGAGGATGAAGTCGCGCCGCATGTCGGCGAGGAAATGCGACCAGGCGGCATCGTCGCAATCGTGGTTGATGGTGAACAGCGCGAATTGCCCGTTCGGGCCGCGGATCGGCACCGAATAGCCCTGCGCGCCGAGCCCGTGCGCCCTCGCATCCTCGAGAAAGGCGCGTTGCGCCCGGCCCGACCAGTCGAGTTGCCGCCAGTCCACCGGGTGGAAGCAGCGCGCGCAGCCCTGGATCACCGGGTCGACGCGCAGATAGCCGCACGCCACGTAGCGCCGCACCCAGGCCTCGGGATAGGTGCCGCAGCCATATTGCTCGCCGGCGCCGTTGACCCAGTGATAGACCAGGTGCCCGACCCGGTAGGCGGCGCGCAGGTTTTCCGAGACGGTCTGCAGATCGGCGAGGGTCTCGGCCGCCTCAAGACGCCCGAGCGCGTTGTCCGTCGTACCCGCGGTCGCGACCAAGCCCACTAAGCGCCCCCTCCCGGCGGGTGATCTCAGCACGGGCGACGCAGCGCGCGCCCTCGAGTTCGCCGGCGAGCGCCGCCATCCCGTTGGCCCGGGCGAATGCACCGAGATCCGAGAGCACGTCGATGATCCAGTCGTTGGCCATGAATGTCTCCGCGTATTGCTTAACGAACGGTGAAGATCAGCCTAAGCCGCGCTGCCGCCCGGCGCCATTCGCGGATGCGGCCTCCCCATTTCCGGCGAGGCGCGGCACGCCCCCCGACATGCGAAACGGGCCCGCCCCCGGCGGACCCGTTCCCCGTCAGCTCAGCGGTCGGGCGCGGCGCTCAGCCCTTGGCCGCCAGCGCATCCTCGAAGGTGCGCAGGCCGGTCTTCGGCGCCTGCACCAGCACCGACATGTTGCCCGGCTTGTGCTCGTTGCGCATCATCTTCATGTGCGCGTGCGGGATCTCCTCCCAGGGGAAGACCTCGGACATGCAGGGATCGAGCCGGCGCTCCACCATCAGCTGGTTGGCCGCCGCGGCCTGTTTCAGATGCGCGAAATGCGAGCCCTGCAGGCGCTTCTGGTGCATCCACATGTAGCGCACGTCGAAGGTGGTGTTGTAGCCCGAGGTGCCGGCGCAGATGACGACCATGCCGCCCTTCTTCACCACCAGAGTGGAGACCGGGAAGGTCGATTCACCGGGATGCTCGAAGACCATGTCGACGTTCACGCCCTTGCCGGTGATCTCCCAGATCGCCTTGCCGAACTTGCGCGCCTCCTTCAGCCACTCGTTGTATTCCGGCGTGTTGACCGTCGGCAGCTGGCCCCAGCACTTGAAATCCTTGCGGTTGATCACGCCCTTGGCGCCCATCGACATGACGAAGTCGCGCTTCGACTCGTCCGAGATCACGCCGATGGCGTTGGCGCCGGCGGTGTTGGCGAGCTGGATGGCGTAGGAGCCGAGGCCGCCCGAGGCGCCCCAGACCAGCACGTTCTGGCCCGGCTTCAGCTCGTGCGGGTGATGGCCGAAGAGCATCCGGTAGGCGGTGGCGAGCGTCAGCGTGTAGCAGGCGCTCTCTTCCCAGGTCAGGTGCTTGGGCCGCGGCATCAGCTGCTGTGCCTGCACGTTGGTGAACTGCGCGAAGGAGCCGTCCGGGGTCTCGTAGCCCCAGATGCGCTGCGAGGGCGACAGCATCGGGTCGCCGCCGTTGCACTCCTCGTCGTCGCCGTCGTCCTGGTTGCAGTGGATCACGACCTCGTCGCCGACCTTCCAGCGCTTCACCTTGTCGCCCACCGCCCAGACGATGCCCGAGGCGTCCGAACCGGCGATGTGGAACTCGGCGCCGTGCACGTCGAAGGGGCTGATCGGCACGCCCTTGCCGGCCCAGACACCGTTGTAGTTGACGCCCGCGGCCATCACGAGCACCAGCACCTCGTAGCTGTCGAGCTTCGGCACGTCGACGACTTCCTGTTGGAAGCTCGTGTCCGGATCACCGTGGCGCTCGCGCCGGATGCACCAGCAATACATCTTCTTCGGCACGTAGCCCATCGGGGGCATCTCGCCGATCTCGTAGAGATCTTTTTCGGGCGCATCGTACTCGGCGATGCCGGTTTGGGTGTCCAGAGCCATCGGGGCCTCCTTCCTCGTGCTTCGACCTGGCGACGCCGCAATGCAGAATCGCGGGGCCTCTGTCCCGGAGATACAATCGGCCACGCAACATATCAACAACCTTGGCGTCCCGATTGTAACTTTATGACCCTTCCGGCGCAGAAAGTTGCGCGCCCGTCCGGGATGGGAGGGCGGACCGCGCCCCGCAATTGCTGCACTGCAACGAAACGGTCCGCCCCGCCGCGCGCCGGCAGGCGCGGCCTTGCGTCGCAGAGCGCAGGCGGCGCCGCGGCGCGACCCGCACGCTTCGACCGGCCGGGCGGACATGAGTACCGCCGGCGCGCCGGGAGGCCGCGACATAGCCCCAGGGCGTGGTGCAGATCCCGCGCCCGGCGGAGACCGGCGGCGCGCGCGTCCTGGACCTCACTTGGGCGATCCGCGCGCCCTTCACCGCGAGTTTGCCGGCTCGCACCGCCCTCTTGACGGGGCTTTCGCCGACGACAACGGTGGCATCCGTCGCGGTGCCGACGACCGTCTCGCGGCGGAAGCCCGCCGGGGCCCGCCGCGCCGAGGAGTGCCGCCACCGCCATGCGTTTCGAGAGTCCGACCCTCCCTCGATCCCTTCTGCCGTCGGTCTGCCGTGCCGGAGACGCCATTCTGGCGCGGACCGGAATTGCGGCACCGGTCAGGCCGGGTCGGCCCCGCCCGAAGGCCGCGCGCTCGCCGCGTCGCAGCGAATTGACAGGGCCACAAAGTTTCGCATATCAACCCCAGAGCGCAACATTGTTGCAGACCCATTTCAGCAGGTGACCGACCGCCATGACCGAGACCCAAGCGCTGCCGCCCCGCGACAAACCCTGGCTGATCCGGACCTATGCCGGCCATTCCACCGCCCGGGCCTCGAACGCGCTCTATCGCGGCAACCTCGCCAAGGGGCAGACCGGCCTGTCGGTGGCCTTCGACCTGCCGACCCAGACCGGCTATGACAGCGACCATGTCCTGGCCCGCGGCGAGGTCGGCAAGGTCGGCGTGCCGATCTGCCACCTGGGCGACATGCGCACCCTGTTCGACCAGATCCCGCTCGTGCAGATGAACACCTCGATGACGATCAACGCCACCGCGCCGTGGCTTCTGGCGCTCTATATCGCGGTGGCCGAGGAACAGGGCGCCGACGTGGCCAAGCTGCAGGGCACGGTGCAGAACGACCTGATCAAGGAATATCTCAGCCGCGGCACCTATATCTGTCCGCCCAAGCCGTCGCTGAAGATGATCGGGGACGTCGCCGAGTATTGCTACAAGCATGTTCCCAAGTGGAACCCGATGAATGTCTGCTCCTACCACCTGCAGGAGGCCGGCGCGACGCCGGAGCAGGAGCTGGCCTATGCGCTGGCCACCGCCATCGCGGTGCTCGACGAATTGAAGCCGCGGGTTCCGGCCGAGGATTTCCCGACGCTGGCGGGCCGCATCTCGTTCTTCGTGAATGCCGGCATCCGCTTCGTCACCGAGATGTGCAAGATGCGCGCCTTCGTCGATCTCTGGGACGATATCCTGCGCGACCGCTACGGCGTCGAGAACCCGAAATTCCGCCGCTTCAGGTACGGCGTGCAGGTCAATTCGCTGGGCCTGACCGAGCAGCAGCCGGAAAACAACGTCTACCGGATCCTGATCGAAATGCTGGCGGTCACCCTGTCGAAAAAGGCCCGCGCCCGCGCCGTGCAATTGCCGGCCTGGAACGAGGCGCTCGGCCTGCCGCGCCCCTGGGACCAGCAATGGTCGATGCGGATGCAGCAGATCATGGCCTACGAGACCGACCTGCTGGAATTCGACGACCTGTTCGACGGCAATCCGGCGGTCGATGCCAAGGTCGCGACGCTGAAGGAGGCGGCGCGCGCCGAACTCGCCAATCTCGATGCCATGGGCGGGGCGATCGGCGCCATCGACTACATGAAGTCGCGGCTGGTCGAATCCAATGCCGACCGGGTCAACCGCGTCGAGCGCGGCGAGACCGTGGTGGTGGGCGTCAACCGCTGGACCCAGTCCGAACCCTCGCCGCTCCTGGGCGAGGATGGCGGCATCATGACCGTCGATCCCTCCGTCGAAGCCGAGCAGATCGGCCGCCTGGCGGAATGGCGCGAGAGCCGCGACGCCGCCGCGGTGGAGGTGGCCCTGGCCGAACTCCGTGACGCCGCACGCGAGGGCCGCAACGTCATGGAGGCCTCCATCGCCGCCGCCAGGGCCGGCGTCACCACCGGCGAATGGGCCGGCGAGATGCGCCGCGCGCACGGCGAATATCGCGGGCCCACCGGGGTCTCAGCCGCGCCCTCGAACAAGACCGAGGGGCTCGACGACATCCGCGCCGCGGTCGATGCGGTCTCCGACCGGCTGGGCCGCCGGCTGCGCTTCCTGATGGGCAAGCCGGGGCTCGACGGCCATTCCAACGGCGCCGAGCAGATCGCCTTCCGGGCCCGCGATTGCGGCATGGAGATCGATTATGCCGGCATTCGCCTGACGCCCGAGGAGATCGTCCGCGCGGCCCAGGAGGGCGCCCACGTGGTCGGCCTGTCGATCCTGTCGGGCAGCCACCTGCCCCTGGTCGAGGACACGCTGGAGCGGCTCCGCGCCGCCGGGCTCGGCCATGTCCCGGTGGTGGTGGGCGGCATCATCCCCGAAGAGGATGCCCGCAAGCTGACCGCCATGGGCGTGGCGCGAATCTACACGCCCAAGGATTTCGAACTGAATGCCATCATGCGCGACATCGTTTCGCTGGCTGACGAAAAGGCGGTGGCCGCGGAATAGCGCCCCGCGGCGCCAAACCCGCGCCGCCTATACCAAGACGCGCAGACCATTGAGACCGTTCAGCCCCCGGCTGAGCGGTTTTTCGCTTTTTGCGATCGCGCCGGACGCTGACACATAATTGGCTGTTGTCATTTTAAGAATTCCGAAAAAATAAAGAACAATAATAAAGTCGGAATATGAGAGTGAGCGCCATGGATATTAATCTTGAAGATATGTCGAAAGACGAGCTCAAGCGTCTGAAAGCCGACGTCGACAGGGCTCTGAAAACCATCGACACCCGACGCCGGGCGGAAGCGAAACGCGCGGCGGAAGTCGCCGCAAAGGAGTACGGCTTTTCGCTGGACGACCTGATCGGCAGTGACGGAAAGGCCGGCAAGGGCATTCCGCGCTACCGCAATCCCGCCGCACCCGATCAGACCTGGACCGGACGCGGCCGCAAACCGAACTGGGTCATCGAAGCGCTCGACAACGGCAAGTCCCTCGACGATCTGAAGATCTGAGCGAATGACGATCCATATCGGCGCCCAGCCGGGCGATATCGCCGAATGCGTCCTGATGCCCGGAGATCCCTACCGGGCGAAATGGGCGGCGGAGCGGTATCTCGACGCCCCGCGGCTGGTCAACGACGTGCGCGGGATGCTGGGCTATACCGGCACCTGGAACGGCCACCGCGTGACCATTCACGGCTCGGGGATGGGCATGCCCTCCCTGTCGATCTACGCCAACGAACTGATCCGCGATTACGGCGCCACGACGCTTATCCGCATCGGCTCCTGCGGGGCCATGCAGGACGGCGTGGCGCTGCGCGACGTGATCCTGGCGATGACCGCCAGTTCGCTCTCCACGCCGTCGCGCGGCATCTTCCGGGAAATGAACTACGCGCCGCACGCCGACTGGTCGCTGCTCCGCGCCGCCGCCGAGGCGGCCGCCACGCGGCCGGGACGCTGCCATGTCGGCGGCATCTATTCCTCGGACGCGTTCTACGACGAACGCCCCGACCTGAACGAGCAGCTGACCCGCCACGGCATCCTGGCGGTGGAGATGGAGGCCGCGGAGCTCTACACCGTCGCCGCCCGCTGCCGGGTGCGGGCGCTGGCCGTCCTGACCGTCAGCGACCACCTCCTGACCGGCGAGGCGCTGTCCTCGGAGGACCGCCAATCCTCGTTCGGCGACATGGTCGAGATCGCCCTCGAGGCGGCCTTCGCCTGACCGCCTCAGAGCCCGTGACGGCCGCCATAGCCGTTGCGGGCCGGGGGCGCCCAGCCCGCCAGCGCGCCGTCCTGCGGCGCCCGGATCTCCACCCCCAGCGGAAAGCAGGCCGCCGCGTCGCTGGAATGGGCCTGGCCGCAATCGCCGCCGGGACAGGCACTGAGCGCGCCCAGGAGGTCGATCTCGGCGAACAGGGTCAGGCCGTCCCCCGGACGCACCGGGCTCGCCTTCATGAAATACTGCCCGGTGTCGCGGGTGAATCCGGTGCACATGAAGACGTTGAGAACGTCGTGCAGATGCGGCTCGGCCGCCTCGGGCGGCCATCCGGTCTCCGCCACCAGCGCCCGCAGCAGATTGGAATGGCAGCAGCGGTCGTAATCCCGTCCGCTGAGCAGCCGCGCGGTATAGGGATCGCAGCGCGTGCCGATGACGTCGTGCACGGCACCGCCATCGGCGTCGCGGCCATACCAGCCGAGATCGTCGGCGACGACCGTCGCCATCGGCCGCAGATGCGGAAAGCCGGACCACAGCCGGTCGCCTTCGCCGACATGGCTGCCATGCAATGCCCGCGTCTTTCCGGAATAGAACCGTTCGGAAAAATCTCCGTCGGCCCAGAGATTGAGATCGCCGACCTGGGGACCGTCGATTGACCGAATGGTAAAGAAATGGCCCGCCGGAACCCGGAAACATTCGGCGCTGCGCGGCGCCACGGCAATTTCCGACGTCAGCCGCGCCCCGGCGAGGGCGGCGCGATAAAGCTGCATCGGCGGCGCGGGTAAGGTCGCGCGCGGATAGCAAATCACCGCGGGCGCGGCGCGACGCTGATCGGCGTCAACGGGAGCAGTCGACATGGAGGCGATCCTTCCTCGGCAATTTCGCGGATTCGGGGCAATTCGTTTACCCCTTCTTTACCGAATTGGCGCCAAACTCGCAGCATGGACCCGGCTGGCGGGCCGGGTCCCGGAACGGAGGCGTCCCGTCGCCCTTGCCAACGTCCAATCCCGCAAAGCGGGTGGCGGGGCGCCAACCGTTCGCGACGGCCGGACGCTGCCGAACCGTCCGGCCGGAAAGGCTCTTGGGCTGCGACGAAACACCCCCGGACAGGAAAAAGGCCGGATCGGATCCGGCCTTTTTCATCAATGCGGGCGGCGCCGCGCTCAGATCGCGATCACGTCGAGCGGCGGGAAGCCGTTGAAGCAGACCGAGGAATAGGTCGAGGTGTAGGCGCCGCAGGCGCGGATGATCACCCGGTCGCCGGATTTCAGGCCCAGCGGCAGGTCCACCGGACGCTTCTCGTAGAGCACGTCGGCCGAGTCGCAGGACGGGCCGGCGAGGATGCAGGGGCCGTGCGCCTCGTGCTCGCGGTCGGTGACGAAGCGGTAGCGGATCGCCTCGCCCTCGGTCTCGGCCAGGCCCGAGAAGCGGCCGATGTCGAGATAGACCCAGCGGTGCAGGTCGTTGTCCGACTTCTTCGACACCAGCAGGACCTCGGCGGCGATGGCGCCGGCCTCGGCCACCAGGCCGCGGCCCGGCTCGGCCATGACATGCGGCACGTCGCCGAAACGCTCGGTCACCTGGCGCATGACGCCGGCGGCATAGGCGGTCGGGCCCTCGACCTCCTCGGTGTAGAAGGCCGGGAAGCCGCCGCCGATGTTGAGCAGCGTCAGGTCGTGGCCGGCGGCGCGGGCGGCGTGCCAGACGGCGGCCACCTGGTCGAGCACCGGCGCCCACATGGCCGAGCGGCGGGTCTGCGAGCCGACATGGAAGGACACGCCGACCGGCGCGAGGCCCAGCGCCACCGCCATGTCCATCAGCGCCAGCGCCTTGACGCGGCTGGTGCCGAACTTGCGCGACAGCGGCCAGTCGGCCTCGGAGGCGTCGACCAGCAGGCGGATATAGACCTGCGCGCCGGGGGCGTGCTCGGCGATCTTCTCGAGCTCCTCCTCGGCATCGGCGGCGAAGATACGGATCCCGGCCTGATGCGCGAAGGCGATGTCGGCGGGCTTCTTGATGGTGTTGCCGAAGGAGATCTGCTCGGGCGCGGCGCCCTGGCTCAGGCAGAGCTCGATCTCGGCGCGCGAGGCGGCGTCGAAGTTCGATCCGAGCCCGACCAGCGTCTCGATAACCGCGCGCTCCGGGTTGGCCTTCACCGCGTAGTGGATGGTCGCCCGGCCGAGGCCGGCGGCCAGCGCCGCGTATTGACGGGCCACCGCCTCGGTGTCGATCACCAGGGTCGGACGGTCGAAGCGGGTGTTGCGGATGAAGGTCTCAACGCGCGATGCGCGCACGACATCGGGCGCCGAGAACTCGGTGACGTAAGCGTTCATGTCCATCTCCAATAGACCCGGCCGTGGACGGCCAACCAGTGCTGTCAGAGACGTTACCGTCGCTACGTAACCGTGGGGCTGACCCATGGGACAGAGGCGCGTGCGTTGGCGTCTTGTGGAAGCGCATATCGGGCAGATGCCGATTCACTTCAAGAGGGTGATTGCGGCCGGATTCCGGTTTTTCGGATGGCCCGCTCAGCCGTTGCGGGCCAGACACGATTGCGGCGCGCGGCCCCGGGATCCGGGGGTTTCGGCCCCGCATTGCAGGCAGGTCCATGTGCTTTCCGTGTCACTCCTGAGGTATTCCCGCCAGCGACAGGCGCGGGTCTCGCGGTTGGCGAAGACGGCGATCAGGATCAGCGCGACGACGAGGCCGAGCAGGATGAGCATCGCGGGTCTCCCCTCTCCCGGTGGCGCCCGCCCCGGCAGGGCCGGGACAGGCGGCAGGTAGGGCGTCAGGCGGCGCGGGTCCAGCGCAGGGCGTCGGTGGCATCGTCGCGCTCCGGACGCACGGCCGGGGTCGCCGGCTCGTAATAGGACAGTTGTTCGGCGAGAATGGCGAGCGCCTCTTCGGGGCGCGGGCTGCGGCGGGTGTCGCTGCGATCGGTCATGGATGCCTCTCGGGTGTGATCCGTGGCTCCCTCCCCGATCCCGATATGTCGCCGCAGCGCGGCATTTTCATCCCCGAAAGCTGCATCCGGGCTATGCCGGCACTGCATACATCGGCACACGCAGACCCCGGACGCGAAACGGCCCCGGACCGCGCCGGGGCCGTCGGTCCGGAGCTGTGCTCCGGCGGGCGGATCACATCGTGCGTTCGACCATCATTTTCTTGATCTGGCTGATCGCCTTGGCCGGGTTCAGGCCCTTGGGGCAGGTCTTGGCGCAGTTCATGATGGTGTGGCAGCGGTAGAGCTTGAACGGATCCTCGAGATCGTCGAGCCGCGCCCCGGTCGCCTCGTCGCGGCTGTCGACGATCCAGCGATAGGCGTGCAGCAGCGCCGCGGGCCCGAGATAGCGGTCGCCGTTCCACCAGTAGGACGGGCAGGCCGTGGAGCAGGAGGCGCACATCACGCATTCGTAGAGACCGTCGAGCTTCTCGCGGTCCTCGATCGACTGCCGCCACTCCTTGGCGGGACGGTTGGTGGTGGTCTCGAGCCACGGCATGATCGAGGCGTGCTGGGCGTAGAACAGCGTCAGGTCGGGGATCAGGTCGCGCACCACCGGCATGTGCGGCAGCGGGTAGATCTTCACGTCGCCCTTGATCTCGTCCATGCCGTAGATGCAGGCCAGCGTGTTGATGCCGTCGATGTTCATGCCGCAGGAGCCGCAGATGCCCTCACGGCAGGAGCGGCGGAAGGCCAGCGTCGGATCGATCTCGTTCTTGATCTTGATCAGCGCGTCGAGAACCATCGGCCCGCAGGTGTCCATGTCGACGAAATAGGTGTCGACGCGGGGATTCTCGCCGTCATCCGGGCTCCAGCGGTAGATCTGGAACTTGCGCAGGTTGCTCGCGCCCTCCGGCTTCGGCCAGGTCTTGCCGGTGCGGATGCGGGAATTCTTGGGCAGGGTGAGTTGAACCATGGGATCAGGCCCCTTTCTCGGGTCGGGTCTGCGCCGTGCCGGCGCGAAGCGAGGTCACGAAGCCGTGGCTGCTCTCGATGGCGCGCGCCCCGAAGTAGCGCTCCGCGCCGTAGGCTTCGATGTCGAGGTCGAGATGGCGCGCGACGCACTCCTCGTAGGCGGCGTCGAGCACCCGGTTCTCCGGATCGAGTCCGGTCAGGACGACCAGCCCCGTAGGGTAGGCGTCGAGCACGTGGATGCCCAGATCGGGCCGCGTCTCCTCGAGAATGGCGAGCGTCTTCCAGACGTCGCCGGTCCAGAAGCGCAGCGCCTCGCGGTCCCAGTCCCGCGCCGTCATCGCGGCGTTGAACGGCAGGCAATCGTGCAGCACCGCGACGGCGCCCGGGGCGGCGCATTTCTCGAAGTTCATCACGTCGCGCAGCAGGTATTCGAACCGGTGCATGCCGTCGAGAAAGCCGAGCTTCGGGGCGATGCCGTTGCGCGCCAGAAAGTCCGAGGCGAAGGCCTCGTCCGAGGTCATCTGCAGGAAATGGCCCTGCCGCATCTGCCCCATCGCGAAGTCGCTGACCTCGAAGGCGGGGTCGATGGCGACGAAATTGCCCGGGCACAGGCGCAGCGAATGGCCGCGGCTGGTGCCGATCTCGAGATACCAGTCCGGCGCGAGGATGGCGTGCAGCTCGGCCAGCACGTCGAGATAGTGCGGGCCGTCGACTTCCGGAAACCCCGGCTGGACCTCCGCCCGGATTGCCGCCGGCAGGCGCGGGCTGCCGCCGGGGGCGCGCTGTCCCACCGGCGCCACGCGGCCTTCCGGCCGGAGCTTGGCCGGCGGCTGCGCCTTGCGGAAGAGCCCGAGCATCGCTCAGCGGCTCCCGGCGCCGGCCAGCAGCGCCGGCAGGCCTTCCGCCGCCAGACATTGCAGCGTCGGCGGCCGCGACACGATCTCGGCCACGATCTCGGCCGAGGAGGCCGTCGGACCGCCCACGGAATCGGCCGCCAGCGCGAGGATCTGCTGGGCGCTGGCATTGTCGATGATGCAGTCGATCGCCGGCTCGAGCGGCACCCCGGGATAGCGCTCGAGCACCACCCGGTTGACCGTCGAGCGGGCGGCGCCGCGGGCGATCTGGTCCTGCGCCTGGGCCGTGCAGCCCGCCAGAACCAGCGCCGTCAGCGCGAGGATTGCCGCCCGCCGCATCAGAAGGTCCGCGCCTTGGGAGCGATGCGCTCCTCGGCGATGCCGCCCTCGTCCGCGGTGGTCAGCGGCGCGGTGATCACCGGCCGGTAGCTCAGCTCCACCTTGCCGTCGGCGATGCGGGCGATGGTGTGGACGCGCCAGTTCTCGTCGTCGCGCTCGGTGTGGTCCTCATGGGCATGGGCGCCGCGGCTTTCCTTGCGCGCCTCGGCCGAGACGATGGTGGTCAGCGCGTTGGGCATCAGGTTGGTGAGCTCCAGCGTCTCCATCAGGTCGGAGTTCCAGACCAGGCTGCGGTCAGTGACGTGCAGGTCGTCGAGCTTGCCGGCGATCGCGGTCATCTTCTCGACGCCCTCGGCCATGGTCTCGGCGGTGCGGAACACCGCCGCGTCGCTCTGCATGGTGCGCTGCATCTCGAGCCGCAGCTCGGCGGTGGGCACCGAGCCCTTGGCGTGCCGGATCGCGTCGAAGCGGCCCAGCGCCTGGTCGATCTGGCCCTGGTCCACCGCCCGCGGCCGGGCGGCGCGGTCCACCACCTGGCCGGCGCGGATCGCCGCGGCGCGGCCGAAGACCACCAGGTCGATGAGCGAGTTGGAGCCCAGGCGGTTGGCGCCGTGCACGCTGGCGCAGCCGGCCTCGCCCACCGCCATCAGGCCGGGCACGACGCGGTTCGGGTCCTCCCCGGTCGGGTCCAGCACCTCGCCCCAGTAATTCGTGGGGATGCCGCCCATGTTGTAATGCACCGTCGGAATCACCGGGATCGGCTCCTTGGTGACATCGACGCCGGCGAAGATCTTGGCCGATTCCGAGATCCCCGGCAGGCGCAGCTGCAGCGCCTCCTTGGGCAGGTGCGACAGGTTCAGGTGGATGTGGTCGCCGTGCTCGCCGACGCCGCGGCCCTCGCGGATCTCCATGGTCATCGAGCGGCTGACATAGTCGCGCGGCGCCAGGTCCTTGTAGGTCGGGGCGTAGCGCTCCATGAAGCGCTCGCCCTCGGAGTTGGTCAGGTAGCCGCCCTCGCCGCGGGCGCCCTCGGTGATCAGGCAGCCGGCGCCGTAGATGCCGGTCGGGTGGAATTGCACGAATTCCATGTCCTGCAGCGGCAGCCCGGCCCGCGCCACCATGCCGCCGCCGTCGCCGGTGCAGGTATGGGCCGAGGTGGCCGAAAAATAGGCCCGGCCGTAGCCGCCGGTCGCCAGCACCACCATCTTGGCGTTGAAGACGTGCATGGTGCCGTCGTCGAGCTTCCAGCACACCACCCCGGTGCAGGCGCCGTCGGCGTCCATCAGCAGGTCGATGGCGAAATACTCGATGTAGAACTCGGCCTTCTGCTTGAGGCTCTGGCCGTAGAGCGTGTGCAGGATGGCGTGTCCGGTGCGGTCGGCGGCGGCGCAGGTGCGCTGCACCGCCGGGCCCTCGCCGAACTCGGTGGTGTGGCCGCCGAAGGGGCGCTGGTAGATCTTGCCCTCCTCGGTGCGCGAGAACGGCACGCCGTAATGCTCGAGCTCGTAGACCGCCTCGGGGGCGTGCCGGGCGAGGTATTCCATGGCGTCGGTGTCGCCGAGCCAGTCCGACCCCTTCACGGTGTCGTACATGTGCCACTGCCAGTGGTCCGGGCCCATGTTGGACAGCGAGGCGGCGATGCCGCCCTGCGCCGCCACGGTGTGCGAACGGGTCGGGAAGACCTTGGTGACGCAGGCGGTCTTCAGCCCCTGCTCGGCCATGCCGAGGGTCGCGCGCAGGCCGGAGCCGCCCGCCCCCACCACCACGACGTCGTAGTCATGCGTCTCGTAGTCGTATGCAGCCATAAGGTCGTTGCTCCGGTCAGAGCGCCAGGCGCGCGACGGCGAACAGCCCGGTCGCGGCGGCGGCGTAGGAGAGGCAGGTCATGCCGATGATCAGGGCCTTGCCGGCCAGGCCGTGGACGTAATCCTCGACCATGACCTGGAAGCCCTCGGCGAAATGGACGAAGGCGACGACGATGGTCAGCGCCGCGACGATCGCCGGGAAGGGCCGGGCGAAATAGGCGGCGATCTCCTCGTAGGAGCCGCCCAGCGCCGGGCCGAAGGTGAAGACGAAGAGCGGCACGAGGATCGCCAGCGCCACCGACTGCACCTTCATGCGCCAGAAATGGTGGGTGCCGGATTTCGCGCTGCCCCAGCGGTTGGCGCGCTTGCGGTCGGTCATGAAGGCCATGGGACGCGCTCCTTTCTCGCGGTCGGTCATACGATCAGCACGGTCAGCAGGGTGAGGATCGCCGACCCGGCGATGCAGCCCCAGCCGAGCTTCTCGGCAATGTCGATCTCCAGCCCGTAGCCGGCGTCCCAGAGCAGGTGCCGCAGCCCGGCCAGGAAGTGGTACCAGAGCCCCAGCAGCGACAGCGTCAGCACCAGATCGCCGAACCACGAGGTCAGCACCCCGTTGGCGGTGGCGAAGGCCTCGGGCCCGCTCGCCGCGGCGAGGAACCACCACACGATCAACAACATGGTGACGATCAGCGCATTGCCGGTGATCCGGGTCAGGATCGACGAGACCGAGGTGATCTGGAACCGGTAATACTGCCCCAGCATGAAGGGTGACAGCGGGCGGTTGCCGCGGTTCACGTCTGGCATGGCGTAGTCCTTTCGCTAACCCTTGGCCGGGGTTCTAATGGTTTTTTTCCGGGTGTCACGAAGCCTTGGCGCCGCACCGGCCGGTTTGCGCGTGCAGAAAGGCGATTTTCCGCATTCCGTGATCACGCCGCGCGGAGGCGTGATCACAAAGGTGGCGGTAACGGCGCGCCGGCGGGTCCGGTCGGGCGCCGGAGCGGCGCGCCTCCGTATCGTGCCCGGCGATTCCCGCCGGCAATCGAGCGCCGCGCCCCGGCGCCGCTCAGGCCGGGATCAGCGCCCAGTAATCGAGGTCGAGCAGCACGCCGGGGAGATACTTGCCGTCGTCCCCCTTGAGCGTGCCCACCGAACCGTCGCGGGTGGCGACGAGCCGCAGCCGCAGCGCGCCGATGCCCGGGCGCCCGGTTTCGGCCATGTCGAGCACTTCGGACCAGGCCCGGATCGTGTCGCCGGAGAAGCAGGGATTGGCGTGGCTGCCGGCGTTCAGCCCGGCCACCATCTGGGCGTTGGCCAGGCCGTTGAAGCTCAGCGCGCGGGCCATGGAGATGACGTGGCCGCCATAGATCAACCGCTTGCCGTCCTCGCGCTGGGTGCCGTCGAAATGCACCTTGGAGGTGTTCTGCCAGAGCCGCGTGGCCAGCATGTGCTCGGCCTCCTCGACGGTGACGCCGTCGACATGGTCGATCACCTCGCCAACGCGGTAATCCGACAGCCGGTGCGGCTCCCCGGCGAGGTCGAAATCGTAGCGCGCGAAATCGAGCCCCTCCGGGATCGCGAGATCCGCGGCGCCAAGCGCCGGCTTCAGCTCCGGCACCACGGTCTCGGGCGCCGCGGCCTCGGGGTCGCGCTTCTTCACCATGACCCAGCGCACGTAGTCGAGCACCACCCGGTCGTGCTGGTTGTAGCCGCGGGTCCGGACCCAGACGACGCCGGTCTTGCCGTTGGAATTCTGCTTGAGGCCGATGACCTCGGATTCCGAGCGCAGGGTGTCGCCGGGCCAGACCGGGGCGTGCCAGCGGCCCTCGGCATAGCCGAGATTGGCGCGGGCGTTCAGCGACACGTCGGGCACGGTCTTGCCGAAGACCACGTGGAAGGCGGCGAGATCGTCGAGCGGCGCCGCCGGCAGGCCGCAGGCCTGCGCGAAGGCGTCGGAGGAATAGAGCGCGTGCCGGGCGGGGTAGAGCGCATGGTAGAGCGCGCGCTCGCCGGCGCCGACGGTGCGGGGCACGGCGTGGCGGATCACCTCGCCGATCCGGTAATCCTCGAAGAAGCGGCCCGGATTGGTCTTGCTCGGCATGGCGGGGTGGTCCCTCATCACTGCTCTCCCAGCTTGAGGTCGGGCGAATAGCTGCCCGCGACCTCCTTGGTCACCGCCTGGCCGCAGCGCATCACGCCGTTGGCGGCGTCGAAGGCATAGGTCGGATCGCCGTAGAGCTCCCAGCCCTTCGAAAGCGCCGCGGAAACCTTGTGGCAGAAGGCGGAGGTGTCGTCGGCAGACAGGAAACGATACAACTTCATGAACTTATCCCGGGAACGGCCAGACGCCGAGAAGCGCGTGCAGGCCGGTGATCAGGGCGAACATCACCACGGTGATGACGACGAGGACGATGTCGCGGCTGGCCGGGCCGGGGGCGGGCCGCTCCCAGACCGTGGTGCGGTTGATCACGATGACCTCGGCCACGGCCCAGACCAGCAGCGTGCCGAACATCAGGATCGAGGCCAGGTCGCCGTTCACCAGCAGGTGGGCCAGCGCCCAGATCTTCACAGCGATCAGCTGCGGGTGGCGCAGCCGCCCGCGCAGCCGACCCTTGGTCGCGCTCATGCCGAAGACGAAGACCGCCACCAGCATCAGCAGGTTGTTGACGTGGACCATCGCCGACGGCGGCGTCCAGACCGCCACGAAGGGCGTCCAGCGGTAGCCGAGGATGATCAGCAGGAGGCCGAGCCCGACCCCGGCCGCGGCGATCTTGCGCCGGCTCCCGGTGATCTCGCCGCCGCCCTGGGCCAGCCGCGGGCCGAGATGCGACCCGGCCCAGAGGGCGAGGCCGGCGATCAGCAGCAGCCAGCTCATTCGGCGGCAATCTGCGAGATGGCCTGGGCCTGCGCCAGGAGCTTGCGCGCGGTGGCCACGTGCAGGTTCTCGACGATGCGGCCATCGACCACGGCGACCCCCTGCCCCGAGGATTTCGCCGCCTCGAAGGCTTCGATCTGGCGCCGCGCCAGATCGACCTCCTCGTCCGAGGGGCCGAAGGCGGCATTGGCGGTGTCGATCTGCGCCGGGTGGATCAGCGTCTTGCCGTCGAATCCCATGTCGCGGCCCTGGCGGCATTCCGCGGCGAGCCCGTCTGCGTCCTTGAAGGCGTTGTAGACGCCGTCGACGACGACCTTGCCGAAGGCCTTGGCGGCGATCACGCAGTGCCCGAGCGAGGCCAGCACCGCGACCCGGTCCGCGGTCGCCCGGGCGCCCAGATCCTTGATCAGGTCGTTGGTGCCCATGACCATGCCCTCGAGCTTCGGATGCTCGGCGATGGCGCGGGCGTTGAGCATGCCGAGCGGCGTCTCCATCATCGCCCAGACCGGCAGGTCGCCGGTGATCGCGGCCAGCGCGTCGATCTGTTCGGGGCGCTCGACCTTAGGCAGCAGCACCGCGTCGCAGGCCATGCCGGCGACCGCCTGGGCATCGGCGCGGCCCCATTCGGTGTCGAGCCCGTTGATCCGCACGATGCGGGCGCGATGTCCGAACCCGCCCTCTGCCAGCGCGGCGGCCAGGGTGTCGCGGGCGCGCGGCTTCTCGTCTGGGGACACGGCGTCCTCGAGGTCGAAGATCACCGCATCCACCGGCAGGCTGCGGGCCTTGGCCACGGCCCGGTCGCGCGATCCGGGAATATAGAGAACCGAACGGTAGGGACGGGTCAGCATGCGCCTCTCCTCTCCGATGCGAAACAAAGTTGCGCCTTATGCGCCATTCCGGGCAGCATATTTCAAGGGAAATGTGCCGCATTGCAGCAGAAATGTATGCGAAAGTCCACAATGCAAGGGTAGCTGCCCCGGGCCCGGCCGCGCCAAGCGGTCCCGTCGCGCGGCCCCGGGCGGGCGGTCCGGGCCCGCGGCGCGCCGCCGATTCGCCGCGCCATCAGGTCAGCGCGTCCCAGATCAGCCGCCCGCCGGTCACGGTGAGCAGCACGTAGGTGATGGCGAAGAAGGCGCGTTCGGGCAGCCAGTGGTGCAGCCGCACCCCGGCCCAGGTGCCGAAGATCGCGAAGGGCGCCAGCACCAGGTCAAGCAGCAGCGTCTCGGAGGTGAAGATTCCCATCCCGGCATAGAGCGCGGCCTTGGCCAGGTTGACCGCCCAGAACAGCAGCACGGTGGTGGCCTGGAACGCCGTCTTCGACAGGCCGCGGCCCAGCAGGTAGACCATCGCTGGCGGGCCGCCGGCATGGCTGACGAAGCTGGTGAAGCCCACCGCGACCCCCGCCAGCACGCCCCCCGTCCGGCCGATCCGGCGCGCCCCGAGGCGCAGCACGCCGCCGCTGACCAGGCCCTGCCAGGCCACGAAGGCGAGACAGACGAGGCCGATCAGCAGGCGCACCGCGTCGGCGTCGGCCCAGCGGTAGAACAGCGCCCCCAGCGCCACCCCGGGCAGCGCCCCCCAGAGCAGCACCCGCACCGCCGGCCAGTGCCAGCGCCGCCAGAACGGCGGCAGGCTCGCCAGATCGATCAGCATCAGCAGCGGCAGCAGAATCCCGAGCGCCGTGCCTGGCGGCAGGATCAGCGCCAGAATCGACGCCGAGGCAAAGGCCGCGGCCGAGCCGAAGCCGCCCTTCGAGATGCCCGCGAAGATCACCGCCGGCACCGCGAGGGCCAATACCGGGGCGCTCAGAAGCTCCATGCGCGGTCCCGTCCCTAAGCCGCTTTCCGGGCGCGATTTAGCGCTCACAGGCCGGCGTGGCGAGGGTCGGCCCGCCCCATGCCGCGTTGCGGCGCTCTTGCACGGCGCCGGGGAACGGCTTAGCCATGCGCGGAAAATCGCAATGGATCGGAACGGAGAGACTTCCATGGCCAGACCCAAGATCGCGCTCATCGGCGCCGGACAGATCGGCGGCACGCTCGCGCATCTCGCGGCGATGAAGGAGCTGGGCGACGTCGTGCTGTTCGACATTGCCGAGGGCATCCCCGAGGGCAAGGCGCTCGACATCGCCGAAAGCGGTCCCTCGGAAGGCTTCGACGCCCATCTCAAGGGCACCTCGGATTACGCCGACATCGCCGGCGCCGATGTCTGCATCGTCACCGCCGGGGTGCCGCGCAAGCCGGGGATGAGCCGCGACGACCTGCTCGGCATCAACCTGAAGGTCATGAAGGCCGTCGGCGAGGGCATCAAGGCCAACGCGCCGAACGCCTTCGTGATCTGCATCACCAACCCGCTCGACGCGATGGTCTGGGCGCTGCGCGAATTCTCCGGCCTGCCGCACGAGAAGGTCTGCGGCATGGCGGGCGTGCTCGACAGCGCGCGCTTCCGCCACTTCCTGAGCCTCGAGTTCAACGTGTCGATGAAGGACGTCACCGCCTTCGTGCTGGGCGGCCACGGCGACACCATGGTGCCGCTGACCCGCTACTCCACCGTGGCCGGCATCCCGCTGCCCGACCTCGTGTCGATGGGCTGGACCACGCAGGACAAGCTCGACGCCATCGTGCAGCGCACCCGCGACGGCGGCGCCGAGATCGTCGGCCTGCTGAAGACCGGCTCGGCCTTCTACGCGCCCGCCACCTCCGCCATCGAGATGGCCGAGGCCTACCTGAAGGACCAGAAGCGCGTGCTGCCCTGCGCCGCCTGGTGCGACGGCGTGCTGGGCCTGAAGGGGATGTATGTGGGCGTGCCGACGGTGATCGGCTCGGGCGGCGTCGAGCGCGTCGTCGACATCAAGATGACCCAGGACGAGCAGGCGATGTTCGACAACTCGGTCAACGCCGTGAAGGGTCTCGTCGACGCCTGCAAGAAGATCGACGACACGCTGGCCTGACATCGCCGGCCCGAGGCCGGCGCGACGAGCTTGGGACCGGGCGCGACCTAACCGTCGCGCCCGTTCTGCGTCCAGGTGCTGGTGCCTTCGGCCACCGACTTGACGATGCCGCGCTCGGCCTGCCAATCGCGGCCGATATCGGTGACCAGCGGGCCGCCATCCGCGGCCTTGAGAAAGCGGCAGCGGTAACGCTCGACGTGGTCGGTCATCGCCTTGTTGTAGGGCCGCCGCATCTGCTTTTCCGGGTCCAGCGCCGGGTCCATCAGCGCGGCGCAGTGCCGCGCGAAGGCGCCGTCGAAGAAGCTCGGCGACAGCCCGAAGCGCGGCACCACGGTACGGCGCAGGGTGATCCCGAACACCTTGGTCTTGTGGAGCCCTTCGCTGAACGCGCCGCGTCCCTTGGGCCCGTGGGTCTCCGACAGCAGCGACACCGCCTTGATCTCCGCGTCGAGCCAGGACAGGGCGCGCGGCGCGTCGATCGGCTCGTTGGCGATCCAGTCATCCTCGAGATGCAGGAACGGCCCGTCCGGCAGGTCGGTCCAGAGCCGCTTCACCGCCGCGCCGAAGCCCGGGCTCTCCGGGCAGGTGACCCGGGCGCCGGGAAAGCGCTCCGCCAGCAGCGCCCGCACGGCCTCCCCCGCCGCCGCGTCGCCGAAGATCGGGTCGACATTGACCCGCACCCAGGCCAGATCGACCCGCGCGAAGAGCCTTTCGGCGAAACTGTCGAGGGTCCGGCGCAGCAGGTCGGGCCGCCGCGCCGCGACGACGGTAAGCCCGATGCGCGGGCCCGCGGCGGCCTGTCCCGCGCTACCCTGCCCCGCCGCGGTCGCCGCGTCCGTCGCTTCACCCTGTGCCGCCATCTCTGCCGCCTCCGCTGCCGATTCCCCTTCGCGGGCCTTCCCGCTTTTGCCGTTCGCGCGCGCTCTTGTCACCCGCCGCGCCGCGCCGCGCATTTCGTGATCACACCCGCGAACGCTGTGACCACAAAGCCGGAAAATGCGCCGCGTTGGGGCGCCAAGTGCGAGATTCCGTTTAAGTCCGCCCTAACCTCGTGCCTATACGGCGGCAAGCACAGCAGAACAGGGACCACCGCATATGAATATCCACGAATACCAGGCGAAGGCGCTCCTGCGGAGCTACGGCGCTCCGGTCTCGGACGGCCGGGTGGTGCTGCGGGCCGAGGAGGCCAAGACCGCGGCCAGCGCGATGGACGGCCCGCTCTGGGTGGTGAAGGCGCAGATCCATGCCGGCGGGCGCGGCAAGGGCTCGTTCAAGGAATCCGATGCCGGCGAGAAGGGCGGCGTGCGGCTCGCCAAGTCGGTGGAAGAGGCCGAGCAGGAAGCCAAGCGGATGCTGGGCAAGACCCTGGTCACCCACCAGACCGGCCCGGCCGGCAAGCAGGTCAACCGCATCTATATCGAGGAAGGCTCCGACATCGAGCGCGAGCTCTATCTCGCGCTGCTGGTCGACCGCGTGTCGAGCCGCGTCTCCTTCGTCTGCTCCACCGAGGGCGGCATGGACATCGAGGAGGTCGCCGCCGCGACGCCGGAGAAGATCCTGTCCTTCTCGGTCGACCCGGCCACCGGCTACCAGCCGTTCCACGGCCGCCGCATCGCCTTCGCGCTGGGGCTCGAGGGCGCCCAGATGAAGCAATGCGTCAAGCTGATGGGCATCCTCTACCACGCCTTCATCGAGCGCGACATGGAGATGCTCGAGATCAACCCGCTGATCGTCACCGACAAGGGCGACCTGAAGGTGCTCGACGCCAAGCTCGGCTTCGACGGCAACGCGCTTTACCGCCAGTCCGAGGTCGCCGAGCTGCGCGACGAGACCGAAGAGGATTCGAAGGAACTGCAGGCGTCCAAGTACGACCTCAACTACATCGCGCTCGACGGCGAGATCGGCTGCATGGTCAACGGCGCCGGCCTTGCCATGGCAACCATGGACATCATCAAGCTCTACGGCGCCGAGCCCGCGAACTTCCTCGATGTCGGCGGTTCGGCCACCAAGGAAAAGGTTACCGAGGCGTTCAAGATCATCACCTCCGACAAGAACGTGAAGGGCATCCTCGTCAACATCTTCGGCGGCATCATGCGCTGCGACGTGATCGCCGAGGGCGTGATCGCCGCGGTCAAGGAGGTCGGCCTGCAGGTGCCGCTGGTGGTCCGGCTCGAGGGCACCAACGTCGACCAGGGCAAGAAGCTGATCAACGAGAGCGGGCTCGACGTGATCGCCGCCGACAGCCTGTCGGACGGCGCCGAGAAGATCGTCAAGGCGGTCAAGGGCTGAGCCGTGCCGGTGCGCGCACCTCTCGTTCCGGCCGGCCCCGGCGGCGCGGCCTGCGGCAGCCCGCAGACCGCCGCGCCGCGTCGCGCTTCCGGCCCTGACCGCCCCGGCGCCGCGCGGGCTCCGGCGCGCGCGCATGGCCGCGGCGGGGTGACGGCGGGGCCGGGGACGGCCACGGAAGTGCAATCGGGCACGGAGGTCCATGGCGCAGGCCGGGACCTCTGCACGGATGGCCGCGTTGGTCGGTGAACCCATCGCCGGCACCGGTCGGCCCGGCCTGATCGCGGGCCCGGCCGGTGGACAACAGGGAGGATCCTCCATGGCACTCTTTTCCAAGCGCACCCTGCCCAGCCTGCCCACGCTGCCGGATCTGCCGGAGCTGCCGCCGCGCGACCGCCTCTCGCCCCTGATGCCGTTCGCGGTGGGGCTGGGCATGGTGGTGGCGGGGCTGCTGCTGCGGCGCACCGACCCGGACCTGCTGCGCCTGCCGCAGCCGGCGACCAAGCCGCACTGGCGCGGTCTGACCCGGCGGCGGGACATGGCGCGCACCGCGCGCGACGGGATTGCGGGCCTGATCCCGCGCAACCTGACCGGCTCGCTCGGCCGCACGCTGATCCTGATGGGCGGCGCGCTGGTGCTGGTGCGGGCGCTCGACGAACTCGTGGACGACGATTCCGCGAATTACTGACGATACGTTTCGACGGGCCGCCCGGGCGCACCGGCGGGGCCCGTCCCGAGGGACAAAAGGGACGACACCAAGATGGCAATTCTTGTCGATGCGAACACCAAGGTGATCTGCCAGGGCCTGACCGGCTCCCAGGGCACCTTCCACACCGAACAGGCCATCGCCTACGGCACCAAGATGGTCGGCGGCGTGACCCCGGGGAAGGGTGGGCAGACCCATCTCGACCTGCCGGTCTTCGACTCCGTGCACGAGGCCAAGGCCAAGACCGAGGCCAATGCCAGCGTGATCTACGTGCCGCCGCCCTTCGCCGCGGATTCGATCATGGAGGCCATCGACGCCGAGATGGAGCTGATCATCTGCATCACCGAGGGCATCCCGGTGCTTGACATGATGAAGGTCAAGCGCGCGCTGGAAGGCTCCAAGTCGAAGCTCATCGGTCCCAACTGCCCCGGCGTCATCACGCCCGAGGCCTGCAAGATCGGCATCATGCCCGGCCACATCCACAAGCGCGGCAAGGTCGGGGTGGTTTCGCGCTCCGGCACGCTTACCTACGAGGCCGTGAAGCAGACCACCGATGTCGGCCTCGGCCAGTCGACCTGCGTCGGCATCGGCGGTGATCCGATCAAGGGAACGGAGCATCTCGACGTGCTGGAATGGTTCCTCGACGATCCCGAGACCGAGGCCATCATCATGATCGGCGAGATCGGCGGCTCCGCCGAGGAGGACGCCGCGCAGTTCCTCGCCGACGAGAAGAAGAAGGGCCGCTGGAAGCCGACCGCCGGCTTCATCGCCGGCCGCACCGCGCCTCCGGGCCGCCGCATGGGCCATGCCGGCGCCATCGTCGCCGGCGGCAAGGGCGGCGCCGAGGACAAGATCGAGGCGATGAAATCCGCCGGCATCGTGGTGGCCGACAGCCCGGCGACGCTGGGCGAGGCGGTGCTCGAGGCGATCAAGCAGGGCTGAGGCCCGCGCCGCCCCGCGGGGCGGCGTTCCGAACTTGCGGTGCGCCCCGCCCCCGGCAGGGGCGCGCCAAGGCCCTCCGGGGCGCACCAGGAGCGAAAGACATGACCGACCAGTCTCCGAACGACCAATTCCACGCCTCCTCCTTCATGCAGGGGGCGAACGCGGATTACCTCGAACAGATGTATGCCCGCTACGCCAACGACCCGAACGCGGTCGACGAGGCCTGGAGCGACTTCTTCCGCAGCCTGGGCGACGACGAGATCTCGGTCAAGCGCGAGGCCGAGGGCCCGTCCTGGGCGCGCCGCGACTGGCCGCCGCAGCCCGCCGACGACCTGACCGCCGCGCTGACAGGGGAATGGCCGATGCCGGCGATGCCGAGCGAGGCCAAGGCCGCCGCCCAGAAGGTCGCCGACAAGGCCGAGGCCAAGGGCGTGCAGCTCACCGACGACCAGGTGCAGCGCGCGGTGCTGGATTCGATCCGCGCCCTGATGATCATCCGCGCCTACCGGATCCGCGGCCACCTCGCCGCCACGCTCGACCCGCTCGGCATGCGCAATCTCGACCAGGAGCATCCCGAGCTCGACCCGCGGAGCTACGGCTTCACCGAGGCCGATCTCGACCGGCCGATCTTCATCGACAACGTGCTGGGGCTCGAGATCGCCTCCCTGCGCGAGATCGTCAGCGTGCTGCAGCGCACCTATTGCGGCACCTTCGCGCTTCAGTACATGCACATCTCCGACCCCGAGCAATCCGCCTGGCTGAAGGAGCGGATCGAGGGCTACGGCAAGGAGGTGAAGTTCACCCGCGAGGGCCGGCGCGCCATCCTCAACAAGATGGTCGAGGCCGAGGGCTTCGAGAAGTTCCTGCACGTCAAGTATACCGGCACCAAGCGCTTCGGCCTCGATGGGGGCGAAAGCCTCGTGCCGGCGATGGAGCAGATCATCAAGCGCGGCGGCGCGCTGGGGATCGAGGAGATCGTCATCGGCATGCCGCATCGCGGCCGCCTCAACGTGCTGGCCAACGTGATGGGCAAGCCCTACCGGGCGATCTTCAACGAGTTCCAGGGCGGCAGCTTCAAGCCCGAGGATGTCGACGGCTCGGGCGACGTGAAATACCACCTCGGCGCCTCCCATGACCGCGAATTCGACGGCAACACCGTGCACCTGTCGCTGACCGCCAACCCCAGCCACCTCGAGGCGGTGAACCCGGTGGTCCTGGGCAAGGTCCGCGCCAAGCAGGACCAGTACCGGGACGAGACCCGCTCCAAGGTGCTGCCGATCCTGCTGCACGGCGACGCGGCCTTTGCCGGCCAGGGCGTGGTGGCGGAATGCTTCGCGCTCTCGGGCCTGCGCGGCCACCGCACCGGCGGCACCATCCACCTCGTGGTGAACAACCAGATCGGCTTCACCACGGCGCCGCATTTCTCGCGCTCCTCGCCCTACCCGACCGACAACGCGCTGGTGGTCGAGGCGCCGATCTTCCACGTCAACGGCGACGACCCCGAGGCCGTGGTGCACGCCGCCAAGGTCGCCACCGAGTTCCGCCAGAAGTTCGGCAAGGACGTGGTCATCGACATCTTCTGCTACCGCCGGTTCGGGCACAACGAGGGCGACGAGCCGATGTTCACCAACCCGGTGATGTACAAGCAGATCAAGGGCCACAAGACGACGCTCACGCTCTACACCGAGACGCTGGTCAAGGACGGGCTGATCCCCGAGGGCGAGATCGAGGACATGAAGACCGCCTTCCAGGCGCATCTCAACGAGGAGTTCGAGGCCGGCAAGAACTACAAGCCCAACAAGGCCGACTGGCTCGACGGGCGGTGGAGCCATCTCGACCGGCAGAAGCAGGGCAAGTACCAGCGCGGCCGCACCTCGATCAAGAAGAAGACCCTGGAGGAGATCGGCCGCGCCCTGACCTCGCCGGCCGAGAGCCTCGCCGTGCACCGCACCGTCGGCCGCCTGATCGAGGCGCGCGCCAAGATGTTCGAGTCCGGCCAGGGCTTCGACTGGGCGACCGCCGAGGCGCTGGCCTTCGGCTCGCTGCTGACCGAGGGCTACCCGGTCCGCCTGTCGGGCCAGGATTCGGTGCGCGGCACCTTCTCGCAGCGCCATTCCGCCATCGTCGACCAGGAGACCGAGGAGCGCTACTTCCCGCTGAACCACATCCGCGAGGGCCAGGCCCGGTTCGAGGCCATCGACTCGGCGTTGTCGGAATACGCGGTGCTGGGCTTCGAATACGGCTACAGCCTCGCCGAGCCCAACGCCCTGACGCTCTGGGAGGCGCAGTTCGGCGACTTTGCCAACGGCGCGCAGATCATGTTCGACCAGTTCGTCTCCTCGGGGGAATCGAAATGGCTGCGCATGTCGGGCCTCGTCTGCCTGCTGCCGCACGGCTACGAGGGCCAGGGCCCCGAGCATTCCTCGGCCCGGCTCGAGCGCTTCCTGCAGCTTTGCGGTCAGGACAACTGGATCGTCGCGAACTGCTCGACCCCGGCCAACTACTTCCACATCCTGCGCCGGCAGCTGCACCGCTCCTACCGCAAGCCGCTGATCCTGATGACGCCGAAATCGCTGCTGCGGCACAAGCTCGCGGTCTCCACGGCGGAGGATTTCCTCGACGGCTCGTCCTTCCATCGCGTCCTCTGGGACGATGCCGAGAAGGGCAATTCGGAGATGACGCTGAAGCCCGACAGCGAGATCAAGCGCGTGGTGATGTGCTCGGGCAAGGTCTATTTCGACCTGCTCGAGGAGCGCGACGCGCGCGGCCTCGAGGACGTCTACCTGATGCGGGTCGAGCAATTCTATCCGTTCCCGGCGATGAGCCTCGTCAAGGAGCTGTCGCGCTTCAAGCAGGCCGAGGTGATCTGGTGTCAGGAGGAGCCCAAGAACCAGGGCGCCTGGAGCTTCATCGAGCCCAACATCGAATGGGTGCTCGGCCGCATCGAGGCAGCCTGCCCGCGGGCCCGCTATATCGGCCGCGCGACCTCGGCCTCGCCGGCGACCGGCCTCGCCTCCACCCACAAAGCCCAGCAGGAAGCGCTTGTCGACGAAGCGCTGACGATCGAAGGAAAGTGACGACATGACGACCGAAGTGCGCGTGCCCACCCTGGGCGAGTCGGTGACCGAAGCCACGGTGGCGACCTGGTTCAAGAAGCCCGGCGACAGCGTCGCCGAGGACGAGATGCTGTGCGAGCTGGAGACCGACAAGGTGACGGTGGAAGTGCCCTCGCCGGCCTCCGGCAAGCTCGACGACATCGTCGCCCAGGAGGGCGAGACGGTGGGCGTCGACGCCCTGCTCGCGACCATCGCGGAGGCCGGCGAGGCCGGCTCCGAGCAGCCCCAGGTGCGCGAATCCGAGAAGAAGAAGGCCGCCCAGAAGGCCGAGCCTGCCGAGGCCGACGGTTCTGGCGACGCCCAGGGCGAGGGCGCCGGCGAGGCGGTCGAGGTGATGGTGCCGACGCTGGGCGAGTCGGTCTCGGAGGCCACCGTGGCGACCTGGTTCAAGAAAGTCGGCGACAGCGTCGAGGCCGACGAGACGCTCTGCGAGCTCGAGACCGACAAGGTCTCGGTCGAGGTGCCCGCGCCGGCCGCCGGCACGCTGTCGGAGATCCTCGCCGAGGAGGGCACCACGGTGCAGGCCGATGCCCAGCTCGCGGTGATCGCCAAGGGCGCCGGCGGCAAGGCCGGCGCGGCGAAGCCCGCCGCGGGCGCCGAGACGGGCGGCGACGCCCCGGCCGCCCCGCCGAGCGACAACCAGTACACCATGCCCGCCGCCGGGCAGGGCCGCGGCGATGTCGAGGACGCGCCCTCGGCCAAGAAGGCGATGGCCGAAAAGGGGCTGGATCGCGGCCAGGTCCAGGGCTCCGGCCGCGACGGCCGGGTGATGAAGGAGGACGTGGCCCGCGCCGCCGCCGGCAGCGCCCCCGCCCCGGCCGCCGAGGCCCCCCGGGCGCCGCGCGCCCCGGTCTCGGCCGAGGATGCCGGCCGCGAGGAGCGGGTCAAGATGACCCGCCTGCGCCAGACCATCGCGCGCCGCCTCAAGGACGCCCAGAACACCGCCGCCATGCTGACCACCTACAACGAGGTGGACATGACCGAGACCATGGCGCTGCGCTCGGAATACAAGGAGCTCTTCGAGAAGAAGCACGGCGTCCGGCTTGGCTTCATGTCGTTCTTCACCAAGGCCTGCTGCCACGCCCTGAAGGAGGTCCCCGAGGTCAACGCCGAGATCGACGGCACCGACATCGTCTACAAGAACTTCGTGCATATGGGCATCGCCACCGGCACTCCCACCGGCCTCGTCGTGCCGGTGATCCGCGACGCCGACGCCATGTCCTTCGCCGAGATCGAGAAGGCCATCGCCGAGAAGGGCAAGCGCGCCCGCGACGGCAAGCTCAGCATGGCCGAGATGCAGGGCGGCACCTTCACCATCTCCAATGGCGGCGTCTACGGCTCGCTGATGTCCTCGCCGATCCTCAACCCGCCGCAATCGGGCATCCTCGGCATGCACAAGATCCAGCAGCGTCCGATGGTGGTCGACGGCCAGATCGTCGCCCGGCCGATGATGTACCTGGCGCTGAGCTACGATCACCGCATCGTCGACGGCAAGGGCGCGGTGACCTTCCTCGTCCGCGTCAAGGAGGCGCTCGAGGATCCGCGCCGCCTGCTGATGGATCTCTGAGCGAGACCCGGCCGGGCGGCGCCGCCCGGCCATTTCCCCGCGCTCGCGGCCTGCTAGGTGGTCCGGTCGACCCGGCCCCCAGGGGCCCCGAGCCAGGAGAGACCCGATGCCCCACCCCGTCCACATCCCCAAGGACGCGCCCGAGCTTAAGGTGATGGAGGAGGCCCGCCTCGGCGGCCTGAAATACCGCCTGCTGGTGGATGCCGATGGCGGCCCCAGCGCCAGTCTCTGCCAGGGCCTGTTCTACCTCGCCGCCGGCCATTCCGAATCCGCCCACCGCCACGAGGTGGCCGAGACCGTTCACGTGATCTCGGGCCGCGGCACGGCGCGGCTCGGCGACCGCGACCTCGCCCTCGCGCCCGGCGACACGCTCTACATCCCGCCCGGCCAGGATCACGGCTTCACCGCCGAGGAGGACATGACGACGCTGTTCTCCTTCCCGGTCGACCGCTTCTCCGAGGTCACCTACCGCTTCGCGGAGGAGCCATGACGCCCCACAACCCGGCCAGCGATCCCGCCCTCTTCGCGGCCCGGCGCGCCCTCGCGGCGCCGGGCTACGCGACCCTGGCCGAGGTCGGGCTCGATCTCGACCTGGTCTCGCCCTACCAGCTGTCCTGCGGCCATCCCGAGGGGCCGGTGCTGGTGAGCTACAACTTTCTCGACGCGCCCGCCGCCCGCGCCCACCGCGCGGCGCTGGCCCGCGCCGGCTACCTGCCCGAGATGCGCTTCAACCGCGTCGTCGACGCCGCGCTGGCCAGCGCCGGGCTGACGCGGTCGGCGCTCTACCTGACCCATGCCTGCCACCTGCTGCCGCCGACCCGCTCGCACAGCGTGCCCGCCCGGCTGCTCGAGGCGAGCTTCGACGCCGTCACCCGCCACGAGATCGCCGGCCGGCCGGTGATCGCGCTCGGCCGCGCCGCGGCGCAGACCTGCCGGCGCTTCGGCGTGGCGCATCTCGAAGTGCCCCACCCCTCCGCCCGCGGCGAGACCGACGCCGCCCGGGCCGGCCGGCTGGCCATCGCGCTGCGCGCCGTGCACCGCCAGGCGGGGCGCGCCGCATGAGCCCCGAACTCGCCGCCCTGGTCTGCGCCGCGCTCTGGCAGGTGGTGCAGTTCGTGCTCTTCGCGGTGCCGGCCAATCTCGAGCTCGGCCCCGGCTACACCATGTCGGCGCGCGACCGCCCACCCTCGCGGCCGCTGACGGAGGGCACGGCGCGGCTGCAGCGCGCGCTCGCCAACCATTTCGAGGCGCTGATCCTCTTCACCATCGCCGTGCTCGCCGTCACCCTCGCCGGCAAGTCCGGCCCGGTCACCGCCCTCGCCGCCTGGACCTATGTCGCGGCCCGCATCCTCTACGTCCCGGCCTACTGGCTGGGCTGGCGTCCCGGCCGCTCGCTGATCTGGGCCCTGGGCCTCGCGGCGACGCTCGTCCTCCTTGTCGCCGCCCTGCTCTGACGCCATGGCTTCTTCTGAGCCGAAATATCCCGGGGTGAATTGGCCGCAAGGCGGCCAAGAGGGGCAGCGCCCCTCCCCCGCCCACACAAGAAAGGACCCCTCCCCATGGCCCAATACGACGTCATCGTGATCGGCTCCGGCCCCGGCGGCTACGTCGCCGCGATCCGCGCCGCGCAGCTCGGGCTCAAGACCGCCTGCGTCGAGGGCCGCGAGACGCTCGGCGGCACCTGCCTGAATGTCGGCTGCATCCCGTCGAAGGCGCTGCTGCACGCCACCCACCAGCTGCACGAGGCGCAGCACAACTTCGCCAAGATGGGCCTGAAAGGCGCCGCCCCCGAGGTCGACTGGGCGCAGATGCTGACCTACAAGTCCGAGACCATCGAGACCAACACCAAGGGCATCGAGTTCCTGTTCAAGAAGAACAAGATCGATTGGCTCAAGGGCTGGGGCTCGATCCCCGAGAAGGGCAAGGTGAAAGTCGGCGACGAGACGCACGAGGCGAAGAACATCATCATCGCCACCGGCTCGGACGTGGCCCAGCTCAAGGGCGTGGAGATCGACGAGAAGGTGATCGTCTCCTCCACCGGCGCGCTGGAGCTCGAGAAAATCCCCGAGAGGATGGTGGTGATCGGCGCCGGCGTGATCGGGCTCGAGATGGGGTCGGTCTATGCCCGGCTCGGCGCCGAGGTGACGGTGCTGGAATATCTCGACACGATCACGCCGACGATGGATGCCGAGGTGCAGAAGGCGTTCCAGAAGATCCTGCAAAAGCAGGGGCTGAAGTTCCAGCTCGGCGCAGCGGTCTCGGGGGCGGAGGTGACGGACGGCCGCGTCACCGTCTCCTACAGCCTGAAGAAGGACAACAGCGCGCACCAGATCGAGGCCGACGCGGTGCTGGTCGCCACCGGCCGCCGCCCGGTGACCGAGGGGCTGGGCCTCAAGGAGCTCGGCGTCGAGATCACCGAGCGCGGCTTCGTGAAGACCGACAAGCATTGGAAGACCTCCGTCGACGGCATCTACGCCATCGGCGACGCCACCGAGGGCCCGATGCTCGCCCACAAGGCCGAGGACGAGGGCATGGCCGCCGCCGAGGTGATCGCCGGCAAGGCCGGGCACGTGAATTACGGCGTCATCCCGTCGGTGATCTACACCCATCCCGAGGTCGCCAGCGTCGGCAAGACCGAGCAGGAGCTGAAGGAGGAGGGCCGCGCCTACAAGGCCGGCAAGTTCTCCTTCATGGGCAACGGCCGGGCCAAGGCCAACTTCGTCGCCGACGGCTTCGTGAAGATCCTCGCCGACAAGGAGACCGACCGCATCCTCGGCGCGCACATCATCGGCCCGATGGCCGGCGACCTGATCCACGAGATCTGCGTGGCGATGGAATTCGGCGCCGCGGCCGAGGACGTGGCGCTGACCTGCCATGCCCACCCGACCTTCTCGGAGGCGGTGCGCGAGGCGGCGCTGGCCTGCGGCGACGGGCCGATCCACATGTGAGCATGGCAGGCCCGGGCCCTCTGGAAGGGGGGCCACCCCCCCCCCACCCCCGGGATATTTGTGCTCAGAAGAAGGGGGGCGGGTCAGGGTGCCGGACGGGCGGGACGGCCGGCCTCGGCCATCAGGCGGTCCGAGGCCTCCTCGACCTCGGCTTCCAGCGTCTTCAGGAAGTCGCGCTGACCGGTTCCGGCGGGGATCCGCGGCAGGAACTCCACCACCGCGGTGCCGGGGCGGCGATAGATGCCCTTGCGCGGCCAGAACAGACCCACATTGGTCGCCGCCGGCACGCAATCCTGTCCCAGCTGTTCGTAGAGCACCGCGGTGCCGACCTTGTAGGGCGCCTTGACCCCCGGGGCCACGCGGGTGCCCTGGGAATAGATGATCAGCTGGCCGGGATCGGCCCGGCCCTTGGCGACGTCGGCGGCCATCTTGCGGATCGCCTGGCCGCGCTTGCCGCGATCCACCGGCACGCAGCCGATCCGCAGCGCGTATTGCCCTATCACCGGCGCCCACATCAATTCGCGCTTCATGATGAACTTGCCCGCCGGCACCGCGCCGAAGATCAGGATGATGTCGAGGAAGGACTGGTGCTTGGCGGCGATCAGCACCTCGTCTTCCGGCACCTCGCCGCGAATCTCGGTCTTCAGCCCGACCATCCAGGCGGCGCTCCAGCGCACCCAGCGGCACCAGGTGCGGCAGGCCATGCGGGCGCCGCGGGACGAGACCAGCGCCCAGGGCAGGAAGGCCAGGCCGAGCACCGCCATGGCGAGGTAGATCTGGCCCACGAAGACCAGCGAGCGCAGCCATTGCACGGCATGAGACATCAGGCGAGTTCCTCCAGAACCTTGCGCGCGGCGCGCCGCGTGGCGATCCAGGCCACCGCGGCGGCCAGCGGCGGCACGGCCAGCGGCCAGAGCCAGCCGGCGCCCTCGAAGCCCAGCCCGGTCAGCACGCCGCCGGTCTCCACGGCCTCGGGCAGCAGCGCCACCGCCAGCCCGCCGGCCGCCGCCCCGGCCGCGGCGCCCAGCGCGCTGCGCAGGGTGAAGCGGCGCACGAAGGCGCCGGCGATGTAGCCGTCGGTGGCGCCGACCAGCCGCAGCACCGCGATCACCCGCGCATTCGCCGCCAGCGCCGCCTGCGCGGCCAGCGTCACCATCGCCGCCAGCGCCGCGGCGATCAGCGCCAGCGCGCCCCAGCCGAACAGCCGCAGCCCGTCCGCCGCCGCCAGCAGCGGCCGCCGCCAGCGGCTGTGATCGTCGAGCACCGCGCCCGGCACCTCGGCCTGCAGCCGCAGCCGCAGCCCGGCAGCGTCGAAGCCCGCGCCGGTTGCGCTGAAGGCCACGAGCCGCGGCACCGGCAGCGTCTCGAGCGGCAGGTCCGGGCCGAACCACGGCGCCAGGAGGTCGCGCTGCTCGGCCTCCGAGAGTGCGCGCGGCGCCGTCACGCCGGGCGTCGTCTCGAGCACCCGCAGCGCCGCTGCCACCTGCGCCTCCTGCTCCTCGGCCGGGGCCGAGATGCGCAGCGTGGCGCCGCGCGCCAATTCCTCCGACCAGCGCTCGGCCAGGCGCCCGGCGGCGAGGGTCACGGCCAGCGCGAAGACCGCCAGGAAGGCCATCGCCGCGGCGCTGAACAGCGTCAGGTGAACGGTGAAGCCCGAGGGCGGCACCACCCGGTCGGCGCCGGCCTCGCCGCGCCGGAGCGGTCCCAGCCGAGAGCCGAGCGCGGCGGAGAGGCGCGAGGCCAGGCGGCTCACAGGTCGGCCCCCGCGAGCCGCACCTGGCCGTCCGAGATGCGCAGCACCCGGGCCTGGACCTGCGCCTTGGCGGCGCGGATCAGCGCCAGGTCATGGGTGGCGATCAGCACCGTCTTGCCCATCCGGTTCAGCTCCACCAGCAGCGTCAGCAGGCGCTGCGACATCTCCCAGTCGACATTGCCGGTGGGCTCGTCGGCGAGGATCGCGTCGGGCGACATGATCACGGCCCGGGCCAGCGCCGCGCGCTGCCGCTCGCCGCCCGAAAGTTCCGGCGGCAGCGCCCCGGCGCGGTGGGTGAGCCCGACCCAGGCCAGAAGCTCGGCCATGTCGGCGCGCGCCGCCGGACGGTCCTGGCCGGACACGACGAGCGGCAGCGCCACGTTCTCGGCGACCGGCAGGTGATCGAGGAACTGGCAATCCTGGTGCACCACGCCGATGCGCCGGCGCAGCATGGCGATGCCGTCGCGGCCCAGCCGGGCGGCGTCGCGCCCGAACAGCTCGATGCGGCCGCGCGTCGGCTTCAGCGCCCCGTAGCAGAGCTTGAGCAGCGTCGTCTTGCCGACGCCCGAGGGCCCGGTGAGGAAATGGAAGCTGCCCGGCGCGAGGGTGAGGTCGAGCCCGTGCAGCAGCTCGCCGCCGCCGTAGGAATAGGCCGCATCCTGAAACGAGATCACCTGGCCGACCGCCTCCCGGGGCTGCGACGGGCGGACGGCGCGGCGCCGCACCCGCAATCTTGGGTTCCCGCCCCTCTTGCCCGAGGCGCCCCGCGGATTCAATCCGGCGGGACGCCGGCGAAGGGACTTTTCCCCGCTCCCCGGCCGCCCTACTCTGCCGCCGGTGCCGTTTTGCGGCGCCGGCCCCCGAGGCGGCACATGGAACCCGGAATGCGGCTGACCTGTCCGAACTGCCACGCCCTCTACGACGTCCCCGCCGAGCTCATCCCGGCGGAGGGCCGGGACGTGGAATGCTCCGATTGCGGCGAGACCTGGTTCCAGCCGCCCGAGACCGGTGCGGCCGAGGAGCCGGCGCCGGAGCCCGCCGCGCCGGCCGGCCCGGCCGAGGCGCCGGAAGCGGTGCCGGAGGCCGCGGTTCCGGCCCCGCCGGCAGCGGCGGGCGATCCCGCGGCCCCGCCCGTCCCGCCTGCGCCGCGCCGCAATCTCGACCCCGAGGTCGCCGAGGTGCTGCGCCAGGAGCGCGACTACGAGACCCGGCGGCGCGCCGCGGCGGCGGAGGTTCTCGAGACCCAGACCGAGTTCGGCTTCGAGGCGACCCGGCCAACGCCGCGCCCCGCGCCAGACCCGGGGTCCGGCGACGCCGCCGCGCCCGCGGACGCGGCGGAGGACCGAACCGCCGCGATCCCCGAGATCCGGCCCGCCCTGACCCCGGCGGCGACCGGGTCGCGCCGCGACCTGCTGCCGGACATCGACGAGATCAACCAGACCCTGCGCTCCGAGGACGAGCGCCGGCCGGTGGAGACGGTGCAGGGGCGCGCCGCGATCGACGAGGAGCGCGCCCGCGACCGGGTCGAGTTCGGCCATGCCTTCGCCCTGGCGCTCGGCGTCGGGGCGGTGCTCATCGCGCTCTACGCGGTCAGCCCGGCGCTGGCCCAGGCGTTGCCGTTCCTCGAAGGGCCGCTCGGGGCCTACGGCGCCGCGGTGGATGGCGGCCGCGCCTGGCTCGACGGCCGGGTGGGGGCGGCGCTGGCGGCGCTAGACCTGCCGGGGCCGGGGATCTACGGCAGCAACTGAGCGCGGCGGCGCCCGAGGCGCAGCCGTCACTGGCCGATACGGGCCGGGGCCAGCGGGCGGCCAGGCCCCTGCCCGCCCCTCCCTGCTGCTGCCCCCGCCGCGCCTGACCGGCGCTCGGGGGGACCTTGTCGACCCTCCGGAGGCCTTGCACGCAGATCTCAGCGCCTGCGGCGGCGCTTCTGGGGCTGGCCGACCAAGACGTGATCGCCCCGGGCCGGCGCGCGGACTTGAGCAGCGTGCCGGCGGAGTCGCGCCCGCCCCGGGGGCGACGCTCTACCGAGGCCGCGTGCGGAGCCGCGTGATCCAGCCCGTCGCCGGCGCCGTCCGGCGCCCTGTCCGCGCCGCGCCCGGGGCGCCCCCCGGGGGGGCGCGTCATCGCGACGTCACTTCCACGTGTCAGTCTGCGGAACGGCTGGGGGCGCCGCGGCGTTTCCAATTGCGCATTTCAGTCGCACCATTTCAGCACGCAGGGGGCGGTCCACCGGTCCGCCCCCGTTTGCGCGGCTTTCCCTGCACGACCAGATAGATATGCATTGCGCGGGAGGCGGGCATTCGGTTCCGCGCATGGCCATGCTGCGCTGCGGCGACTATGTCATGTCGCAAGGGAGGGACATCCGGTCCCGAAAAGGAGACAGTCACATGTCGGCCACCGATTTTCACGCCCAGACCGCTTCGCAGGATTCCCGCGGAAAGTTCTTCACCCGCATCCTGACCGCCATCGGCAACGGTTTCGTCAGCATCGCCGAGAGCAACCACCGGGTGCGCCGCGTCAACCGCCTGAGCGCCATGTCCGACGCCGAACTGGCCGCCCGCGGCCTGAAGCGCGAGGACATTGTCCGCCACGTCTTCTCCGACGTGCTCTACATCTGAGTCGCCGTGGCCCCGGGGCTCCGCTGAGGCGGGGCCCGGGGCTTCCCGCGCCCGACGGATGACGTCATCAGCACCGGCGCCGCGCCCTGCGGCGCCGGTGCTGCCGTTTCACCCGAGCAAGCGTCTTGCCCCGGGTCGCCGGCGGCGCCCGCGCTGCGCAGCGGCCAGCACGGCCGGCCCGCGCGGATGGGGACGAACGGCGGCCGGCCCGCGCGCCCTGGACGTGCCGGTGACGGCTGAAGGGCAGCGCCGCCCCGTGGCTCCCCCCGCGAGGCCCGACATTCCCCGCGCGCCTCGGCGCCGGCGCACCGCCGGCGCATAGGCGACCGGAGCCGCCCGCCGGACGGGCCTTGTATCGCTCCGCGACCATACGCATAGAGACGCCGGGTCTGGAAACGGAGATCGGCATGTCGATCCGCAAGTCTGTCGCCGAGACGCTCGACCGCTCGGGCACGCGCAACTTCATCACCGGCGTGATCCTGTTCAACGCGGTGGTTCTCGGGCTGGAGACGTCCGAGGCCGCGATGGCGGCGGCCGGCGAGCTGATCATCCTCCTCGACGCCCTCTGCCTGTCGATCTTCGTGATCGAGATCGCGCTCAAGATCTTCGCCCGCGGGACTTCGTTCTTCCGCTCCGGCTGGAACGTCTTCGACTTCGCCATCGTCGCCGTGGCGCTGGTGCCGGCGACCCAGGGCCTGTCGGTGCTGCGCGCGCTGCGCATCCTGCGGCTGCTCAGGATCATCTCGGTCGCGCCGACGCTGCGCCGGGTGGTCGAGGGCTTCGTCTCGGCACTGCCGGGGATGGCCTCGGTGTTTTTGCTGATGGCGCTGATCTTCTACATCGCCGCGGTGATGGCGACCAAGCTCTTCGGCGACGCCTTCCCGGACTGGTTCGGCTCGATCCCCCACTCCGCCTATTCGCTGTTCCAGATCATGACGCTGGAAAGCTGGTCGATGGGCATCGTCCGTCCGGTGATGGAGACCTATCCCTATGCCTGGATGTTCTTCGTGCCGTTCATCCTGGTGACGACCTTCGCGGTGGTGAACCTCGTCGTGGGCCTGATCGTGAACAGCATGCAGGATGCCCATGCGCAGGAATCGAACGCCGCGACCGAGGATTACCGCGACGAGGTGCTCCGCCGTCTCGACGCCATCGAACGGCGCATGGCGGAGCGCGGACCGCGGACCGACTGAGCTCCGGTCCTCCCGGGTCGGACTGGGCCAGCGCCGCGCCGGCAGGGGCGGCGAGCGTCACCGGCGGCGTGGGCGGCGCCATCACCGCGACGCCAGGCGATGAAGAGCCGCGCGGGCCCGGCGCGATCCCAGGATCGATTGGCACCGCGACGGGCGCCAAGCGGTCGCCCTGCTCGAGGCGCGCGGCGAGCGTCGGCAGCGCACCCATGGCGCAGCGCCACACCCTCGCGTCGGCCATGAAGACCACACTGGCGACGGGGAGGATCGCCGGGATCAGCGCTGCCCGGACCATCTCGGTGCAGGACGGAGCTCGGGTCGAGCCCGGCAAGATCGCGATTGCCGGCGTGGACCGCCCTCACCTCGGACGAAGCGCGGGAGACCTCATCCACGTCTCTTGCCGACAGTCCGCGCAGGATGATCCCCGCCTACAGCGGAGCAGTGCCTTTTGCCCTGCGCAGAAGGCCTGCTCTCAGCAGTTGGAGGATGGGTGAGGGCCCGATGCGAGGCTCCCGTCCTCGGCGAAGGGCCACGACCTGGCTGGCAAATGGCCATCGGACCGGGTCCGATGGCCGGATCGGAGGTGTGCCTCAGGAAATGACCCCGCCCGTCAGCCGCATTTCGAGTGCCCGCAGGCGGCGCAGGTGAGGCAGCCTTCGAGCATGCGCAGCTCGTACTGGCCGCAGGACGGGCAGGCCTTGCCGCGGGCGGCGGGGGCGGTGGCGGCGCGGGGGTCGGATTTCAGGCCCATGCCCTCGGCCTCGAGGAAACCGATGGCCACCAGGTGCTGCTCGATGACGCCGCCGATCGCCGCGAGGATCGACGGGATGTAGCGGCCCTGCACCCAGGCGCCGCCGCGCGGGTCGAAGACCGCCTTCAGCTCCTCGACCACGAAGCTCACGTCGCCGCCGCGCCGGAACACCGCCGAGATCATCCGGGTCAGCGCCACGGTCCAGGCGAAATGCTCCATGTTCTTCGAGTTGATGAAGACCTCGAAGGGCCGCCGGCGCCCGGCCACGACGATGTCGTTCAGGGTGATGTAGATGGCGTGTTCGCTGTCGGGCCATTTCAGCTTGTAGGTGGTGCCCTCGAGGGTCTCGGGGCGGTCCAGCGGCTCGGACATGTAGACCACGTCGCCATGCGGGCGCTCGGGCTCGGCGGCGGGGGTGGCGACGGCTTCGGGGGCGGGCGCGTGGTCACCGAACAGCAGCCAACCGGGCGAAACTTTCAAGGTGGCTGATAAGTCTTGCGCGGCGTTACGGCTCATTTCTCCGCCAGCTTCGATGTTCCCTATGTAGGTCGCATTCACTGATGACTGAGACGCGAGCTGGCGTTGCGAAAGCCCAATCTTCTTTCGCGCCCATTTCAGACGCTCGCCTGCGGTACCGAGCATTTGAGCATTCTTTGCCGTGTCCTCCCCCACGCTGAGCACGCTCCCGGTCACCTCGTTCGGGCGGTAGGTCGTGCAGCCCTTGCAGCCGCTCTGCCAGGCCTGAAGATAGACGTCCTTGAAGGCGTCGAAGGCGATGTCCTCGGGCACGTTGATGGTCTTGGAGATCGAGGAATCGACCCAGCGCTGCGCCGCCGCCTGCATGCGCACGTGATCCGCAGGCGCGAGGGTCTGGGCGTTGACGAAATGCTCCGGCAGGGGGGCGTCGCCGTTCCGCTCGCGCCACATCCGCACGGCGTAGTCGACGACCTCCTCCTCGGTGCGGCTGCCGTCCTTCTGCAGCACCTTGCGGCGGTAGGCATAGGCGAAGACCGGCTCGATCCCCGAGGAGACGTTGCCGGCATAGAGCGAGATCGTCCCGGTGGGCGCGATCGAGGTCAGGAGCGCGTTGCGGATGCCGTGGGCGCGGATCGCCTCGCGCACGTCCTCGTCCATGTCCTGCATGGTCCCCGAGGCAAGGAACTTCTCCGCGTCGAAGAGCGGGAAGGCGCCTTTCTCGCGCGCCAGATGCACCGAGGCCAGGTAGGCGGCGCGGGCGATCCGGTGCAACCAGCGCTCGGTCTGGCGCGCTGCCTCCTCGGAGCCGTAGCGCAGCCCCTTCATCAGCAGCGCGTCGGCCAGCCCGGTGACGCCGAGCCCGATGCGGCGCTTCTGCCGCGCCTCCTCGGCCTGGGCGGGCAGCGGGAAGCGCGAGACGTCGACCACGTTGTCCATCATCCGCACCGCGGTGGCGACGAGATCGTCGAGCGCCGCCTCGTCGATCCGGGCGGCATCAGTGAACGGGTCGCTGACCAGCCGCGCCAGGTTGACCGAGCCCAGCAGGCAGGCGCCGTAGGGCGGCAGCGGCTGCTCGCCGCAGGGATTGGTGGCGGAGATGGTCTCGCAATAGGCGAGGTTGTTCTTCTGGTTGATGCGGTCGATGAAGATCACGCCCGGCTCGGCGTAATCGTAGGTGGCGCGCATGATCCGGTTCCACAGATCGCGCGCCGGCAGGCTGCGATAGACCTTGCCGCCGAAGCTCAGATCCCAGGCGGCGTCCTCGTCCACCGCCCGCATGAACGCGTCGGTGACCAGCACCGAGAGATTGAACATCCTGAGCCGCGCGCCGTCGGCCTTGGCGGCGATGAAGGCCTCGATGTCGGGGTGGT
Source organism: Roseivivax sp. CAU 1761 (assembly GCF_054482755.1). Lineage (NCBI taxonomy): Bacteria > Pseudomonadati > Pseudomonadota > Alphaproteobacteria > Rhodobacterales > Roseobacteraceae > Roseivivax > Roseivivax sp. CAU 1761. Next base: position 75,093 of record NZ_JBTLRM010000006.1, read on the forward strand.
CGCAGCGCATCGTCGCCATCATCGCGCCGCGCCGCGAGCCGGCCGACATGATGGTGCGGCACATGGCGTCCCAGACATCCATGAAGGAGAGCGGCCCCGAAGCGTCGGCGGCGACGCCCGAGACCGCGGCGCCCTTGGGCCGGATGGTGGAGAAATCGTAGCCGATGCCGCCGCCCTGCTGCATGGTCAGCGCGGCCTCCTTCAGCATGTCGAAGATGCCGCCCATGCTGTCGGGCACGGTGCCCATGACGAAGCAGTTGAACAGCGTCACCGACCGCGCCGTGCCGGCGCCGGCGAGGATGCGGCCGGCGGGCAGGTAGCGGAAATCCTCGAGCGCGGCGTAGAAGCGCTCCTCCCAGTGCCCGGGATCGGCCTCGGGCGCCGCCAGGGCGCGGGCGACGCGGCGCCAGCTCGCCTCCACGCTGTCGTCGAGGGGGGTGCCATCGGCGGCCTTGAATCGGTACTTCATGTCCCAGATCTGTTCGGCGATGGGAGCGGAGAAACGGGTCATGCGAACCCTCCTGGCGCGGCGCGGGACAAAGGGGGCGCCCCACTACAGTTTGCAGCCCCGAACCGGGGCTCTACAATATACGGCCAAGAGCCTGGAGAATCCATGCCGAATCGCATCTGCCATCTTCTGAAACTCAGCGCCGGCACCGACTCGGTCGAGAGCCTCGCACGCTGGCAGGCCTCGGCGCCGGCGCGGGGCGCCGACGGCCATCCGCGCCACGTCACGCGAATGTGGCCGAAACGCGAGGCGGAGATCACCGCAGGCGGGTCGATCTTCTGGGTCATCAAGGGCCTGATCCAGGCCCGCCAGCGGGTGCTGCGGTTCGAGGAGGTGGTGCGCGCGGACGGCATCCGGCGCTGCGAGCTGATCCTCGATCCCGAATTGCTGCGCGTCACCCCGGTGCCGCGGCGGGCCTTCCAGGGCTGGCGCTACCTCGAGGAGGCCGACGCGCCGCGCGACCTCGATTCGCGGCGCCAGGCCGAGGAGACGCTGCCGCCGGAACTGGCCGGGGCGCTGGCCGAGATGGGCGTGATCTGAGCCTCGCCGCGTGCCGGCCCGACCGCCGCTGCCGCCGTCCGGACCCTTCGCCGTCAGCGTGATCCGATCGGCCGGGCGGGGGCCGGATCCGGGCGGCATGCCCTGCGCTACGCCCGCCCGACGTGCCCGCCCGATCGTCGCCGAGCGCGGTTCAGGCCGGCGGCGTGATCGGCGCCCCGGCGCGGGCCGATCGGAGCCGGACTGCGGCGGCGGCGGCGTTGTTCCCGATGGTGTCCGCCCGCGCCCGGTCCCGGCAGCCGTGCGGGCGTCGGCTCCGGGGCGATTGCGGGGCCGTGCCCCCTGCCCGCCCGAAAAACCACCCCCCGCACGCAACACGACCCGCGGCGATGCGCGGGTCGTTCGGGTCGTTCAGATGCCGGGTCGATCGGCGCCCGGGCGGGCCGCGGCGCCAATCCCCGGCGCCTGCAATCAGTGCATCCGCGGCGCCGACAGGCGCGTGATCTCCTCCTTCAGGCGCAATTTCTGCTTTTTCAGTTCTGCAATGTGCAGGCCGTCCGTACCGGGGGCGCGCTGTGCGGCCTCCACCCTTTCCGACAGGGTTTGGTGCTTCTTCTTCAGTTCCTGCAGATGCGAACTCAAGCTCATGGCGACCTCCATTCGGTGAACGATCCCCGGATTGCAGCACAGCCGCGACCGAAAGTCACGCCTTCCGGGGTCGATGATTCAAATTCGGCCAGTTTTCGCGACCGAATCTTGCGGCGCTCTCTTCAGATGGGCAATGCCCCGCCGTCGCGCAAGATCGCCGTCACCGCGGGGGCGTAATCCTCGCCGTCGCGGAGATGCGCGGCGCCGGCATGCAGGACGAACGGCGGCGCCAGGCGGAACGCGGCGCGGCCGCCCTTGACGCCGCGCACCAGCACCAGCCGGGGGGGGGGGGGGGGAGGGGGGGGGGGGGGGGG